>CADECW010000052.1:12644-47789 GCA_902825855.1 uncultured Rhodospirillales bacterium | reverse complement strand
GCCCCTTCTCGACTTTGACGAATCGCCGCTCCATCTCACGTTCCTCCTGTGTCGCACCAAGGTAGAGCATGATGGGTCCAAATGGACCCATCATGCCTCCTGCAACACGCATCCCCGGTGCGCGCGAATGCGACGACCCGCGCAGCAGATCAGCGGAAGGGGATCGCGTACATCAGGCCGCCATTGGTCCACAGCGCATTCTGGCCACGCTCGAGCTTGAGCGGCGTAGCCGTGCCGACATTGCGGTCGTAGCTTTCGCCGTAGTTCCCGACCTGTTTGATGACGTTGTACATCCACTTCTCGTCGACGCCGACCGCCTTGCCGAAGCTCGGCGTGACGCCCAGGAAGCGCTTGATGGAAGGATCGTCGCTCTTCAGCATCTCGTCGACGTTCTTGGAGGTGATGCCCATCTCCTCGGCCTCGATCATCCCCATCAGCACCCACTTCACCAGGTCGAACCACTGGTCGTCGCCGTGGCGAACGATCGGGCCTAGCGGCTCCTTGGAGATGCGCTCGGGCAGGATGACGTGCTCGCCCTTGCCGGCAAGCTGGGCGACGCGCACGGCGGCGAGCCCGGAAGCGTCGGTCGTGTAGGCATCACAACGACCGGCGGAGTAAGCCTGCAGCAGCTCGTCGAGCTTCTCGATCAGCACGGGCTTGAAGCTCATCTTCTGTCTGCGGAAGTAGTCCGCGAGGTTGAGCTCGGTGGTGGTGCCGGGCTGCACGCAGATCGTTGCGCCGTTCAGCTCCTTGGCGCTCTTGATATTGCTCTTGGCCGGCACCAGGAAGCCCTGGCCATCATAGAAATTGACGCCGGCGATATTGAAGCCGAGCGAGGTGTCGCGCAGCAGGGTCTGCGTGGCGTTGCGGGTTATGACGTCGACCTCGCCCGACTGCAGGGCGACGAAGCGCTGCTGCGCCGTAGTCGGAGTGAACTTGACCTTCTCAGCATCGCCGAACATGGCGGCCGCCAACGCTTTGCAGAGATCGACGTCGAGCCCCGTCCACTTGCCCTGGCTGTCGGCCATCGAAAAGCCCGCCAGCCCGGTATTGACCGCGCACTGCACGAAGCCCTTGGCCTTGACGGCATCGAACGTCTGCCCGGCCGACGCCGGCAAAGACAAGAGGGCAGCCGCGCCGCCGAGTGCGGCAGCCGCGATGAATTTGCCGAGCATCCCTGACCTCTTCGTTATTGGTCAGGGCACCATAGCAAAGAACGCGGGCAAAGACCGCGCCCGTCAGATCGTACGTTCGACCATCATCTTCTTGATCTCGGCGATCGCCTTCGCCGGGTTCAAGTGCTTGGGGCAGGTCTTGGTGCAGTTCATGATAGTATGGCAGCGATACAGCCGGAACGGATCTTCCAGCTGGTCGAGCCGCTCCCCCGCGGCCTCGTCACGGCTGTCGGCCAGCCAGCGGTAGGCCTGCAGCAGGATCGCCGGGCCGAGGTAGCGTTCGCCGTTCCACCAGTAGGAGGGGCACGAAGTCGAGCAGCAGAAGCACAGGATGCACTCCCACAAGCCGTCGAGCTTGGCGCGCTCTTCCGGCGACTGCAGGCGCTCGCGGGTCGGCGGCTGGGTCGACGTTTTCAGCCACGGCTCGATCGAGCTGAGCTGGGCGTAGGGCACGTTGAGGTCGGGCACCAGGTCCTTGACCACCGGCATGTGCGGCAGCGGGTAGATCTTGATGTCGTCCTTCACGTCGGAGATGTACTTGGTGCAGGCCAGCGTGTTGGTGCCGTCGATGTTCATCGCGCACGAGCCGCACACGCCCTCGCGGCACGAGCGGCGGAAGGTGAGCGAGCTGTCCATCTCGTTCTTGATCTTGATAAGCGCGTCGAGAACCATCGGACCGCAGGTGTCCATGTCGACTTCATAGGTGTCGATCGACGGGTTCTTGCCGTCGTCCGGCGTCCAGCGATAGACCTTGAACATCCTGATGTTCTTGGCGCCGCCGGGCGCCTTGTAGGTCTGGCCCGTACCGATCTTCGAATTGGCGGGCAATGCGAACTCAGCCATCGCTTCCTCTCAGTACACGCGGGCCTTCGGCGGGAACGACTGAACGTCGTTGCTCATCGGCTGCAGGTTGACCGGGCGGTAGTCGATGCGGGTCTTGCCGGTGTTTTCGTCGACCCACACGACCGTGTGCTTCAACCAGTTCTTGTCGTCGCGTTCGGGATGATCCTCGTGGGCATGCGCACCGCGGCTCTCCAGACGATTGGCCGCCGAGTAGATCGTGCCCATCGCCTGCATGATCAGGTTCTCGAACTCCATCGTCTCCATCAGGTCGGAGTTCCAGATCATCGAGCGGTCCTTGACCCGGATGTCCTGCTTGCCGGCAAACACCTTGTCCATGTTGGCGCAGCCGTCCTTCAGGCTCTGCGTGGTGCGGAACACCGCGCAGTCGTTCTGCATGGTCTTCTGCATCAGCGCGCGCAGCTCGGCGGTCGGCGTGCCGCCCTTGGCGTGCCGCGCCCTGTCGAGACGGGCGATCGCCTCCTGGCCGGCGTCCTTGATCTGCTTGTGCGGCTCGCCGGGCTTCAACTGCTCGGCGACGCGGTTGGCGGCCGAGCGGCCGAACACGACCAGCTCGAGCAGCGAGTTTGAGCCCAGCCGATTGGCGCCGTGTACGCCGATCGACGCCGCCTCGCCGAGCGCCATCAGACCCGGCACCACGGAGTTGGGATCGCCGTTCACAACGGTCATCGCATCGCAGTGAAAGTTCGCCGGGATGCCGCCCATGTTGTAGTGGCATGTCGGCAGGATGGGGATCGGCTGGCGGGTGACGTCGACGCCGGCGAAGATGCGCGCCGTCTCCGCAATGCCCGGCAGGCGCTCGTGGATCACCTTCGGGTCGAGATGCTCGACATGCAGCTCGATGTAATCCTTGTTGGCACCGCAGCCGCGGCCCTCGCGGATCTCGATGGTCATCGATCGGCTGACGACGTCGCGGCTGGCGAGGTCCTTGGCCGACGGCGCATAGCGCTCCATGAAGCGCTCGCCATTGCCGTTGGTGACGTAGCCGCCCTCGCCGCGCACGCCCTCGGTGATCAGGCAACCCGCGCCGTAGATGCCGGTGGGATGGAACTGCACGAACTCGAGGTCCTGCAGCGGCAGGCCGGCACGCAGCGCCATGGCGCCCCCGTCGCCAGTGCAGGTATGCGCCGAGGTCGCGGTCTGGTAGACGCGGCCGTAGCCGCCGGTCGCCAACACGGTCTTATGGGCGCGGAAGCGATGGATGGTGCCGTCGTCCAGGTTCCAGGCCATGACGCCGCGGCACACTCCCTCGTCCATGATCAGGTCGAGCGCGAAGAACTCGATGAAGAACTCGGCGTGGTTCCTGAGCGACTGCTGGTAGAGCGTGTGCAGGATGGCGTGGCCGGTACGGTCGGCGGCGGCGCAGGTGCGATGCGCGATGCCCTTGCCGTACTCAGTTGTCATGCCGCCGAACGGACGCTGGTAGATCTTGCCCTCGGGCGTCCGGCTGAACGGCACGCCGAAATGTTCCAGCTCGATGATCGCCGGGATGCCGTCGCGACACATGTATTCGATGGCATCCTGGTCGCCCAGCCAGTCCGACCCTTTGACGGTGTCGTACATGTGCCAGCGCCAGTCGTCAGGACCCATGTTGCCCAGCGCCGCCGAGATGCCGCCCTGCGCCGCCACGGTGTGGCTGCGGGTCGGGAACACCTTGGTGATGCAGGCGGTCTTGAACCCCTTGTTGGCCATGCCGAAAGTCGCGCGCAGTCCCGAGCCGCCCGCACCCACCACGACGACGTCGTACTCGTGGTCGACGACGGTGTAGGACGTGCCGCCGATATTGAGCGTGCCCGCGTCGCCGCCTTCGTTCTTGCCGACCTCGGCCATGCTCAGCCTCCAAATCCGATACGCAGGATGGCCACGATGGCGGCCAGCCCGAAGAACACCGCAATGAATCGCATCAGGACGATCAGCGCGAGCTTCATGCCGTCGTTGTGGACGTAGTCCTCGATCACGACCTGCATGCCGAGCTGGCCGTGGTGCAGGCCGATGACGATGGTCAGCATCAGCAGCACCATGACCACCGGCGAGCCGATCCAGGCGCGCACGACGGTGTAATCGGCGCCGCTCATCATGATCAGCGAGACGGCAAACCAAACGACCAGCGGGATCAGCGCCAGCGCGGTGATGCGCTGCGCCCAGAAGTGATGCACGCCCTCCTTTGCCGAGCCGAGACCGCGGGCGCGCGAGAGATGAGTGCGAAGATCGCTGTCCATCAGCCCCTCCTCACGCCAGCGCCAGGCCGACGATCCACGAGACGATCGTGGCGGCTAGCGACGCGGCGACGACGATCCAGCCGCTGCGATAGGCATCCTTGATCTCGAAGCCGTAGCCCATGTCCCAGAACAGGTGCCGGATGCCGTTGAACAGATGGTAGAAGGCGCAAAACAGCCAGCCGCCCAGGAAGATGCGACCTAGGATCGAGACGTTGAAACCCTGGAACATGGCGTACGTCCGGGGGCTGGCAGAAGCGAACACCACCCAGATGACGAGATAGAGAGCGCCGACCGAGAGCGCCATGCCCGTGACGCGATGCAGGATCGACATCACGGAGGTGAGTTGCCACTTGTAGACCTGCAAATGCGGAGAAAGCGGCCGATTCACCGGCCGATTGGCGACGTTCATCGCGCGAGAACCCCTATTGCCGACATCGGCTAGACGTTAATAGCGCCAGACCACCTCAAGTCAACGGAAGTCGCCGGTGCACGCGCCTTAAGTCTCGGATTTCTCAGCGAAATTTCGGGGAGGAGGCTCACGCTCGTCGGGGCATGAGGAGCCAGTAGTCGAGATCGAGCGTGACGGCCGGGTGATACTTGCCGTCGGGCAGCCTGCCCGGGAAGGAATCGCAGGGGCAGTCCTTTGCCGCAATAAGACGCATTCGCAATGCACCCAGGTCGGTGCGACCAGGCAGTGCCGCCTTCTCCAGCACCTCCGACCAGGCATAGGTCGTGTCGCCGCCAAAAGTCGGGCCGACATGGCTGCCGGCGTTGATCGCAGCGAGGCGGAAGCCGTTGGCGAGACCGTTGAAGGAAAGAGCGCGCGCCAGCGAGATGACGTGGCCGCCATAGGCGAGCCTGCGGCCGAAGCGCGTGTTCTTGCCGGCGAAGGCGTCGAAATGGACGCGCGCGGTATTCTGATAGAGCCGCGTCGAGAACATGTGGTCGGAGTCTTCGAGCGTGATGCCGGTCACATGGTCGATCCGCTCGCCGGGCTCGTAGTCTTCCCAGCGATACGAAGAGCCTGCCATCACGTCGTCGTAGCCGGCGAGCTTTAGTCCCGCGGGCACGATCAGGTCGGCCGGCGCGACCGCCGGCGCGGTCTTCGGCACCACGGGCGAACCGACGGCCGCCTGCGGATCGCGCTTGTGCACCATCACCCAGCGCACGTAGTCGAGCACCATCTCGCCCTTCTGGTTGGTGCCGGTCGAGCGCACCCAGACGACGCCGCTTGCCTTGTTGGAATTCTCGCGCAATCCCAGGACAGTCGAACGCGCCTGGACCGTGTCGCCAGGAAAGACCGGCACGCCCCAGCGGAACTCGGCGTAGCCGAGATTGGCCACGGCGTTGAGCGAGATGTCGTTCACGGTCTTGCCGATCACGACATGGAACACCAGCAGGTCGTCGAGCGGCGCGCGCGGCAGGCCGATCGACCGCGCGAACTCGTCCGACGAGTTCATGGCGAAGCGGGAGCCGTAAAGACCGACGTTCAGCGCGGCATCGGCTTCGGTCAGCGTGCGCGGCGTGGCGTGCTGGAATTCCTGGCCGACGCGGAAGTCCTCGAAGAAGTTGCCTGAACTGGTCTTGCTCATGCGGCCTGCAGTTCCTTGATTGCCGAAGCGAGCGCCAACGCACGCTCGGCCTGCTCGACATGCAGATTCTCGATCATGCGGCCATCGACCGTGACCACGCCCTTGCCTTCGGCCTGTGCGGTCCTGAAGGCGGCAACGATCTTTCCCGCCGTCTCGAGCTCGGCGGCGGACGGCGCGAAGATCTCGTTGCACGGCTCGACTTGGCTGGGGTGGATCAGCGTCTTGCCGTCGAAGCCCATTTCCAGTCCCTGCTGGCAGACGGCGCGGAAGCCTGCCGTGTCCTGGATGTCGTTGTAGACGCCGTCGAGGATCGCGAGACCATAGGCGCGCGCGGCCAGCATGCCGATGCCGAGCGCGGTGATCATGGGCAGCCGCATCGGCGTGTGGCGCGCCCGCATGTCCTTCACCAGATCGTTGGTGCCCATGACGAACAGGCCGAGCCGCGGATGGGCGCCGGCGATCTCCTCGGCGCGCAGCATGCCCTTGGGGGTCTCCATCATCGCCCACACCGCCAGGGTGGCGGGCGCGCCCGCAGTATCGAGCAGCGACACGACGTGGGTCACCTGCGCGGCGCTCTCGACCTTGGGCACCAGGACTGCGTCGGCGCCGGACTGGGCGATGGCGGCGATGTCGGCCTCGCCCCACGGCGTGCCGAGCCCGTTGCAGCGGATGACGATCTCGCGCTTGCCGTAGGCACGGCTCTCGGCCGCCAGCACGACGTTCGTGCGCGCGGCCTCCTTGGCCTCGGGCGCGACGGCGTCCTCGAGATCGAAGATCAACGCATCCGCCGGCAGCGTCCTGGCCTTCTCCAGCGCACGCGTGTTGGCGCCCGGCATATAGAGGACGCTGCGGCGCGGGCGAACGATCTTCGACATGGCGGCTCCTGCAAAACGCGCCGGACTATAATGGCGGGCCTCCTTGTGGCAAGGTGGCTCGCGGTATGCGCTTCCTCTCGCTTCAGAGCCATGTTGCCTACGGCTACGTGGGCAATCGGGCTGCGACCTTTCCCTTGCAACGATTGGGCCACGAGGTCTGGGCGGTAAACACGGTCGAATTCTCGAACCATACCGGCTATGGCGCCTGGCGTGGCCGCACGGCGCCTGCCGATCAGGTCGCCGATATCGTGGCCGGCATCGAATCCCTGGGCATGTTGTCGCGCTGCGACGCACTGCTCACGGGTTACGTCGGCGACGCGGCGCTGGGCGACGTGGTGCTCGACACCGCGCGCAAAGTGCGGGCCGCCAACGCCAAGGCGGTGTGGTGCTGCGATCCCGTGCTGGGCGACGTCGACACCGGGATCTACGTGAAGCCCGGTATCGACGCCTTCTTCCGCGAGCGCGCCCTTCCCCAGGCCGACTTGGTGACGCCCAACCATTTCGAGCTGGAGCACCTGACCGGAGCCAAGGTCTCGACGATGGCCGATGCTCTCGCCGCGGCGCGCAGCCTGCTGAAAGGACCGCGACTTGCGCTGATCACCAGCCTGCGCCGCACCGACGCACCGGCCGACCAGATCGAGATGGTCGCCGTCAGCCCACAAGCGGCGTGGCGCATTGCGACACCCCTGATCGGGTTCGAGATCGCACCCAACGGAACAGGCGATGCCGTTGCAGCGTTGTTCTCGGCGCACTGGATCGACAGCGGCGACACGCCGGCAGCACTCGGCAAGGCCGCCTCATCGATATATGCGGTGCTCGAGGCCACCCGGGCCATGGGCGAACGTGAGCTCCAACTGGTTGCGGCACAGGACAGAATGATCGCACCGTCCCGCCGCTTCACCGCCGAAAAGCTGTAGCCGGTCGATGAACGTCCCGGGCTTTCACTTCAACCCGATCGCGCTTGCCATCGAGGGCGCGGCCATCGGTTTCCTGATCGCGGTGCCGGTCGGGCCGGCGGCCGTGCTGTGCATCCGCCGCTCGATCACAGTGGGCGCCGTGGCGGGCTACATGACCGGCATCGGCGCGGCGTTGGGCGACGCGGTGTTCGGCGCCGTCGCCGCCTTCGGCCTGTCGATCGTCGAGCAGTTCGTCATCGAACGCGAGAAGTGGCTGTTGGGCATCGGCGGCATCGGCCTGATCATCATGGGCTGGGTGACGATGCGCCACCGGCCGCGCACCGTCGGCGACCCGGTGGCGGCCGACCGCGAGCACCAGATAGCGACGCACTTCCACTACGCCAGCTCGAGCTTCTTCATCACCGTGTTCAACCCTTTGACGGTGATGGCCTTCGGCGCCGCCTTCGCCGGCCGCAACCTGGCGGGCGTCGGCGCCAACCTGGCCGATGCGGCGCTTCTGGTGGCCGCCGTGTTCTGCGGCGCGCTCGCCTGGTGGGCCATCATCTGCACGGCATCCGTGTCGCTGCGCCACCGATTCACGGGGCTGGGCCTGCTGTGGCTGAATCGTGCCTCGGGCGCCGTCATCCTGGGCTTCGGGGTGGTGGCGTTGATCTCGCTGCTGCCGCTGCCATGGAAGCAGATCGGTCACGCGCTCGGGCTCTAGTCCCGTTATACTGGGCCGATGCTGCCCATTCTGCTCGATCCGGCGAAATTCCAGGACGCGCTGATGACCGCGAAGGGCGAGGAGCGCGCCCATGTGGCCCTGCGGTCGCTCGAGACACTGTGGTTCAACACCGGCACGCTCTGCAATCTCACCTGCCAGAACTGCTACATCGAATCCTCACCGCGCAACGACCGGCTGGCCTATCTGTCGGCCGAAGAGGTCCGGGCCTATCTCGACGAGATCGAGCGCGACGGCCACGGCACGAAGCTGATCGGCTTCACCGGCGGCGAGCCGTTCATGAATCGCGAGTTGCCGGCGATGCTCGAGGACGTGCTGTCGCGCGGACTGAAGGCAATGGTGCTGACCAACGCCATGAAGCCGATGCACAGGATGAAGCCAGCCCTTCTCGGCCTGCTGGCGCGCTACGGCCGCAACCTCACCATCCGGGTGTCGGTCGACCACTACGATCGGAAGCTGCACGAGAAGGAACGCGGGACGCGCAGCTGGAAGCCCACCATCGATGGGCTGGTGTGGCTCGCGCAGTCGGGCTTCGACGTCCACGTCGCGGGACGGCACTTTTCGGATGAGACCGACGCCGAGGTGCGCGCGGGCTACGCCGGGCTGTTCGCCGCGCTCGGCATTGCGATCGATGCGGCGAGTCCCGTGTCGCTGGTGCTGTTTCCCGAGATGGATGCGCGCGTCGACGTTCCCGAAATCACGACGGCCTGCTGGGGCATCCTGAAGAAATCGCCGGACAGCGTCATGTGCGCCTCGGCCCGCATGGTGGTGAAGCGCAAGGGCGCGACACGGGCCGCCGTCGTCGCCTGTACGCTGTTGCCTTACGACCCGCAGTTCGAACTCGGCAACACGTTGGCCGAGAGCGTCGGCGCGGTTCGCCTCAACCATCCGCATTGCGCCAAGTTCTGCGTCTTGGGCGGCGCGGCCTGCAGCCAGTGACGACGGACATCGACGTCGTCATTCCGGCGCTGAACGCTGCCCGATCCCTCGCCCATACTCTCGACTCCCTGAAGGGCGACCACGACCTCAAGCTCTCGATCACCGTGTGCGACGGCGGCTCGCGCGACGCCACGGTGTCGATCGCGGCCCAAGCCGGCGCCACCGTGGTGCGGACCGCGGCCGGTCGCGGCCGACAGCTCGCTGCCGGCGCCATGGCCGGCAGCGCAGCTTGGCTGCTGTTCCTGCATGCCGACACGACGTTGTCGGCCGGCTGGGCGGCCGCCGCGCGCGGTCTCATGGCAGGCCCGCCGGGCACGCGAGCCGGGTACTACCGGCTGCGCTTCGACTCGGCCGATCCGCGTGCGCGGCGTATCGAAAGGCTGGCGTCGTGGCGCTGTCGCACCTTCGGCCTGCCCTACGGCGATCAGGGACTGCTGATCGGGCGCGCCTTCTACGCCGAAGTCGGCAGCTTTCGCGACCTGCCGCTGATGGAGGATGTCGACCTGGCGCGCCGCATCGGCCGACGGCGGCTCGTCGCGCTCGATGCGGAAGCCGTCACGTCGGCGGAGCGTTACGAACGGGACGGCTGGCTGGTGCGCCCGATGCGCAACCTCGGTTGCCTCGGGCTGTACCTGGCCGGCCTGCCGCCCCACGCCATCCGCCGGCTGTACGGCTCATGACAAGTCATCTCGTGATCTTCGCCCGCGTCCCGCAGTTCGGGCGCGTGAAGCGGCGGCTGGCGAGCACGGTCGGCCCGGCGGCGGCCATGCGTTTCTATCGTCAGACCCTGGCCGGCCAGATCCGGCGACTGTCGCGCGACCGCCGTTGGACCGTCTGGTTGTTCGTCACACCCGACAATGCCCTTCGTCATCCGGCGTGGCAGGGCATAGACCCCAGGCGATTGCGCGGCCAGGGCACGGGCGATCTCGGCGTGCGCATGAAACGGCCGTTCCAGCAACTGCCGCCTGGTCCCGTCGTCCTGGTCGGCAGCGACATTCCGGCGATGCGGCCGCGGCATATCGTGTGCGCCTTCGCCCTGCTCGGCCGTTACGACCTGGTGTTCGGGCCGGCGAGCGACGGCGGCTTCTGGCTGATCGGCGCCCGCCGCAGCCGGCCGCTGCCGCATTCGCTGTTTGCCGACGTGCGCTGGTCGACGCGTCACGCGCTGGCCGACACCCGGGCCACGATTCCGGCTGGATATTCGATAGCCATCGCCGCCACGCTCGACGACGTCGACGATGCCGCCGATCTGGAGATCGCGATGGCTAAGGGCGCTGCTTGAGCTGCTCGAGTTCGCGGCCCACCTCGGCGAACACAGTGTCCCAGTCGCCCGGCCGCGGTTGGCGGAACAGGCGCGCACTCGGATACCAGGGGGCGCGCGTGCCGCCGAGCTGCCAGCGCCAATCGACCGTCGACGGCGACAGCACCCAGGTCCGCAGACCCATCGCCGCCGCCAGGTGGGCGATCGGCGCGTCGATCGAGATCAGCAGGTCGAGCTGCGACAGCGCCGTCGCCGCCTCGGCGAAATCGAAGATGCCGCGACCGACATCGTGCACCAGACCGCCGGCGCCAAAGGTCTGGATATCCTTCTGATGCACCCCGCCCTGCAGGCTGAACAGCAGCAGCTGGGGATCGCCCCAGAATTCCATGAAGCGCGCGAACGGCACCGAGCGCTCGCGGTCCTGCGTCCGTCCTGGCATGCCCGCCCAATAGATGCCGACGCGTAGCCTGGCCTTTTCGATGTGGCCGAGCTTGATGCGGCTGTCGGCCGGCGCGTTGAGGTAAGGCGCCTGCAGGTCCGGCGCGTCGAAGTCGGCGCGGCAGAGATGCGGCAGCGACACCATCGAGGCATGCAGGTCGAAGTCGGGCAACGGCTCACCCTCGGCGACGACGTCGTCGATGAAGTCGGCGCTGGCCAACAGATCCTTCAGCAGCGCCTGGCAAAGCACGATGACTGACGCGCCGCGGCGTTTCAGTTCGCGCGCGAAGCGCACGAACAGCAGCACATCGCCCAACCCCTGTTCGGGATAAAGCAGGATTCGCTTGCCCTCGATCGGACCGCCATCCCACTCCGGTTGCGGGAACTCGGGCACCGGTGTCTCCGGCAGCCGCTTGCGCACTTCGTAGGCGGCGAAGCCCTGCGCCAGCTCGCCACGCATCAGCAGCGCTATGGCGAGCTCGACGCGGGCGCGGCGATTGCCCGGATTGAGCGCCAGCGCGCGGCCGAGGCAGCCGACCGCCTCGTCGACGCGACCGAGATCACGCAGGCAGAGCGCCAGATTGAAGAAGCCCTCGCCGTAGTCTCGATTGAGCGTGATCGACTGGAAGTGATGCTTCACCGCCTCGTCGAGACGGTTGGCGGCACGCAATGCATTGCCGAGGTTGGAATGCAGCGCGGGGTTCTGAGGATCGCCCGCCAGCGACAATCGATGATGCGACACCGAGGCCTCGAGCTTGCCCGCGAGCCGCAGCGCGACGCCGAGATTGTTGTGCAGCTCGGCGTGATAGGGCCGCACGGCCAGGAGCTTGAGGTACGAGGCTATCGCCTCTTCGAGGCGCCCGGCGCGATGGGCCTGCGAGGCCAGGCGAAGCTGCTGGACGAATGTGTCGTCGCCGCCGAACAATGGCGTCGGCACAGCAGAGGGCTGCGATTCCGGACGGAGAGGGTAAAGCGACGGTATGTCGTTCACCCTCTCATTCTACATGAAATACTGCTCTCAAACACCTATAAGTGAACGACTTTTACGGCACAAAGAGCACCTGCGGCCGCTCCTTCTACTAGATGTAGCCGCGCACCAGCTCTTCGGCGATCTGCACGGCGTTCAGCGCCGCGCCCTTGCGGAGGTTGTCGCTGACGATCCAGAGCGCCAGGCCGTTGTCGATCGTCGGATCGACGCGCACGCGGCTCACGAACACACCGTCCTGACCGGTGACTTCCTGCGGCGTGACATAGCCGCCGTTCTCGCGGCGATCGACCACCAGCACGCCGGGCTGCGCGGCGAGCACGCGACGCGCTTCCGTTTCATCGAGCGGCCGCTCGAGTTCGAGGTTCACCGCCTCGGCGTGGCCGATGAAGGTCGGCACGCGCACGCAGGTCGCGTGCACCTTGATCTTCGGATCGAGGATCTTCTTGGTCTCGACCACCATCTTCCATTCTTCCTTGGTCGACCCGTCATCCATGAAGACATCGATATGGGGAATGACGTTGAAGGCGATCGACTTGGTGAACTTCTTGGGCTCCAGCGTCTGGTTCACGAAGAAGCTCTTGGTCTGGTTCAGGAGCTCGTCCATGGCGTCCTTGCCGGCGCCTGACGTCGACTGGTACGTGGCGACCACGACGCGCTTGATGGTGGCCGCTTCGTGGATCGGCTTCAGCGCCGTCACCATCTGGATGGTCGAGCAGTTGGGGTTGGCAATGATGCCGCGCGCCTTGTAGCCCGCGATCGCCGAGGCGTTGACCTCGGGCACGACCAGCGGCACGTCGGGATCCATGCGCCAGTAGGAGGTGTTGTCGATCACCACGGCGCCGGCCTTGGCCGCTCGCGGGCTGTGCTCGGCCGAGACCTTGGCGCCGGGGGAGCTCAGCACGATGTCGATGCCCTTGAAGTCGAACTTGGCGAGGTCGAGCACTTTCAGCGTGCCGTTCTCGCCGAACGAGGTCTGCCGGCCGGCCGAACGCGCCGAGGCCAGCGCCACGACGTCATCGGCCGGGAAGTTCCGCTCGGCCAGGATCTGCAACATTTCGCGCCCGACATTGCCGGTCGCGCCGACGACGGCGACTCTGTAGCCCATGGCTCACCTGTATGAAGGAGGCAGGGAAATACGCGCCGAAGGGTGGTTTTGCAAGGAAGGCAATACCACCGGTTTGGACGACGCCTACTGATCCGCCGAAGCCCCAGACGCCTTGATGATCGGCAGCCATAGCGTCAGGTCGTCGCGCACCAGCTTCTGGGCCTGGGCAGGCGCTTCCGGCGGCAACATCTCGATGCCCTGGGCCAGCATCTTTTCGCGCACGGCCGGCAACTGGCCGATGCGGTTCAGCTCGGCATTGAGCTTGCCGACGACTGGGTCGGGCGTGCCGGCCGGCACGGCGAAGCCCATCCAGGTGTTCACGACATAGTCCTTCACGCCGGATTCGATCATGGTCGGCGCTTCGGGCAGCAGGTCCGAGCGCTTCTCGCTGGTGACGGCGATGGCCTTCAGCTTCCCGCCTTTGATCAGGCCGATGACCGTCGGCGTGTTGAACAGGCCCATGGTCACCTCGCCATTGGCGACCGCCTGGATTCCGGCCGGCGTCGCACGGTAAGGCACATGCTGGAGCTTCACGCCGGTCCGCATCTCGAGAAGCACACCGGACATGTGATGGCTGGTGCCGACGCCGCCCGACGAGAAGGTGAGCTGGCCGGGCCTGGCGCGCGCCTGGGCGAGCACGTCGTCGACCGTCTTCGCCGGATTGTCGGGATGCACGATCAGGACGTTGGACACGCCGCCGCTCACCGCCACCGGCGCGAGGTCCTTCAGCGAATCGTAGCCCGGTGATTTATAGAGTCCCATGTTGAAGACGAGGGTGCCCTGGCTCACCAGCGCCACGGTGTAGCCGTCGGCCGGAGCACGCGCCGCCTCGGCGGTGGCGATGGTGCCGCCGGCGCCGGTCTTGTTGTCGACCACGACGGTCTGCCCGAACGACTTGCCCAACTCCTCGGCAAAGATGCGCGCCACGATGTCGGCGGTGGCGCCCGGCGCCAGCGGCACGATCAGGCGGATCGACTTTGCCGGGTAAGCCTGTGCACGTACGACGCCCGACGCAGCGACCAGCGACGCCGCGAGAAGCGCCCTCTTCGTCAGACCCATCTCAGCCTCCCAGTGCGAGTTACAGCCCCACCGATTGCGCCACCAGCGTGGCAAGCTGTTTGCGCAGTCGTGCGACGGTCGCGCGTTCGCCGCGTTTGTTGATCAGATTGTGCATTTCATACGGATCGTTCTTGAGGTCGTAGAGCTCGTCGCACGCCACGCCGTCGAGCGATTTCTGCGTCCAGTGGATGTACTTGTGTCGCCTGGTGCGGATCGCCTTGTAGCTCATGCCTATGAGCCATGGCATGGCGTTCTCGCTGAAATACTCGCACATGAACGACGAGCGCACACGCTTGCCGTCTCTGGCGATCGGCCTCAGCGACAGGCCCTGCATGTGCTCGAAGTCGGCCTTCCTGCCGCCCGCGAGATCGACGATGGTCGGGGCGATGTCGAGCGCCAGCACCAGCTCATCCCTCACCGTTCCCGGCTTGAACCAGGCGGGATAGCGGATCAGGAACGGCGACTTGATGCCTTCCTCGTAGGCGAAGCGCCGCTCCGGTCCCAGCCCGTGCTCGCCGAAGAAGTAGCCGTTGTCACCGAGGAACAGGATGAAGGTGTCATCGAGCTGGCCGGTCTCCTCCAGCACCTTGAAGACCTCGCCCATGCCCTCGTCGACCGAGGCCATCATGGCGGCGCGCAGGCGGATCTCCTCGTCGCTGCCGGCCTTGATGCCGTCCAGCACCTTGCGCGAGGCTTCGTTGCCCTTGAGCTGGAAGGCCTCGGTCCAGGCCGGCTTGTCCTTCGCCACCTCGGCCAGCGGCAACGCATTGGGCCGCCGCGGGAAATGCGCGCCCTTGTAGAGACCGGCATGACGCTCGGGCACGCGATAGCCACCCTTGCTGAGATCGATCGTGCCGTCGGGCGCCTGGAAGGCATCGGGGTGCACCGCCTTGTGGGCAAAGAACAAGGCGAACGGTTTCGTCCGTGGCTTGCGCAGGAACTCGACGGCGTGATCGTTCAAAAGATCGGTGATGTAGCCTTTGTGCTGGCGCTCATCGCCGTCGATGTTCAGCACCGGATCGACGATCGAGCCGTGCCCCGGGAAGCTCACCCAGCGGTCGTAGCCTGGGCGCGGCCCGCCGGAATTGCCCATGTGCCACTTGCCGACATGCGCGGTCTCGTAGCCCAGGCGCTGCAGGATGCCATGGTAGTTGGGCAGGCGATGGCTGTGGGCATCGCGCGCCACGTTGTCGATGATGCCGTGCCGGCTGGCGTACTGGCCGGTGATGATCGAAGCGCGGTTGGGCGAGCAGAGCGGCGTGGTGTGGAACGCCGAGGTGAACATCGCGCCTTCGTGGCCGATACGGTCGATGTGCGGCGTCTTCATGAAGGGATGGCCGCAGATGCCGAGCTCGTCGAACCTGAGATCGTCGATCAGCACGACGATGAAGTTTGGCTTGCGCTTCCTTGCCACTCTGAAATTCCCCCAAGCACGCCGCGTGCCGAAACACCGTAGCCACCGGCCTTGACGGAGGCCAGAGGCTCGCGCCCATATCGGACAAAGACCTAGGGAACCGTCATGACCGAGCCTGGCCTGCCCCTGGCAGGATTGCGCGTCCTCGATATCAGTTCGTTCATCGCCGCACCTGCGGCCGCGGTCGTCCTGGGCGACTGGGGCGCCGACGTGATCAAGATCGAAGGGCCCGACGGCGATCCCAACCGCCGCATCATGCACGATTCGGCGAACTATCCGAAGGGCAAGGTCAACTATCCCTGGCACATGGATTCGCGCAACAAGCGCTCGCTCGTGCTCGACCTCAAGAAGCCCGACGGCCGCGCCGCCCTCGACCGGCTGATCGTGGCGTCCGACGTGCTGATCTGCAATTTCCCGCCCCTGGTGCGCGACAAGCTGAAGCTCGGCTACGACGACGTGAAGCGGGTCAATCCGAAGATGATCTACGCCTCGCTGACCGGTTACGGCGAGAGTGGCCCTGACCGCGACCGCCCGGGTTTCGACGTCACCGCCTACTTCGCCCGCTCCGGCCTTCTGGACGCCCAGCGCTACGAGGGCGGCCCGCCCGGCGTGCCGGTGCCGGCGCAGGGCGACCGCGCCACCGCCATGACGCTGGTCTCGGCGATCCTGATGGGGCTGATGCAGCGCATGAAGACCGGCGAGGGTTCGTGGGTCGGCACGTCGCTGCTCGGCAACGGGCTGTGGTCGTGCGGCGTCGTCGCCCAGGCCGCCCTGGTCGGCGCCTACCTGCCGCACCGTCCGCCACCCGAGCAGCCCCGCTCGGCGCTGGGCAACATCTATCGCACCTCCGACGATCGCTGGCTGCAGCTCACGATCGTGCGCGAGGACAAGATGTGGCCCGGCGTCTGCGAGACCATCGGCCAGCCCGAGCTCGTGGACGATCCGCGCTTCGCGACGGTGCAGGATCGCCGCGAGCGCTCGGGCAAGCTCGCCACCATCCTGCGCGAGGCCTTCGCCGGCCGCGACTACGAGCACTGGCGCAAGACCATGTCGGCGCATGGCATCACCTTCGGCGTCATCAGCCGGCCGCAGGACGTGCCCGACGACCAGCAGGCGGTGGCCTGCGGTGCCGTTGTCGCCACCGCCATCGCCGAGATGCCCAAGACGCTCAGCAATCCGATTCGGCTGAGCTTCGCCGAGCAGCAGGTCGCGAAGTCCGCACCGGCACTCGGCCAGCACAGCGACGAGATCCTGGCGGAAGCAGGCCTCTCGCCCGACGAGATCGCCGCGCTGCATGAAAGCGGTGCCGTACCATGAGCGAGCTGCCGCTCGGCGGACTCGTCGTCCTCGACGTCAGCTCGTTCATCGCAGCGCCGGCCGCGGCGGTCGCGCTCGCCGACTTCGGCGCCGACGTGATCAAGATCGAACCGCCGGGCGACGGCGATCCCCATCGCAACAGCTACCGCAACGCGAGCTACCCCCAGAGCGACAAGAACTTCCCCTGGCAGCTCGACGGCCGCCTGAAAAGGTCGCTGGCGCTCGATCTCAAGAACGACGATGCGCGACCCGTGCTCGAGCGGCTGATCCGGCGCGCCGACATCATGATCGTGAATTTCCCGCCGCCGGCGCGCGAGCGACTGAAGCTGCGCTGGGAAGATATCGAGACGATCAATCCGCGCCTCGTCTACTGCTCGCTCACCGGCTATGGCGAAAGCGGCCCGGACCGCGACCGGCCGGGCTTCGACGTCTCCGCCTACTTTGGCCGCTCGGGCATCCTCGACTCGGCGCGCTATGAAGACGGCCCGCCCGGCTTGTCGTTGCCGGCACAGGGCGACCGCGCCACCGCCATGACCCTGGTCGCCGCGATCCTGCTCGGCCTGCGCCAGCGCGACCGCACCGGCAAGGGCTGCTGGGTCGGCACCTCGCTCTACGCCAACGGCGTGTGGTCCAACGGCACCTCGGCCGCGGGTGCGCTGGTCGGTGCGCACCTGCCGCCGCGCCAGGCGCCCGACAAGCCGCGCAATGCATTGACCAACCTCTACCGCACCAGGGACGATCGCTGGCTGCAGCTCCTGCTGGTGCGCGACGATCGGCTGTGGCCGGTCCTGTGCCAGGCCATCGACCGCCCGGACCTTCTGGCCGACCCGCGCTTCGCCGAACGTGCCGACCGCCGCGCGCGCTCGCTCGAGCTGGTGCGGGAGCTGATGCCGGTGTTTGCACAAAGGACCTATGCCGAATGGGAAGCGGCCTTCGCCGGCACCGGCATCCCCTTCGGCGTCATCGGTCGACTGGCCGACGTCGTCGACGACGAGCAGGCGGGCCACGCCGGCATCTTCGCCGACACGGCCAACCCCGAGGTGCCGCGCACGGTGAACAACCCCATCCGCCTGGGTTTCGCGCAGCCGCGAAAAGCCGGGCCTCCGCCCGCTGTCGGCCAGCACAACGAGGAGATCCTGCGCGAAGCGGGATTCGCCGCCGACGAGATCGACGCGCTCAAGAAATCCGGAGCGCTGGGTTGAGGCATGTCGCACCTTGGCCTCGCCGCTCTCGTCGTCAAGGAGTACGACCCGGCCATCGACTTCTTCGTCCGCATCCTGCGCTTCGAACTGGTCGAAGACGTGCCCTCGCTCACTAACTATGGGCGGCCGAAGCGGTGGGTGGTCGTCCGCCCGCCCGGCGCCGAGACGGGAATTCTGATCGCCAGGGCGGACGGTGAAGAGCAGGAGCGCATTGTCGGCAACCAGTTCGCCGGGCGCGTCGGCTTCTTCCTGCACGTCGACGACTTCAGCGCGAGCTACGACCGCATGGTCGCTGCGGGCGTGACCTTCGTGAAGCCGCCGCGCAGCGAGCCCTACGGCCGTGTCGCAGTCTTCCTCGATATCGCCGGTAACAAATGGGACCTGCTCGGAGTATGATGGCGCCATGGCCATCCAGCGCACCTATGCCGAGTTCTGGCCGTTCTACCTGCGGGAGCACAGCAAGCCGCAGACGCGGGCGCTGCACTATGTCGGGTCGATCGCCTCGGTCGCGATCCTGCTGTGGGCCGTCTCCACCCAGAGCTGGTGGTGGCTGCTGGCGGTGCCGGTCATGGGCTACGCCTTCGCCTGGTTCGCCCACTTCTTCGTCGAGAAGAACAGGCCGGCGACCTTCAAGGCGCCCTGGTGGTCGCTGATCAGCGACTACCGCATGTGCGGCCTATGGCTGTCCGGCCGCCTCGGTAACGAATTGATGAAGTACCAGATCCGGCGCTGACGCCGGGCCGTACAGGAGGCATGCGCCGCTTCCTGGCCCTTCTGCTGCTGATCCTTGCCACGCCGGCGCAAGCCGAGACGGCCTCGCTGCCCTGGGCCCGGTGGGAGCCGTCGCTGTTCGACCGCGCAGCGCGCGAGGACAAGTACATCCTGCTGCACATGGCCGCCGTATGGTGCCACTGGTGCCACGTCATGGAGCGAACGACCTACCGCGATTCCGCCGTCCAGCAGCGCATCGCCGAGAAGTTCATCGCGGTGCGCGTCGACCAGGATTCCGACCCCGCCCTCTCCTACCGCTACGAGAACTGGGGCTGGCCCGCCACGATCATGCTCGACAAGGACGGCAACGAGATCTTCAAGCGCCGCGGATACATCCCGCCCGAGTTGTTCGTCGCGCTTCTAGCCGCCGTCATCGAAGATCCTTCGGCGTTGCCAAGCTACACCGCAGGCGACGCCACCGATCCCGACGCCGTCGTGCTGTCCCCGGCGCGTCGCGCGCGCACCGAGGACCTGCTGCACAAGAGCCATGACCAGGCCAACGGCGGCTTCGGCGACACTCACCGCTTCATACACGGCGACACACTCGAATGGGTGCTGGAGCGTGGCCGCCGCCTGCAACGCAACACCGAGCCCGAAGCCTGGCGCGAGATGGCAAGCCGCACGCTCACGGGCGCGCGCCGCCTCATCGATCCGGTTTGGGGCGGCATGTTCCAGTATTCCGACAAGCTCGACTGGTCGGGTCCGCACTACGAGAAGCTCTTGAACATCCAGCGCGACGCCGTGCGCGCCTACGTGCTGGCCTACCAGGTCGGCGGCGATGCGGCCGACCTTGCCGCCGCCCGCGACATCACCCGCTGGCTGACGGATTTCATGCGCGCCCCGAGCGGCGCTTTCTACACCAGCCAGGATGCCGACGCCGGACCGACACTGCATGGCGATGTCTTCTACGCCAGAACGGACAGCGAGCGCCGTGCCGGACCGCAGCCGCCGATCGACCGCAATATCTACGCGCGCGAGAACGGTTGGGCGATCGCGAGCCTTGCCGCGCTCTACGACGTAACCGGCGAGCCCGCGCTTATCGACGCCGCGATCCGCGCCTTCGACTGGATCGTCGACAATCGACGCGCGCCCAACGGTGGTTTCGGTCATGCGCGGGCGACCGACGACGACACCCATCTCGGTGACACGCTGTCGCTGGCCGAGGCGGCGTTCGCGCTCCATCGCAGCACTGCCGAGCGGCGCTACCTTCGCCTGGCGATCGAATTCGGCGAGGTGATCGTGCGCGATCATCGCGACCCATCGGGCGGCTTCATGGTGCGCGCGCCCGAGCCCGGCGCGAAGGGCGTGCTTGCCCAGCCGGTGAAGCAGGTCGACGAGAACGTCGCCACGGTTCGGCTGCTCAACCTGCTGACCCGCGCCGCAGCGCGCCCCGATTTCAAAGAAGCGGCCGAGCACGGCATGCGCTACCTGATCGCGCTCGCCGAAGAAGACTTCATCATTCCCGGCGCTCTGCTGGCCGACCGCGAGCTGCTGCGCGAGCCTGCCCACATCACCATCGTCGGCGCCAAGGACGACCCGGCTGCGCGCGCCCTCTACGAGGCCGCCCGCACCTATCCGACGCGCTACCTCCGGATCGAGTGGCTCGACCGCCGCGAGGGCCCGCTGCCGGCGGCCGACGTCGAGTATCCGGAGCTCCCCGAGGCGGCCGCTTTCGCCTGCGCCAACGGCGCTTGCTCGATTCCGGTCTTCGCCCCCGAAGAGGTCCACAGCATCGCGGCCAAGGTCGACGATCGCTGACCGTCACCGCTTTCCTGCCCCGCCCCGTAATTGGGGGCACGGCAGGGCAGAGTCGCACCATTTGGGCGAATCCGGCCCCCTTGCGTCCTCGGGGAGCGGAGGCCACATTGCGGGGCAACGCAAATTCCCCCCGTTCGAGGATCCATGGAACCGATGCTGAAGGGCGCCGCGCCGCAGGCTGCCCCCGCCGATCTCATCAAGGACAGCGACCAGACCAAATTCGCCAAGGACGTGCTGGAAGCCTCGCGCACCGTACCGGTGATCGTCGACTTCTGGGCGCCATGGTGCGGGCCGTGCAAGCAATTGCAGCCGGCGATTGAAAAGGTCGTCAAGGCGGCCAACGGTGCGGTCAAGCTGGTCAAGATCAACATCGACCAGAACCAGATGCTGGCTCAGCAGCTCAGGATCCAGTCGATCCCGGCGGTCTATGCCTTCTTCGGCGGCCGGCCCGTCGACGGCTTCATGGGTGCGGTGCCCGAGAGCCAGGTCAAGGCGTTCGTCGACCGCCTGGTGCAGGCGGCAGGCGGCCCGGCGGGCGAAGGCGGCGACGAGATCGCCGAGCTTCTCGAGCACGCCAAGGCCGCCGTCGCGCAGAACGACCAGGACCTCGCGGCGCGCATCTACAGCGAGATCCTCGGCGCCGATCCGAAGAACGTCACCGCGCTGGCCGGCCTCGCGCGCTACAACCTGCAGACCGGTGACGTAGAGCAGGCCAAGGAGCTCCTCGCCCAGGTCGAAGCCAAGGACAAGACCAACTCCGACGTCGTGGCAGTGCAGGCCTCGATCGACCTTGCCGAGAAGGCCAAGGAAGCAGGGCCGGTCGACGATCTCAAGGCCAAGGCCGCCGCCGACCCCAAGGACATGCAGGCTCGTCTCGACCTCGCCATGGCCTACTGGGCCGGCAACGAGCGTCAGGAAGCGATCAACGAGCTGCTCGCCATGATCAAGGCCGACCGCAAGTGGAACGAGGAAGCCGCTCGTCAGCAGCTCCTCAAGTTCTTCGAGGCGCTTGGCTTCGCCGATCCGCTCGCCGTCGACGGTCGCAAGCGGCTGTCGACCATCCTGTTCTCCTGATCGAAGCGCCGGCATGACCGAGCGGGTGCCCGGGCGCAATCCGTTCGAGCCGAGCTTCGAGCAGCTGCCGGAGACGCTGCCGATCTTCCCGTTGTCAGGTGTGTTGCTGCTGCCGGGTGGCAAGCTGCCGCTCAACATCTTCGAGCCGCGCTATCTCTCGATGATCTTCGATGCGTTGGCCGGCCATCGCATGATCGGCATGGTGCAGCCGATGCAGCCCGGCGGCTTCGCCGGCGACGGCCTGCCGACCGAGGACGGGCGGCCCAAGGTGCACAAGGTGGGCTGCGCCGGGCGCATCGTGAGCTTCAACGAAACCGAGGACGGCCGCCTGCTGCTGGCGCTCTCCGGCGTCTGCCGCTTCGAGATCGTGCGCGAGCTCGACCTCGCCCACGGCGGCTATCGCCGGGTCTCGTCGCTGTTCTCGCCGTACCGCGCCGACCTCGACCACGCCGACGAGCCGGTCGAGCTCGACCGCGACCGGCTGATGGCGGCCCTGTCCGCATTTTTCCGCGGCCGCAACCTCTCGACCGACTGGGACGCCGTGAAGCAGGCGGCCGATGCCAATCTCGTGACCTCCCTGTCCATGGTCCTGCCCTTCGGCCCTGCCGAGAAGCAGGCCCTGCTCGAAGCCGCCGACTCCTCGGCCCGCGCCAAGCTGCTGGTTGCCTTCCTGGAGATGAATGCCTTCGGCCAGTCCGGCGAGACGCCGCCGAAGCGCGCGAACTGACTCATGGCCACCGGGCCTGCAGGCCCGCGGTCCAATGACGTCGGCGTCGACGGCGTGCTATAGATTCCTCGATGACCGCTCCATCGGACGAACCCGCACCGCGCCGCTCAGGCGTCGATCCCAAGTTGCTGGAGATCCTGGTGTGCCCGGCCACGCACGGGCCGCTGGAGTACGACGCGGCGGCCGGCGAACTGATCAGCCGCAAGGCCGGGCTCGCCTATCCCATCCGTGACGGTATCCCCATCATGCTGGTGAGCGAAGCCCGCCAGATCAGGGACGCGCCGTGAACGCCGGCAACAAGGCGCCGGAGGGATCGTTCCCCAAGTCGGCGCCCGACGAAGGCAGCTACGAAACGACCGCGCCCTGGCCGATCGAACTGCGCCTCTTCAAGGAGGAGGCGCGGCTCGAGATCGAGTTCTCCGACGGGATCACCCATTCGCTGCCGGCCGAGTTCCTGCGCGTGGAAAGCCCATCGGCCGAGGTGCAGGGGCACGGGCCCAGCCAGAAGAAGATCGTGCCCGGCTGCCGTCACGTGAAGATCACCGCCGTCGAGCCGGTCGGCCACTACGCTGTCCGCATCGTATTCGACGACCGTCACGACAGCGGCATCTACAGCTGGTCCTACCTGCGCGAGCTGGGCGACAGCCACGCCGAGAAATGGGCGGCCTACCAGGCAGCCCTGCTCCAGCGCGGCCTGAGCCGCGACCCGTAAGCCGGCATGAAGATCGCCATCGCCGGCGCCGGCATCGGCGGCTTGACCGCCGCGATGTGTCTTGGTCGCGCGGGCTTCGACGTCGAGGTGTTCGAGGCCGTGAGCGAGCTGAAGCCGCTCGGCGTCGGCATCAATATCCAGGCGGGCGCCGTGCGCATCCTCTCGAGCCTGGGGCTGCAGCCGGCGCTGGCCGCTACCGCCATCGAGACGCGCGAGCTGCGCTACGCCAACCGTCACGGCCAGACCATCTGGGCCGATCCACGCGGCCGTCACGCCGGCCTGCCGTGGCCGCAATTCTCCATCCATCGCGGCGAGCTGCAGATGATCCTGTACCGCGCCGCCGAGCAGATGCTGGGCGAGGGCAACCTCAAGTTCGGCCGGCGCCTCGCCGGCCTCGAGCAGAGAGGCAACTCGGTCACCGCTCGCTTCGCCGACCGCGACGGCGCCATCGTCGAGACGGTCGAGGCCGACATCCTGATCGGCGCCGACGGCATCCACTCCGCCGTGCGCGCCCATTTCCATCCCGACGAAGGCCCGCCCAAGTGGCAGGGCATCCTGATGTGGCGCGGCGTCACCGTGGGCAAGCCGTACCTTGGCGGCAAGACCATGGTGCAGGCGGGCCATCACAATCAGAAATTCGTCTGCTATCCGATCAGCCGTGCCCACGCCGAACGCGGCGAGGCGCTGATCAACTGGATCTGCGACCTGCACATGGGCGACGGCGCCATGCTGCCGCGCGAGGACTGGAACCGCCCGGGCAAGCTCGCCGACTTCCTGCCGCGCTTCGAGGATTGGGACTTCGGCTGGCTCGATGTGCCAAGCGTGATCCGCGCGGCCCATGCCATCTTCGAGTTCCCCATGGTCGATCGCGATCCGTTGCCCGGCTGGAGCCACGGCCGCATCACGCTCCTCGGCGACGCCGCGCATCCGATGTATCCCATCGGCTCGAACGGCGCCTCGCAGGCGATCCTCGACGGCGAGGCGATCACCCAGGAACTCCTGGCTGGCGGCGACCCCGAAGCGGCGCTGAAGCGCTATGAGCAACGGCGCCTGCCGCCGACCGCGGCCATCGTCGAGAGCAACCGCCGCAAGGGCATCGACGTCATGCTCGACCTCGTCGAGCAGCGCGCGCCGCAGGGGTTCACCGATCTCGAAAGCGTACTGCCCGCCGAGGAGCTTGAAAGGATAGTCGGCGACTACAAGAGGCTCGCCACCCAGGACCGCGAGACGCTGTTGAAGCTGGCGGCGGCTCAATAAAAAACCGGCCCTGTTAAGGACCGGCCGTGGTAGCGGTTTATACCGGTCATCACATCACCGGCCGCCACCGAGAGAGAATATGGCATCTGACGATGACAGGATTATGGCAGTGACTGCATGTCATCCTGAGCAAAGCGAAGGATCTCATGGCAGGGCGGCAGCGAGGTGGTCCTGCGCTGCGCTCGGGACGGTAAAATGAGCCTCGGCCGCGCCGTCGCCACTGTCGGCGGCTTCACGCTCGTGAGCCGCATCGTCGGTTTCGTCCGCGACGTCGTGCTGTCGGCGGTCCTGGGGTCGGGTGCGGTGGCCGACGCCTTCTTCGTCGCGTTCAAGCTGCCCAACTTCTTCCGGCGCCTGTTCGCCGAGGGTGCTTTCTCGGCAGCCTTCGTGCCGCTGTTCTCGCGCGAACTGCAGGACGGCGGCCGCGCCGAAGCACTGGCGTTCGCCCGGCAGGCCCAGGCCGCTCTCCTGCTGGTGCTGGTGCCGTTCTCGATCGTGCTGATCGTTGCGATGCCGTGGGTGCTGACGCTGCTGGCGCCCGGCATGCGTGACGATGCGCCAACCTTCGCCATGGCCGTCGAGTTCGGTCGTATTGCCTTCCCGTACCTGCTGTTCATCTCGCTGGCTTCGCTGTACGGCGGCGTGCTGAACAGCATCGACCGCTTCGCCCATGTCGCGGCGACGCCGATTCTACTGAACTTGACGCTGATCGGCGCGGTGCTCGGCCTCACGCCCTTGCTGCCCAACAGCGGCTATGCCGCTTCGATCGGCGTGGCGATCGCGGGCCTGCTGCAGTGGTTATGGCTGTTGGTCGCCTGTGCCCGCGACGACGTCGCCATGTCGTTGGTCCGGCCGCGCTGGACGGCGCGGGTGGCGAGGCTGGTCAAGCTCGCGACACCGGTGGCGATCGGCGGCGGCGCGCAGCAGATCGGCACCATGCTCGACGTGGTGTGGGCGTCGTTGCTTCCGGTCGGCACGATCTCCGCCCTCTACTATGCCGACCGCGTCGCCCAGTTGCCGCTCGGCGTGGTCGGCATCGCTATTGGCACCGCGCTGCTGCCGCTGCTCGCGCGCCAGCTTCGCGCCGGCCAGACCGAATCGGCGATGGCCAACCAGAACCGCGCCATCGAGTTCGGCCTGCTGTTCAGCCTGCCCGCGGCGGTGGCTCTGTGGCTCCTGAGCGACCCCATCATCCGCGTGCTGTTCGAACGCGGCCGCTTCGGACCCGACGATACCCTGCGCACCGCAAGTGCGCTGGCGGCCTTCGTCGTCGGCCTGCCCGCCTTCGTGCTGGTCAAGGCGTTGACACCAGGCTTCTTCGCCCGCGAGGACACGCGCACGCCGCTCTACATCGCGATGTTCGTCATCATCGTGAACGTCGCCCTCAACGTCTTCTTCCTCTACGGCACCACGCTTGCCCAGGTCGGCATTGCGCTCGCCACGTCGCTGTCGGGCTGGCTGAACGCGGCAATGCTGGCCGTCGTGCTGCGCCGGCGCGATCATTGGATCGCCGATCACCGGCTGATGTCCCGATCGTGGCGCATGCTGGCGGCAACCATCGGCATGGGAGCCGCGATCTGGGGAGCACGGATGGCGCTGGAGCCGGTCCTCGCCCATGCCAACGTCAGGGGCGTGGCGGCCCTGTTGGGCGTCTGTGTGCTGGGGACGGTGGTCTACGCCGCGCTCGGCGCGCTGCTCGGAGTCGTACGTCTCGCCGAGCTGCGCTCGGTGATGCGCCGCCAGCCCGGTCTCAGATCAGCCGACCCAGACGAACAACCGTGACTCCGGCGCGCAACGGCCGGTTCACGGCCGGCATCACCAGGACGCAGTCGTCATAAGGCGTCGTCACCGGCTCGCCGTCGTCGTGGCCGAGCACGGTGCCGGCCTTGCCGATCACCTCCTGGCCTTCGAAGCGGCGCGCCGGCGTGAAGTTGCCGCGCTTGGTGGCGATGGCATGCGTCACCTGCACGACGCGCTGGCTGGGCGGTGCGGGCTGCTTCCAGTCGGCCGGCAGGTCGGAGGCCTCGACGATTCCCGTCTCGGTGAGGAAGCGATGCGCGACGTCCTTGGCCACCACGACCGACGACACGCGCCAGTGCTGGCCGGTCTCGATCAACAATGCGGTCTTGCCGCTCTGCGGATCGCCGAAGCCGCCGTAGTCGCGCATGCGCATGCCAGCGGCATGGCCGCGATCGCGCACGATGTCGGCCGGCGCGCCCAGCCGCTTGGCAAGCTCGGCGCCGCGATCGAGCGGCCCGCACAGCATCAACGGTACGCAATCGTCGTGCATGGAATGGAGGTCGAGCAGGAAATCGGCACGCTCGACAAAGGGCCGCACGACCTGGGCGCGCCGGGTCTCGCGCGTCGTCGCCGGCTGGTCGAGCCGGCCCCAGGTGCGATTGAAATCCTCGTCGATCATGCGCGACTTGAACGGGTTCTTGGGATCGAAGCGCTGATAGGCCTCGAAATTGTTGAACGAGAAGATCAGCGTGCCCTTGCGCGGCTTGAGCCCGCGGCCGAGCAGTTCGTCGACCACGATCGCGCCCGACACCTCGTTGCCATGCGTCAGCGCCGCCACCATGACCGTCGGGCCGGGCTTGCCGCTGTCGCGCACGTGGATGTAGGGCGCATCGCCCTTCTCCCACCGCCTTATGTCGGGAAAGTCGTATTCGATCGGGGGATTATCAGACATGGACACTCGACCTCCGGAACCGCGCTTATAGCGCGATTCCGGGCCGGTGCGAGACTCAGGCCTCGCGGAACCAGTTCGGCAGGTCCCAGGTATTGTTGTCCCAGCCGCTGATCTCGCAGACGAGCTTGCTGTTGGCGGCGGCGACGCCGAGACGGGCCACCACCGGGATCACCACCACGTTGTTGATCACCAGTTCGTTGCACTTGATCAGCATGGCGGCGCGCTTGATCGGATCGAGTTCGACCTGCGCCGCCTTGTGGACTTCGTCGTATTCCTTGCTCTGCCACCGCGTGATGTTGCGACCCTGCCACTTGTTGTCCTTGGTGGCCGCGTCCCACGAGCAGAACTGGCGCAGGAAGATCTCGGGGTCGGGCTGGGCGTTGTTGTTGTACATCTGCAGGTCGCAGTAGAACTTGGAATACGTGTCCGGATTGGCGACATCGGACGAGAAGAACACCGACGCCGTCACCGCCTTCAGCTCGATGTCGATGCCGGCCTTCTGGCAGGCCTGCTTGACGATCGCCTGGTTCTTCTGCCGCGGCTGGTTGATCGAGGTCTGATACGCGAGCTTCAGACGCTTGCCGTCCTTCTCGCGGATGCCGTCGGCACCCTTCTTCCAGCCGGCCTTCTCCAGTATGTCGATTGCCTTGTCGACGTTGAATTCGTACTTCGTCGTCTTCGATCGGAAACGTTCCGGATTGTTGATGTAGTTGGGCGTCGCCACGCCGCCGCGGCCGTAGATGTGCTTCTCGACCGAATCCTTGTCGACCAGCAGCGCCAGCGCCCGGCGGACCTCGAAGTCGCTCAGGATCGGATGCTTGGTCTTGAGGCTCGACCGCTCGCCGTCGACCTCGGTCCAGGGGTCGGTGTTGTTGAGCTGGATGTGCTCGATGCCGCCGCCCTTGGAATAGATCAGGCGCCCCTTGCCGCCCTTCTCGAGCTTGGCGAGGATCTCGTCCTCGACCTGCAGGTTCCAGGCGAAGTCGAATTCGCCCGACTGCAGCACGGCGCGCGCCGCCGATACGGCATCGCCGCCGCCCTTCATCTCGATGGCGTCGAAGTGCGGCCGGTTCTCGACGTGATAGTCGGTGTTGATGACGCCGGCGACCATGTCGCCCGGCTTGAACTCCTTGAACTTGTACGGACCGGTGCCGACCGGCTTGAGGTTGGTCGGCGCTTCGCGCGACTTGGCGCCGATGTAGTCGGCGAACAGGTGCTTGGGGATGATCATGCCGAACCAGCCGACGAAGGCGTCGGCCCAGAACGGCGTCGGCTCCTTGAAGGTCACCTTGACGGTGTGGCTGTCGACCTTGTCGACCGTGATGTCCTTGTAGGATCCGCTGCTCACCGCGCCGGTGGCGGGATCGCGCGAGTACTGCCAGGTGAAGACCACATCGTCGGCCGTGAAGGGCTGGCCATCGTGCCAACGGACGCCCTTCTTCAGCTTCCAGGTCACCGATTTGCCGTCGGCGGCGAGCGTGCCGTCCTCGCGGCCCGGAATCGACTCGGCCAGGATCGGACTGAGATTGCCTTCGCGGTCCCAGCCGGCCAGCGGCTCATAGAAAAGGCGCGAGCCGTCCTGATCCTTGGTGCCCACCGCGAAGTGCGGATTGAGGAGTGTCGGGCCCTGCCACCACAGCACCTTCAAGAGCCCGCCACCGCCGCGCCTGGTCGGCTTGTAGACCGACCGCGTCTGGGCCATGGCGACGCCTGACAGGGCGAGAAGCTGATTGGCGAAGGGCGCCGCGAGCCCCACTGCCGCCATGCGCCGCAAGAAGCCGCGACGCGACAGGGCGCCCGCCTTCACCCGGCCGAGAAGACCACGCAATTGCCGTTCGTCCATGGACGCCTCCCTTTCCGGTATCGAAGCACCTGATCCCTGACGCTCCTGCTATCCTGCAAGATACGTGCGAGGGAGATGGGAACAGGCCAGACGGCTGCCGTCAACGAGTCTGAAAGCATTCTCATGTTCCCCTCCCCAGTTAGGGCAGGGCTATCGCATATGACAAATTTTGCCGTCATCCCGAGCGAAGCCGTCCAAGGGGCGGCGGAGTCGAGGGACCTCTTCTTGTCGACGCATCGACAGAAAAGGTCCCTCCACTTCGCCTCGCTTCGCTCGGCTTCGGTCGGGATGACGGGGTAGCCGGCGTCAGGCCTCGCGGAACCAGCTCGCGAGGTCCCAGGTGTTGTTGTCCCAGCCGCTCAGCTCGGCCGTCAGCTTGTTGCTGACGGCGGTGACGACCGGACGGGCGACCACGGGGATGACGATATAGTTGTTCACCGCGAGGTCGTTCAGCTTGATCATCATGGCCGCTCGCTTGACCGGGTCGAGCTCGCCTTGTGACGCCTTGTAGATCTCGTCGTACTCCGGGCTCTGCCAGCGCGTGATGTTGCGGCCCTGCCACTTGTTGGCCTTGGTCGCCGCTTCCCACGACAGGAACTGCTTCAGGAACACCGCCGGATCGGGCTGCTGCGGTCCGTTGTTGTACATCTGGATGTCCGCATAGAAGTGCGGATAGGTGTCGGGGTTGGAGACGTCGGAAGAGAAGAACACCGACGCCGTCACCGACTTCAGCTCGAGATCGATGCCGGCCTTCTGGCAGGCCTGCTTGACGATCGCCTGCGTCTTCTGACGCGGCTGGTTGATCGAGGTCTGGTAGACGTACTTGAGCTTCTTGCCGTCTTTCTCGCGGATGCCGTCGGCACCCTTCTTCCAGCCGGCCTTCTCCAGAAGGTCGTTCGCCTTGTCGACGTTGAACTCGTACTTGGTGTTCTTGGAGCGGAAGCGTTCGGGATTGTAGATGAAGTTCGGCGTCGCGCGGCCGGTACGGCCGTAGATGTGCTTCTCGACGGAATCCTTGTCGATCAGCAGCGCCAGGGCCTGGCGCACCGCGGGATCGCTGAGCGATGGATGCTTGGTCTTGAGGCTCGCCCGTTCGCCGTCGACCTCGGTCCACGGATCGGTCTGGTTGAGCTGGATGTGCTCGATGAAGCCCGCATCGTTGATGACGACGCGGCCTTTGCCGCCCTTCTCCAGGCGGGTCAGGATCTCGTCCTCGACCTGCATGTTCCAGCCGAAATCGAACTCGCCGGTCTGCAGCACCGCGCGCGCCGCCGACACCGCGTCGCCGCCGCCCTTCATCTCGATGGCGTCGAAGTGGGGCTTGTTGTCCTGGTGGTAGTCCGTGTTGATCACACCCGCGACCATGTCGCCCGGCTTGAAGTCCTTGAACTTGTAGGGACCGGTGCCGACAGGCTTGAGGTTGGTCGGCGCCTCGCGCGACTTGGCGCCGATGTAGTCGGCGAACAGGTGCTTGGGAATCACCATGCCCACCGAGCCGACGAAGGCCTCGGCCCAGAACGGCGTCGGCTCCTTGAAGCTCACCTTGACGGTGTGGCTGTCGACCTTCTCGACCGTGATGTCGGCGTAGACGCCGTTGGTGACCGCCGCCGTCGCCGGATCCTTGGCGTATTTCCAGTTGAAGACGACGTCATCGGCGGTGAAAGGCTGGCCGTCATGCCATTTGACGTTCTTCTTCAGCTTCCAGGTCACCGACTTGCCGTCCGCCGCCAGCGTGCCGTCCTCGCGGCCGGGAATCGATTCGGCGAGCAGCGGCCGCAGATTGCCGTCCTGGTCCCAGCCAGCCAGCGGTTCATAGAACAGCCGCGAACCGTCCTGGTCCTTGGTGCCGGTTGCAAAATGCGGATTGAGGAGCGTCGGCGCCTGCCACCACAGCACCTTGAGCAGACCGCCGCCGCCCCGCTTGGTTGGCTTGTAGGCCGGCGCCTTGGATTGCGCCATGGCCACGCCCCCCAAGGCGAGAAGCTGGGTCGCCATCGGCGCCGTCAGGCCTGCGGCCGCCATCCTCCGCAGGAATGCCCGACGGGACACCTTGCCCGACTTCACCTGGCCAATCAGGTGGCGCAAACGACCTTCGTTCATCACAAACTCTCCCAACCCCAATGCCCCTGCTATCCTGCAAGATGCGTGCAAAGCCGATGGGAACAGGCCCGGCCGCCGCCGTCAACGGCACCTTGATTTGGCCGCGGACCTCAGCCATACCGCCCTGCCTTTATCCTGAGCGAAGCCGGCCAAAGGCCGGCGCAGTCGAAGGACCTTCTCTTTTCGTTCGGGCAAAAGACAAGGTCCCTCGGCTTCGCCTCGTTACGCTCGGCTACGGTCGGGATGAAGGTGCGCGGAGGTCCAAACCCCGCGTCCTTCCACAGTGAGCGGAGTCCACATCCCATGCCCGACGTCACGACGACGGCGCCCAACACGCATCTGGCGCCCTACACCGCCCGGGGCCTGAAAGGCCGCATCCTTTCCGGCGTGCAACCGACCGGCAACCTCCATCTCGGCAACTATCTCGGCGCGATCCGCAACTTCGCTCGCCTGCAGAACGACTTCGAGTGCCTGTACTGCGTGGTCGACATGCACGCGATCACCCAGCCACAGGACCCCAAGCTGATGGCCGCGCAGACGCGTGAGATCGCCGCAGCGTTCCTGGCGGCGGGAGTCGACGGCACCAAGCAGATCATCTTCAACCAGTCGATGGTGCCCGAGCACGCCCAGCTTGCCTGGGTATTCAACTGCGTGGCCCGGGTCGGCTGGATGAACCGCATGACGCAGTTCAAGGAGAAGGCGGGCAAGGACCGCGAGAATGCCTCGCTCGGCCTCTACGCCTATCCGGCACTGATGGCGGCCGACATCCTGATCTACAAGGCCACCCACGTGCCGGTCGGCGAGGACCAGAAGCAGCATCTCGAACTGACGCGCGACATCGCCCAGAAGTTCAACAACGACTTCGCCGCGCCGGACTTCTTCCCGCTCACCGAGCCCCTGATCTTCGGCGAGGCGACGCGGGTGATGAGCCTGCGCGACGGCACCAAGAAGATGAGCAAGTCCGATCCGTCGGACCAGTCGCGCATCAACCTCACCGACGACGCCGATGCCATCGCGCTCAAGATCCGTCGTGCCAAGACAGACCCGCTGCCCATGCCGGAGAGCATCGCCGATGCCGAGAAGCGGCCCGATGCCGACAATCTCCTGGGCATCTTCGCCGCGCTGGCCGACCGCGAAAAGGCGGACGTGATCGGCGAATTCGCTGGCAAGCAGTTCTCCGAATTCAAGGCAGCATTGACCGAGTTGGCGGTGGCCAAGCTCGGTCCGGTCGGTTCTGAGATGCAACGGCTGATGAAGGACCCCGGTCACGTCGACGCGGTGTTGCGCGACGGTTCGCGACGCGCTCGCGCCCTCGCCGAGCCGATTTTGGCAGACGTCTATCGCACGGTTGGATTTCTCAAGCCGTAGAGGGAGCGCGGCCCTCCGGCCCGCTCTCGACTACCCTTCCATCCGGGTCAACGCCCACTTCACGGTGCAGCCCTCGGCCGGCACCTGACCGACCAGCACGATCTGCTCGGTGCGGCGCACGCGGCTCTCTTCGCCGAGATAGATGCTTTCGGCGAGACCGATGCCCGCACCCGAGGCGCGCAGGCGCCAGCCGCGGCCGCTCGGCAGGCGCATCAGCACCGCCTGGCCGCTTTGCGCCAGAGTCGCCTTGACCGCCGGATGCAGGTGGAAGCGCACGATGAAGCGCTTGTCCGGCACCGTCACCATGCGGCCCTCGTGACCTACGAACGTGTCCTCGCCGCGCAGGTCGCCACCGTCGGCCGACAGCCACAGGCGGCGGCGGTGGATGATGCCGTACAGCGAGCGGTAGCCGTCATGCATCATGTCGAGCCACTGCGCACCGTCATTGTCGGCGCGGTCGACCACGACGTTGCCGGCGCGATATTCGAGCGAGCCGTGATCGGTGATCTCGCTGGAATTGGTGTCGTCGACCACCGCCGTCGAATGCGCCGCCGTATAGCGCATGAAGTGCTGCCAGTCGCGCGGCGCGCCGGGAAAGGTGCCGCAATTGACGATCAGGCGCTCATGCGCCGCGCTCATCTCGAAGGAAAGCGTGCCGGCATGGGCAAGGCCATCCATGCCGCGGCCTGGCGGGCTGCCGGCATCGGCGATCAACAGCGACGTGCCGGCGACCAGCCTCTGGAAACCGCTGGCCAACGCCATCGTCGGCGCGCTCTCGCTCGAGCCTGAGCGAGCCAGCACGAGATCGATCAGAGTGCGATCGGCCTCCCAGGCGCCGTTGAACAAGGCGAGGCCGCCGTCGCCGTGGCGGAAGAAGCGCAGCAACGGCGCCATGCGGTCGATGGCGGCGACGATCTCGGCCGGCGCGCGACGCTCGGCCGAGCCGAGTGCCGAACGTACGTCGATCAGATGGCGCAGCACGGCGACCTGCAAATGCGGCGCGCGCTCGGCCACGATGCCGTCGTGCAGCACGTAACGCTTCACGAACTTGGCAAGCCGCGACAGCGTCTGGTCGAGGCTCTTCTCGAAGTGCTTGCCGTCGCGCAGGAAGGCGAGGTCGACGAAGATCAGGGCCTTGAGTGCGGCGACCGCCTCGTGGCCGACCAGGCCGGCGCGCAAGGCACGCCGGAGATGCGTGCGCTGGCGGGCGAGCGAGAAGACGAAACGGGCGGGGAACTCCGCATCGGCCCCGGTGGCGAGCCAGTCATAGTGACGGATCCACGAGACGACGCGCTCGGCCAGCACCTCGCGCTTCCAGGTCACGGGCGACCAGCGGCCTTCGCGGTTCGACCAATCATCGACCAGCCTCACGGCAAGAGCGGCGGCCGACGGGTCACCGCAATCTCGCAGGTCGCGCAGCCAACCAAAGCCGTTCAGGGCATCGACCCACAGGCCCGGGGCACCAGGACGCCGCCACGGCGGATCGTCCGATTCGGGTGCGACCGCGCCGCCGGTGCCGCAGGCGAGGAATTCGCCCATCAGCATGCGTTGGCCGATCTCCGGATCGCCGGGCCAGCTATCCGGAGCCACGGCGAAGAAGGAGCGTGGCGAAGCGTAGCCCAAGGTGACGGAATAGAGGCCGGATTCGAGCACCCAACGGCCAAATCCGCGGTCTTTGCCGCCAATGGCCCTGCTCGGGCGGGGAGGAGCGGAGCGGATCGGACGGGCACCGGCCACCAATGGCTCGCCCGGCCGGCGCACGTCTGATGCAACCAGCGTCATTTGCTTCTTTTCTTTGCCCGCCGGCAGTTTCCGCCGGGGAGTTGAGGGGTGTGGCTATTTTAACCCACCCGGACGCCGCTGGCGATGGCCCCGCAGGAACCCTTGAACCGCCTTCCCGGGACCCCAGATTCACCCCAAGGGAAGGCCTCAATGGATTCCTGGACGCTCGCTCCTCGGAGGAGGGTTTCATGAGCCGTGTGTCGATGTTCAACTCACCCCTGCTGCTGGGATTCGACCAGCTCGAGCGTACGCTCGACCGGTTGGCCAAGAGTTCGGAGGGCTATCCGCCGTACAATATCGAGCGGATCGGCGAGAACGGCTTGCGCATCACCCTTGCCGTCGCGGGCTTCGCGACCGACGACCTCGCAATCGAACTGGTGGAGAGCCAGCTTACGGTGCGCGGCAAGCAGACTGACGATGGCGATCGCGTCTTCCTTCATCGCGGCATCGCGGCACGCCAATTCCAGCGCGCCTTCATGCTCGCCGAAGGTATCGAGGTCACCGGTGCGCGGCTGGACAACGGGCTTCTGTCGATCGACCTGGTGCGGCCGGTCCAGGAGCCCCGCATCCGCAGGATCCGCATCGAGGCCGGCGACGCCGGCAGCGGTGCCGGCAACACCATCGACATCACCGCGCGTCGTGTTCAGCCCCGCTGACCGATGCTGGTTGACGCTGCCAAGGAGGTAGCCATGGAAAACGAGCAGACGACTTTCACCCCTCTCGCCGACGAAGCATTCCTGAGCCTCGGCGCCCAGCAGATCGCCTACGTGAAGGCCATCAACCTTCCCGACGGCGCGCACGCGATCGGCATCTTCTCCGCCGACGGCAAGCCGATGGCGGCGGCGCCCTCGATCGAGCTCGCACAGGCATTGATCCGCCAGCACGACCTCGAGCCGGCACTGGTGCACTGAAGCGAGGACCGACCGAGCATTGGCGGGCCTCAGGCCCGCGTCTTGGCGAAGGCCAAACTACGCGGCG
>CADECW010000052.1:0-12544 GCA_902825855.1 uncultured Rhodospirillales bacterium | reverse complement strand
CCGAGCATTGGCGGGCCTCAGGCCCGCGTCTTGGCGAAGGCCAAACTACGCGGCGCTCTGAGCCTGGACTGATTCGACCAGCAGGGCGTAGAGCGCATCAGCGCTCTCGGTGGCACGAAGCTTCTCGACCAGGCTGCGGTCGCGCAGCAGTCGCGACACGCGCGCCAGGGCCTTGAGGTGGTCGGCGCCGGCGCCCTCGGGCGCCACCAGCAGGAACACGATGTCGACCGGACGCTCGTCGATCGAATCGAAATCGATCGGATGCGCGAGCCGCGCGAACAGGCCGCGCGGCTGCGTGAGTGCGCTCATGCGACCGTGTGGGATGGCGATGCCGCCGCCGATGCCGGTCGAACCCAGCCGCTCGCGCTCCAGCAGGCGGTCGAACAAACGTCGCTCATCGAGCTTCAGCATGGTCGCGAAGCGGGCCGCCAACTCGGCCAACAACGCTTTCTTGCCGGACGCCTTCACGCTGGCCAGAACGGCGTCCGGACCGGTCAGCAAATCGGCAATTTCCACAATGTCACCAACAAGTTAGCGGACATGGGCCAAAACTCGCCCGGCGCGCGAAGGCGCCCCTATAGGCGCCTCGTCCGGTCGGGTCAAGCCGCTCCTTGAGGTGTTCGGGACGGGCTCAGTCGGCGGGACCAGCGAGAGCCTGCGCAGCGATGGCGCCGCCGGGAATCGTTGTCGGCAGGCTACGCCCCAGGCCGAGACGACCAAGGCGGCGACGCTCGGCCGACGACGGAATGCGCATGGCCTCACGATACTTGGCAACGGTGCGACGCGCGATCTCGATGCCCTCGCCCTTCAGCAGGTCGACGATGCGATCGTCGGACAGCGGCGCGCTGGCGCTCTCGCCGCCGACGAGATGGCGGATGCGCGAGCGCACCGACTCCGACGACACGACGACGCCCGGCGTCCGCGCCGGCAGGGCCGAGGTGAAGAAGTACTTCAGCTCGAAGATGCCGCGCGGCGTGGCGATGTACTTGTTCGAAGTGACGCGGCTCACCGTGCTCTCGTGCAGCTCCGTGGCAACGGCGATGTCGCGCAGCACCAGCGGCTTCAATGCGCTCACACCGTGTCGGAAGAAGCCGTCCTGCTGGCGCACGATCTCGCGTGCCACCTTCAGGATGGTGGTGGCGCGCTGCTCGAGAGTCTTGACCAGCCAGTTCGCCGACTGGAAACGCTCGGCGACGAAATCGCGATCGGTCTTGGCGCGTGTGCCCTTCATCAGCGTGGCGTGGTAGTTGCGGTCGACCAGCACCTTGGGCAGAGCGTCGGTGTTGAGCTCGATATGCCAGCCCTCTTCACCGGTATCGGCGTCCTTGGCCGGACGCAGGAAGAGATCGGGTGCCACCGGCTGGATCGGCTCGAAGTCGAAGGCCTGGCCCGGACGCGGATCGAGCGTACGCAGCTCGGCCAGCATCTCGCGCAGATCCTCGTCGTCGACGCCGCAGCGGCGGCGCAGCTGCGCGAGCTCGCCCGCAGCGACCAGGTCGAGATTGTCCAGCAGCGCCTTCATCGCCGGATCGAGGCGATCGCGCTCGGCGAGCTGCGCGCCCAGGCATTCGGCGACGGTGCGGGCGAAAAGCCCGGCCGGTTCGATCTGGCGCAGCCGAGCCCACACTGCCTCGACGACGTCGAGGTCGACGCTGCACGCTTCGGCGACAGCCGGCACATCGAGGCGGCAGTAGCCGGCTTCGTCGAGTCCCTCGGCGAGCCTCAGCGCAATGCGCCGCTCGGCCGGTTCGGCAAACATCAGCTCGATCTGCTCGAGCACATGTACGGCGAGCGAGCGCGGCCGCTCGGACACGAAATCGAGCGCACCCGGCTGGTCATCGCGCTGGCCGACCCGGCTTGCCGTCCCGTCGCCGCCGCGGTCGGCATGCTCGCGCGTCCAGCGCTCGTCGGCATCGGCCAGCGCTGGCGCGGCAGCGGCCAGCGTCTCGGCAGTGTCGGTCGGTGTATCGATGATGGGCGCATCCTGCTCGGCCGCCGGTCCGTCATCGGCCGCGCCCTCTGCCAGCAGGGGGTTCTTTTCGAGCTCCTGTTGGATGAAGGCCGCGAGCTCGAGATGCGAGAACTGCAGCAGCTTGATGGCCTGCTGAAGCTGCGGCGTCATTGCCAGCGTCTGGCGCGAAGCCAGGATGAGACTCGGACCGATACGCATGTACCCCCACCCTGAAGGTCGGTTAGACCTCCCCGTACAGAGGTCTAAGCAAAAACCATGCCAAGGTGAAGATCAAGACCCCTCAATGTTCGAAAATGTCGACCTCCGGCCAGCCGGCCAGGTCCAGGCGGGCCCGCGTCGGAAGGAACTTGAAGGCCGCCTGGGCGAGTTCGGTCCGGCCCTCGCGTTCGAGGAGCGCATCGAGTTTGGCACGCAGCGCATGCAAATGCAGCACGTCGGAGGCTGCATAAGCCATTTGCTCCTCGCTGAGCGTATCGGCGCCCCAGTCGGATGTCTGCTGCTGCTTGGACAGGTCGACGCCCAGGAGCTCCTTGCACAGGTCCTTCAGGCCCCAGCGGTCGGTGAAGGTCCGCACCAGACGGGCCGCGATCTTGGTGCAGTAGACCGGCTCGCAGCGCACCTTGAGGGCATGCTCGAGCGTGGCTATGTCGAAGCGCCCGAAATGAAAGAGCTTCAGCACCTTTGGATCGGCGAGCAGGGCCGCCAGTCGAGGTGCGTTTGCCGGTCCGCGCGGGATCTGCACCAGATGGGCGTTGCCATCGCCGGCCGAAAGCTGGACCAGGCACAGGCGGTCGCGATGGGGGTTCAGGCCCATGGTCTCGGTGTCGACGGCCACGACCGCGCCGAACGAATGGTCGGGCGGCAGGTCGCCGCGATGGAGCGTGATTGTCATTCAGTGCCTCGCATGGTGCCCAGGAGAAGACTCGAACTTCCACGCCTCGCGGCGCTAGTACCTGAAACTAGTGCGTCTACCAATTCCGCCACCTGGGCACGGCATGCGGGCAGTGAGGGCGGTGAGTTAAGGGCCGGGCGGCCTGATGTCAACCTTGCGCGCGCCCGGCAATGAGCTATAGGCACCATCCCATGAACATCAAGCAGGTCACGGTTTTAGGCGGCTCGGGCTTTGTCGGCCGGGCGATCGTTCGGGCGCTGGCGCAGGAAGGCTATCTCGTGCGGGTCGCCTGCCGGCGCATCGAGCTCGCCGAACGGCTCAAGACAGCGGGCGATGTCGGCCAGATCACCGTGATGCGCGCCAATCTGCGCATGCCGCAGTCGGTGGCGACGGCAATCGCGGGCAGCCAGGCGGTGATCAATGCCGCGGGCATTCCCTTCCAGCGCGGCCGCCAGCGCTATCGCCCGGTGCATGTCGAGGGCGCGCGGGCGATCGCCGAGGCGGCGCGCACCGCGGGTGTACAGCGCCTGATTCATATGTCGGGCATCGGCGCGGAAAGCCGCAGCTCCAGGAACAGCTACGTGCAGTCCAAGGTCGACGCCGAGGACGCGATCATAGCAGGCTTCGAAAACGCCACGATCCTGCGCCCCAGCGTGATTTTCGGGCCCGACGACGCAATGTTCAATCGTCTCGCCAAGATTGCCGCCCTCGCGCCGTTCGTGCCCGTCGTCGGCGATGGCAAAGCCAAGGTGCAGCCGGTGTTTGCGGGCGATGTCGGCAGCGCCGCCGTCGCCGTGCTGGCGCGGCCCGATACGGCCAAAAGCGTCTTCGAGCTGGGTGGACCGCACGTCTACACCTATCGCGAGATCGCCGCGTTGACCCTGCGCGAGATCGGCCGCGACAAGCCGATCATCGGCGTGCCGGCCGGCCTCATGAAGATCGCGGGCTGGTTCGCGGAGTTCCTGCCGGTGCCTCCGCTGACCCACGACCAGGTCGATCTCCTGACCAGCGACAATGTCGTACGCGGCGGGGCCAAGACGCTGGCCGACCTCGGCATCACACCGACGGCGGCCGAATCGATCCTACCGACCTACCTCGACCGCTTCCGCGTCGGTGGTCGCTACAACCAGGGCGCGCCCGCCTGAATCCTTAGATTGGAAGGCGTAGATCCTTGAGACTTTTGTTGGCCAAATTTATTAGTCCTAATCCGTGATCAATTTAGTGGCTGCGCCGCTTCCGTTCTTGGATCTTCGTCGGCTGCAGATCATTTTCGCGAAAAAATAGGTCATAACTATTGACTTATATTCCCGGCGATGCTCAATTGCATCCGTGAGGGCAGCATAAGCGCGGTCGGCGCGCTTCTTGCGTAATAAAATTACACAGCCGGATTGATGGTCATGTCCGAAAGGATGCTGAAATTCGTCGCCACACCGCAAGCCATGCCGGAAAAGCGCCCGGCGGCCGAGCGTCGACGCGACTTCGACGAAATTTATGCACGCTACGCGCGCGAGAAGGCGGCCGAGCAGGCAGCGCGCTGCTCGCAGTGCGGCGTGCCGTTCTGTCAGGTCCACTGCCCCCTGCACAACAATATCCCCGACTGGCTGAAGCTCACCGCCGAAGGGCGGCTGGAAGAGGCCTACGAGCTTTCGTCCGCCACCAACAACTTCCCCGAAATTTGCGGCCGCATCTGCCCTCAGGACCGCCTGTGCGAAGGCAACTGCGTCATCGAGAAGGGCTTCGAATCGGTGACCATCGGCTCGGTCGAGAAGTTCATCACCGACACCGCCTGGGACCAGGGCTGGGTGCAGCCGATCAAGCCGCGCCGCGAGCGGCCCGAGAGCATCGGCATCGTCGGCGCCGGACCGGCCGGCCTTGCGGCGGCCGAGCAGCTGCGGCGCAAGGGCTATCAGGTCACGATCTACGATCGCTATGACCGCGTCGGCGGATTGCTGATCTACGGCATCCCGAACTTCAAGCTCGAGAAGGACATCGTGCAGCGGCGCGAGACCCTCCTGCGCGACTCCAAGGTCGCGTTCGAGCTGAACTGCGAAGTGGGCCGCGACGTCACGCTGGAGCAGCTGCGCGCTCGCCATGCCGCGGTGCTGATCGCAACCGGCGTCTACAAGGCGCGCGACATTGCAGCACCTGGCGTCGGCACGAAGGGCATCGTGGCCGCGCTCGACTATCTCACGGCGTCCAATCGCAACGGTCTCGGCGACCAGGTACCCGACTTCGACTCGGGCACACTCGACGCCCGAGGCAAGAACGTCGTCGTGATCGGCGGCGGCGACACGGCGATGGACTGCGTGCGTACCGCGGTGCGCCAGGGCGCCAAGTCGGTGAAGTGCCTCTATCGCCGCGACCGCGCCAACATGCCGGGCTCGCAGCGCGAGGTGAAGCACGCGGAAGAAGAAGGCGTCGAGTTCGTCTGGCTGTCCGCGCCGCAGGGCTTCCTGGGCAAGGACCATGTCAGCCATGTCCGTGCGGTGCGCATCCATCTCGGCATGCCCGACGCCACCGGCCGCCAGACGCCCCAGGAGATTCCAAATTCCCACGCCAACATCCACGCCGACCTGGTGCTGAAGGCGCTGGGCTTCGACCCTGAGGACCTGCCGGCGATGCTGAAGGCTCCCGAGCTCGGCGTCACCGGCTGGGGCACGCTCAAGATCGACTGGAAGAGCATGATGACCAATGTCGACGGTGTGTTCGCCGCGGGCGACATCGTGCGCGGCGCCTCGCTGGTCGTCTGGGCGGTGCGCGACGGCCGCGACGCGGCCGAGCGCATCCACGGCTACCTCACCACCAAGGCCGCCGCCGTGGCCGCCATTGCCGCGGAGTGACGACGATGATGACGCTTTACGATTTCATGGGCTCAGGCAACGGCTACAAGGTGCGCCTGGTGCTGGAGCATCTCGGCCTGCCCTACGAGCTCATCGAACGCGACATCCTGAAGGGCGAGACGCGCACGCCGGAGTTCCTCACCAGGAATCCGAACGGCCGCATTCCGACGCTGCAGCTCGAGGACGGCAGCCATCTCTTCGAATCGAACGCCATCATCTGGTACCTCGCAGAGGGCACCAGGCTCGCGCCGGCCGACCGCAGGGCACGGGCCGAGACGCTGCAATGGATGTTCTTCGAGCAATACAGCCACGAGCCGTATATCGCGACGGTGCGCTTCTGGAAGCACTTCCTGCCCAAGCTGACGCCGCTGCAGGAGATGGAGCTGCCCGGACGGATGGAAAAGGGCTATGCCGCGCTCGGCGTCATGGAGCACCATCTCGCGCGTCACCAATTCTTCGTCGCAAACCAGTACGGCCTCGCCGACATCACGCTCTACGCCTACACCCACGTCGCGGGCGAAGGCGGCTTCAATCTCGACAACTTTCCGCAAGTGAACGCCTGGATGGCGCGCGTCGCCGCGCACGCCGGCAATGTTTCGATCGACCGAAAGAACTGACCAAGGGAGAGACAGCCATGCCGATGATCAACGTCCAGATGTTCGAAGGCCGCACCACCGAACAGCGCCGTAAACTCGCGAAGGAGCTCACCGAAGGCACCTGTCGCGCGCTCGGCTGCACGCCGGACGCCGTGCAGATCATCATCACCGACATCAAGAAAGAGAACTGGGCCGAGGCCGGCAAGCTTTTCTCCGATTGAGCGCCAACACCAACCGTCTTCCCGACTGGAGCCTCGCGAAGACGGGAAAGGGTTACGTCATGTCCGCACAAGACTTCGTCCGCGACTACAAGGCCGGCACCGCCACGCTGACCGACGCCTACGGCTACAACCCCGCCAAGGAGATGGATTCCTGCGGCGTCGGTCTGGTCGTGGCGCTGGACGGCAAGCGACGCCGTGACGTCGTGGCGGCGGGCATCGATGCGCTGAAGGCGGTGTGGCATCGCGGCGCCGTCGACGCCGACGGCAAGACCGGCGACGGCGCCGGCATCCATGTCGAGATCCCCCAGGATTTCTTCAGGGATCACGTCCGCGATTCGAGCGGAGAGGCGCCGGAAGTCGGCCGCATCGCCGTCGGCATGGTGTTCCTGCCGCGCACCGACCTCGGCGCGCAGGAACGCTGCCGCATCATCGTCGAGACCGAGATCCTGCGCTTCGGCCACAGCATCCTGGGCTGGCGGCAGGTGCCGGTCGACATCTCGGTGATCGGCGAGAAGGCCAATGCCACGCGGCCCGAGATCGAGCAGATCCTGATCGGCCGCGGCAACCCTGCGCTCGACAATCGCGAGTTCGAGAAGCAGCTCTACATCCTGCGCCGGCGCATGGAGAAGGCGGCGATCGCCGAGAACATCGGCGAGTTCTACGTCTGCTCGCTGTCGTGCCGTTCGATCGTCTACAAGGGCATGTTCCTGGCCGAGCATCTGTCGGCCTTCTATCCCGATCTGCTGGACGAACGTTTCGTCTCGCGCTTCGCCATCTTCCACCAGCGCTATTCGACCAACACCTTCCCGCAATGGAAGCTCGCCCAGCCGTTCCGCGTGCTGGCGCACAACGGCGAGATCAATACCATCCTGGGCAACGTCAACTGGATGAAGAGCCACGAGGCGCGCCTCGAGCATGACGGCTTCGGCCGCGCGATCGAGGACCTCAAGCCGATCATCCAGCCCGAGGCGTCGGATTCCTCGGCGCTCGACAACGTGTTCGAGCTGCTGGTGCGCGGCCATCGCAACCTGCCGATGGTCAAGCTGATGATGATCCCCGAGGCATCGTCGGCCAATCCGACAGTGCCGCCCAAGCACCGCGCCATGTACAACTACGTCAACGGCGTCATGGAGCCGTGGGACGGTCCGGCGGCGATCGCCGCGGTCGCGGGCAAGTGGGCGCTGGTCGGCCTCGACCGAAACGGTCTGCGCCCGATGCGCTTCGTGCGTACCGCCGATAGCCTGCTGATCGCCGGCTCCGAGGCCGGCATGGTGCCGCAGGACGAAGGCAAGATCGTCGAGAAGGGCCGCCTCGGCCCGGGCGAGATGCTGGCCGTCGACATGGACGCCCCGCAGCTCTTCAAGGACCGCGAGCTGAAGGACATGCTCGCCGATACCCACGACTATGCCCAGTGGACCACGCGCACGGTCGAGCTCGATTCGCTGATCAAGCAGGACGCGCCCGCAGCCGAGCATTTTGCCGCCGACGAATTGCGCCGCCGCCAGTTCTCCGCCGGCTGGTCGATCGAGGATCTGGAGATGATCCTCCACCCCATGGTCGAAGACGGCAAGGAAGCCGTCGGCTCGATGGGCGACGACGCGCCGCTCGCGGTGCTGAGCGACACCTATCGCGGCATGCACCATTACTTCCGCCAGAACTTCAGCCAGGTCACCAACCCGCCGATCGACAGCCTGCGCGAGCGCAATGTCATGACGATCCGGACGCGGCTCGGCAATCTCGGCAACATCCTCGACGAGAGCCCCGAGCAGAGCGAGATGCTCTCCCTCCAGTCGCCGATCGTGCTCAATGCCGAGTTCGAGGCGATGCGCAGGTACATGGGCGAGACGGCCTGCCGCATCGACTGCACTTTCGACGCTCATGGCGGGCTCGATGCCATGCGCCAGGCGTTCGACCGCATCTGCAAGGAAGCCGAGGACGGCGTGCGCTCGGGCTGCCTGCACGTCGTGCTGACCGACGCCAATGTGAATGCCGACCGCGCAGCGCTGCCGATGATCCTGGCGGCGGGCGGTGTGCACTCCTACCTGGTGCGCCAGTCGCTGCGCACCTTCATCTCGCTCAACGTCCGCTCGGGCGAATGCCTGGACGTGCATTACGCCGCCGTGATCATCGGCGTCGGCGCCACCACGGTGAACCCCTACCTCGCCGAGGAGACGATTGCCGCCCGCCACAAGCGCGGCCTGCTCGGCAAACAGTCGCTCGCCCAGTGCCTCGCCAACTACAAGAAGGCGCTGGACGACGGCCTGCTGAAGGTCATGTCCAAGATGGGCATCTCGGTGCTGTCGTCGTACCGCGGCGGCTGCAATTTCGAAGCCGTCGGGCTGTCGCGCTCGCTGGTGCAGGAGTTCTTCCCCGGCATGCCGTCGCGCATCTCGGGCATCGGCCTGCGCGGCGTGCAGGAGAAGATCGCCGAGCAGCATCGGCGCGCCTTCGACGAGGACGTGATCGCGCTGCCGATCGGCGGCTTCTACAAGACGCGGCGCGGCGGCGACCGGCACAATTTCGAGGGCAACCTCATCCACATGCTGCAGGACGCGGTGAACACCGAGTCCTACGAGAAGTACCGCCGATACAGCAGCGAGGTGCGGCGCCTGCCGCCGATCAACCTGCGCGACCTGCTTGACTTCCGGACCGACCGCTCACCGATCGCCATCGACGAGGTCGAATCCATCACCGAGCTGCGCAAGCGACTGGTGGCGCCCGGCATCTCGCTGGGCGCGCTCGGGCCGGAGGCGCACGAGACGCTGTCGATCGCCATGAACCGCATCGGCGCCAAGTCCGATTCGGGCGAAGGCGGCGAGGATCCGGCACGCTATCGCCCACGCGGGAACGGCGACAACGCCTCGTCGGCCATCAAGCAGGTGGCGTCGGGCCGCTTCGGCGTCACGGCGGAGTACCTCAACAACTGCCGCGAGCTCGAGATCAAGGTCGCTCAGGGCGCCAAGCCCGGCGAAGGCGGCCAGCTCCCCGGCCTCAAGGTCAGCGAGATGATCGCCAGGCTGCGTCATTCGACGCCGGGCGTCACCTTGATCAGCCCGCCGCCGCATCACGACATCTACTCGATCGAGGATCTGGCGCAGCTCATCTACGACCTGAAGCAGATCAATCCCGAGGCGCGGGTCACGGTGAAGCTGGTGGCGCGCTCGGGCATCGGCACCATCGCGGCCGGCGTTGCCAAGGCCAAGGCCGACGTGATCCTGGTCTCCGGCCACTCGGGCGGCACGGGCGCATCGCCACAGACCAGCATCAAGTACGCCGGCATTCCCTGGGAGATGGGCCTGTCGGAAACCCACCAGGTGCTGACGCTGAACCGTCTGCGCGACAAGGTGCTGCTGCGCACCGACGGCGGCATCAAGACCGGCCGCGACGTGGTGATTGCCGCCATGCTGGGCGCCGAGGAGTACGGCATCGGCACGGCCTCGCTGATCGCCATGGGCTGCATCATGGTGCGGCAGTGCCATTCCAACACCTGTCCGGTCGGCGTCTGCACGCAGGATCCCAAGCTGCGCGCCAAGTTCGAGGGCTCGCCGGAGAAGGTGGTCAATCTCTTCAGCTTCATCGCCGAGGAGGTGCGCTCGATCCTGGCGCAGCTCGGCTACCGTTCGTTGCTGGAAATCGTCGGCCGCTCCGACCTGCTGAAGCAGGTGAGCCGCGGCGCGCGCTATCTCGACGACCTCGACCTCAACCCGCTGCTGACCCGGGCCGACGGCGGACGGGAGACGGTGCATTGCACGGTCGAGGGCCGCAACGAGGTGCCGGATACGCTGGACGCCCAGATGATCCGCGACGCCCAGCCGCTGTTCACCCATCGCGAGAAGATGCAGCTGCAGTACAGCGTCCGGAACACGCATCGCGCCGTCGGCACGCGGCTCGCCGCCATGATCACGCGCAAGTACGGCATGGCCGAATTGCAGCCCGACACCGTGACGGTGCGACTGCGCGGCACGGCCGGTCAGTCGCTGGGCGCCTTCGCCGTCCGCGGAATGAAGCTCGAAGTGTTCGGCGACGCCAACGACTATGTCGGCAAGGGCCTGAGCGGCGGGACCATCGTGGTGAGGCCTACGGTCTCGAGCCCGCTGGTGCCGCAGGACAACGCCATCATCGGCAACACCGTCCTGTACGGCGCGACGGCAGGCAAGCTGTTCGCCTGCGGCCGCGCCGGCGAGCGCTTCGCCGTCAGGAACTCCGGCGCCGACACCGTGGTCGAGGGCGTGGGCTCGAACGGCTGCGAATACATGACCGGCGGCACAGCCGTCATCCTGGGCGGACTCGGCGTCAACTTCGCGGCCGGCATGACCGGCGGCATGGCCTTCGTCTACGACCCCGACGACGTCTTCAAGCTCAAGGTCAATCCCGAGACGGTGAGCTGGCAACGCGTCGACCATCCGCATTGGGAGGGCATGCTGAAGGCGCTGGTCGAGGAACATGTCGCCGAGACCAGGTCGCCGCTCGGCGCCCGCCTGCTCAATGACTGGGACCGCGAGGTCGAACTCTTCTGGCAGGTGGTGCCCAAGGAGATGCTGTCGCGTCTCCCGGTGCCGCTCGCGACGACCGAAGCCAAGCGCGCTTGACGGGACGGCGCGCCGCCTACCTCCAGCTCGGGCTCTGCGTCGTCCTGTTCGGCCTGACCTGGCCGGTCATCAAGATCGGCCTCTCGGCGGCCACTCCAGTGTGGCTCGCCGCGGGACGGGCAGGCCTTTCGGCGATCAGCGCCTTCGTCCTGCTGGCGGCGTTGCGGCGACTGCAATGGCCGGGCCGCGCCGACTGGCCGATCGTGCTGTCGGTCGCTGCGTTCCAGCTCAGCTTCTTCTTCGCGCTGTCCAACATGGGCGTGCAGAGCGTGCCGCCCGGCCGCTCGGGTGTGCTCGCCTACACGACCATGCTGTGGATCGTGCCGCTCTCATTGCTGGTCGGCGAACGCGTCGGCCGGCGCGGCATTACCGGCGCCCTGCTCGGCGTCCTGGGCATCGTCGTGCTGATCGATCCCTGGCGCTTCGACTGGAGCGACCGGCAGATCGTCGAGGGCCATGCCTGGCTGCTGCTGGCGGGCCTGAGCTGGGCCATCGCTGTCCTGCATGCGAGGCGACATCGCTGGCGTCTGGCGCCGCTCGACGTTCTGCCGTGGCAGATGTCGGTGGCGACGATCCTGCTCGGCATCCTGGCGCTGATCCTCGAGCCCGGCGGGCATCTCGATTTCGGCCGAGGCACGCTGTGGATGGCGCTGCTGTATCTCGGCGTCATTGCGGGGCCGGCCGGAACATGGGCCGCAGTCTCGGTCGCCCGGGCCTTGCCGCCGCTCACCACGTCGCTCGGCATGCTGGGCACGCCATTGCTCGCCATCGCCTCATCGGTCGTGCTGGTCGGCGAGCCCGTGACTTGGCCGCTGGTGCTCGGCACGATGCTGGTGATCGCCGGGATCGCCATCGTGATTGTGGAGAGGACGAAATGAACTGGGGAATGATGACCAAGGCCGAGCGCGACGCGGCCTACAACAACACCGACGCCGTCAAGAACAGCGCCGAGCTGAACGCAGCGCGCATCGCCGCCTCCGAAGCCTTCCGCAAGGCCCATCCCGAGCATCTCGACCTGCGCTACGGGCCGAAGGAGCGCAACGCGTGGGATCTGTTTCCCGCCAAGGACGCCAACGCACCATGCCTGGTGTTCATCCACGGCGGCTACTGGCAGAGGAACAGCCGCGACCAGTTCGCGAGCCTGATCGCCGGCGTACACGCCCACGGCTGGGCGGGCGCCCTGCCCGGCTACACGCTTGCACCCGACGCTTCGCTCACCGAAATCGTGGCCGAGATCAACGCCGCGCTCGACTGGCTGGCGGCCAATGGCGCTGCGCACGGCATCGACGGAAAGGTGATCCTGTCCGGGTGGTCGGCTGGCGGTCATTTGACGGCGCAGTGCCTCGGCCACCAACGCGTCAGCGCCGGCATGGCGGTTTCGGGCGTGTTCGAGCTCGGCCCGATCCGCGACACCTACCTCAACGACAAGATGCA
>CADECW010000051.1:29864-47795 GCA_902825855.1 uncultured Rhodospirillales bacterium | reverse complement strand
ATCCGATCGCTGCCGGCGGCACCGGTGCCGTCGCCAACAGTTTCCTGGTCGGGCTATCCTTCAATTTCTGATCAAAGGCTGCTGCGCGAGGGCCGTGCGGCCGGCGATGGTCGCGACGGGACCTTGGAGATGCTCTAAGCTGCCTCGTCGTGCTTGGGGTCTCGAGCACTGCGCTGTGGTCCTGAACTGCCACTTCACGCCGGCTATCGCAGCGCTCGCAAGTGTCGATCCAGTGTCTCGGCGTCGGAGAGGGTCATGTGCGGCATCAAATGGCTTGTTGCGTCAGTGATGACGGCAATGGCTGCAGCTTGCTCAGTCGGCGACGATGCTGCTCCCGACCGCGCCTACTACTACGATGGCGCAACAGTTGTCGCTCCTCCCGAACACCCCAACGGTTTCATTGTCATTCCCGGCCCAACTCCCGGCCAGTACCTCGTCTTGGGTCCCAACAAGGAGAGAGCCCCCAGCAAGTACCGGAACTTGTATATTCAATAGCCAGTTGCCGACCGCTGCCGCCATCGATTGAGGGCCGAGTTCACCGAACAGGACCGTCGTCGTTGGCGATTCCGGGCATCCGTTCTTGACAAAATCTAGCTCGGTCATCTGGTCTTGCTGCCCGGGACTGCACGAGCCCAAAGTCGGGGAGGAGGGGGAAGCACCTTGCGACTAAGGTCCGTGCATGTTGCTGATTGCAGCCTGGCAAGATCTCGTGTTTCGCGGGAGCGGCGAGTGACGACAGTTGAGTTGCAGTCTGCAGGCGAGGCTGGAAGCCGCTGCCCTTGCATTTCAGCATCGCTCTTCTTTGCGGTCGTTGCCTATGTACTTTTGGCTTTTCCGGCTCCGACCGTAGCTGAAAGCCGTGGCGCCCGCTTGAGCGAAGCCGACGCATCGCTTGCCGCGGAGCTTCGCCTGCTTGGCGTTGAGGACGCGGCGACGCGTTTCGCGAACGATCTGCCTTTCACGCGCGAGATTGGTGTATCCGGCGTTGTCGGCGAAGCCCTTGCTCTGTCGCTGGCCGAGGTTGGGGTGCCGAGCGTCGTGTTGCTTGAAGCGCGTCAGGCACTTGCCACGATAGTCGACCTTGATCGCGAGGTTGGCGTCGGTGATCGCTTCTATCTACGCTATCGTCAGGGCTTCACTGTTGGAGGGGCTCGCGTCGGAACTCCGCTGCTGCTGTGGGCCGAGCTGCGCACGACCGCCAAGGGGACGATCGCCCTTCATCGCTTCCGCCCGAGGAGCGGGCCCGAGCGGCTGTGGCTTGTCAATGGCGAGGCGGCAGGACGCACTTCGATGCGCTTGCCGCTCGACATCATCAACGTGTCGTCAGGCTTCGGCCTGCGGCTCGATCCGCTCGACAAGCCAGGTCCGGCATTGGGACCACTGGGCGACATGCCGAACGTTGCCGCGTCTCCGCCGTCGGAGCAGCGGCAGGAATCGACCACCGCTTTGTCGTCACCGATGCCGGACGGTCTCGCTGCCTTGGCGCGCGAGGTCAGCGAAGCGCGTCGGCCGAAGCATCGCGTTGTTGCCGCCCAGCCTGAACCGGCGCCACAACCGCCGCCGGAACCGCAGACGGTCGAGCCGCCTGTCATACCGCGACCCAAGCCCCGACTGGTCATGCACGACGGTCTCGACCTTGTCGCGGTGGCCGGCACGCCAATCTACGCAGCCTCCGACGGGATCGTGACCGGAGCCGGCCCCAACGGTCGCTTCGGTAACTGGATGCAGATCGATCATGCGGGGAAAGTGACGACCGTATATGGTCACCTCTCCGAATTTGCGGCCGGCATCAAGGTCGGGACGCCGGTAAGCTACGGTGAGCTCGTAGGTTACGTCGGAAACACCGGACGTTCGACCGGGGCGCATCTCCATTTCGAAATCCTGGTTGATGGCCGGGCGGTCAATCCAGCCACTTTTCCGGCCATCAGGCGCCTGCAGCTTGCCGGCGCCGAGCTCGACCGCTTCCAGAAGCAGGTCAGGCGGTCGCAGGGAGAACGCGAGCGTGAGGGCAGGTGAACGCCGGGACCGTGGAGGACATTCGTCGGCGAACGTGTCGATCGTCTCCCGCGTCGAAGCACAGTTCCCGCTCAGGGCGCTTTCGCGACGTCGTCGATCCGCTTGATATACTCCGCGACGATCATGTCCAGCTTCGCTGTGTTGCGAATCAGGTGCTTGCGGGAGTCGTTGGCATCGAGTTCGATCACGACCAGGCCGTGCTCGATGAAAGCATTGAGGCGGGCGCGCACTGTAGGTTCTGAGAAGCGGCTGCTTCGATAAAGCTCTTTCAGTGGAGCCCGGGTTCTGCCGGCTTTGAGAATCCAGACAAGCAGCTCCGCGCCCTGAGGGGTATCGGCCCCGGGCAGATGCTCGCGTCTCCATGTATGAAGCTGTTCAAGTGCATCCACAAACACGGGTGAATAAAACCACAGTGAAACTGGCCGGCATATTTTGAATTGCGCAAAACGCTTCGCGCTTTTTCTACCCTTGCTTGCTTGAAGGTCGAACCCTCCAGCGACAGGCCGGGGTGGTTCGTCTGTGCCGTAGTTGGACAGTTCGCTGCTTGGCGGCTCGGCCTCCGACGCGGCAACGAGGCGCCGAGACCGCAGCCCCATCAACCATGGCGGTGGCGTCCGGGTCCGGGAGCAGGAAGTGCGGACGCTGTCACTTGCTATAGAAGAAGTTTTTGGATAATAGTTTGTGATAACTGATGTCTAGGTGGTCGTATGAGTTCTGATTACGCGCTCGCGTCCGTGCGCGCAAAGATCCGAGAATTGGAGAGGCAGGCGCAAGAACTGGAACGCGCCGGAAAGCCTGGAATGGCCCAGCTCAAGGCGGTGATATTCAAGTATAAACTCACACCGGACGACGTAGCGCTGGTATTCAGATTGAGCGGTGCGCAGCGCAAGCGGGGCATTCCAAAGGGTACCCGGCTGAAGGTCAAATTCCGTAACCCGCAGAATCCCAAGGAGACATGGGCAGGCAGAGGGCTGAAGCCGCGATGGCTGGTCGCGCTACTCAAGCAAGGGACGAAGCTGGACGACCTGGCTATATAGGATCGAACTTCGCGGATTCGTCACTTTGCGTGAACTTGCTGACCTGCTGGGGCGCAAGCGAGGAAGATTCCTTCCTGGCGTAGTCCGCGACTTCTTGAAACCGGCGTCGGTATTCAAGGATTTTGTGCTCGAGCTTCGGCGTAGCTCGCGCGTAGCGTGTACGCATATCGTCGTCGCTGGTCTCGAATACTACGAAACCAAGCGCGTTGAGTTCCTTGAGGCAACTCCGAATCGTCGGTTCAGAAAAGCGACTTGACCGGTAAAGGTCCTTGAGCGGACGTCTCTTGAATTTGGATTTAAGTAACCAGATAAGAATTTCATTGCCTACTGGCGTCGCTGCGCTCGGCAAATTCGCACGTTCCCAGCGATGTAACTCTTCCAAAGCATACCAGAACATCTTCCCCGCCCCAGCTTTGGTCCCCAATGCAGAACGAAGTGCTCAGCTTCAGTCACTTCCTGCAGCGTAATTGTAACTAAGTATTCGATAAACACACCCAAATCCTTTTTCGGTTACTGCTTCTTATTGCATTCAATTGGCGAAATAATTGATAATGATTATCAATTCCTGCCAATGTGCGTTCCATCGACCTCTCAACGTGTGCGGAAGGGGGCCGCCAAGCTGTCGACGCGCTCCTTGATCGCGGCCATGCACTGGGCAGGGCTTGCCTGCTGGCCGGACAGCAGCTTTCCGAGCTCCGTTGGTATGATGTCGTTCGAGATTTCGACCCAGGCCGGCAGCTTGGGCTCCGATCCCATGGCGTTCTGAATAGTCCACTCGGTCACGGGGAAATGGCGGGTCGTTCCCGGCCCGACCTTTGCGGCAGCCAGGACTCGGGGGTCCTTGTAGGTCGAATTTCGTACGGCGGCGGCTCCGCTGCCGAGAACGGCGGAACGGGCAGCAACGTCCTTGGAGCAAACCCACTGCATGAAGATCCAGGCAGCGTCGGGATTCTTCGAATACTTCGAAAGGCAGATCGACGAGCCGCCTTGATGGCCGATATGGGGAACCTCGTGAAACCCGGCCTGGTCGGCCGGTCGCAGGCTGGCTTCGGCCGGCGGGCGCGCAGCCTCCAGAAGACCCACCACTTTGGAGCCGCTGCCGTCCAAGCCAGGAAAAATCTCGCCCCAGGAGATGGCCATCGCGGCATTTCCCTGGCTCAAGGATAGCGCCTCGCCGTCCCAGGTCCAGGAGTTGGCGGCCGCGGGCATGTGCTTCACGAGGTCGAGCATGTAGGCGAGGCCGCGCATGCCATTTTCGTCGCCACCGGCAAACAGCTCATCCTTGCCGAACACCGAGCCGCCATTGGCCCATAGCCACGCTGTCCAATCGCAGTTGAGGGAATAGTGGCCGGCCTTCAGTTGCCCGGTAGTGCCATGGATGCCGTTGCCGCGTTCGGCTTCATCGAGTGCCTTCACGGTCTCCATGTAGCCGGACATCGTCGTCGGAACATTCAGGCGATGTTTCTCGAACAGATCTCTGCGGTACATCAGAATGAAGATCGGGATATCGAACGGAATGCCGATCAGCCCGTCCTTGTACGTCGAAATCCCTTGCACCAGAGGCTCGGCGAAATCCTTCCAGTCGAAGTCCGGCAGTGCGAGATCTCTCTTGCGTCCGTAGTAATCGCGAGGATCGATGGTGTCGCCGGCGAACATCGCCGTCCAGGATTGGTCCAGATAGTAAAGATCGTAGGCGCCGAGTTGGCCGCGCGCGTCCGCGGCGACCTTTTGCAGCACCTGCTCCAAGGGCAGGATTTCGATCTCCACATCGATCCCCGTGTTGGCCACGAACTCGTCCCTGGCGAGCAGGCTTGCCACGATGGTGGGTGGCGTCGGCTCGGAGACGAAGCGGATCGTCGTGCCCTTGTAGTTGCGGCCAACGTCGCGAAGCCATTTCGTCATCTCTGCCGCGGGGCCGGTATCGGCGAGCGCTCGCGTCGCCATGGTGGCCGGGAATGGTCGGTTTCCCCCGAGCATGGTGGCGCCAAAGCTCGAAAGTCCGAGGCCGGCAAGACCCAGGCGGCGAAGAAACTCGCGCTTGCCTATACTTCGCTGCACAAAAGCGCGGGCACTGTCTGCGATGTAGGCCTTGCAGTCATTTTCCTTCATCTTGCCATTGCCGTTGCCCATGTCCCCTCGCGTCGCGCGGCGCTCAACCATTGCCTGACGACCGATGTTGGCGTGTGCTGGCGCGTTGGGCAACAGGTGGGCGTCGAAGCCGTGCCGGTCGTCGTGTCGACGCGTTTGGAGGCTCAGTCCGGATGTCGCCGCCTAGTTCGTGATCGCACCGTCAAGCGCGCGTCGTCTGCCGTATCCCCGGCAGGTCTGGACCCTTTCACGAACCTGTCTGGCGACTGGCGAGTCAGTCGAGGGAACTCAGGAGAGGGTCGGTGGCTGTCGCCGAGCGATACTGCTTGACCAACTGCCGACCGGTGGGAGTGTTTGAACCTCACAACTTGTAGCTGCTGGCTGGTCGGGCATCGCGTCGGCCGACGGAGCCTGCTCCGAAGCACTGTCCGCCACCCTCATGAAGATTGCCCGGTAGGACTCAATGGCTGCAATGAGCTTTGGCGTAGGCTCCGCGATGCACTGCCGCTGATCGTCGGCGCAGCGTTGAATCTCGACGAACCCCTGATCGACCAGCCGCATGAGGTAAATACGCACGGTCGGCTCGGAATATCGGCTTGCCCGATATAAATCCTTCAGGGGTCTCTGCCGCGAACGCGACCTCAGCAGCCAAACCACGACTTCTGCGCCGAGCTGCGTATCGAACCCGGGCACCAAGCTGCGCGTTCTGTACAATTCCGCCAAAGCTTCCCAGAACATGACCCCTCCGAACACTCAGTAAAAGGTTTCCTCTCGTGGGTAGCTCGCCTTCCCGTCTGGATACCTTGTGGTATAGAAGTCACGCAATGGCTATGTCGGGAAAACCACCAAAAAGTCTTTTGGGGGCACGTGTCCGGAGCAGCGTCTCGCGACTGGCAAAAACCGTATAATTTTGCTGCAAATGCGACATTGGCCATGTGCTCGAAGCCAGAGGCATGGGGGGAGCAAGGTGAGGGCAGCCGGCCGCGATTGCGGTGTCGCCTTCGCGTCCTTTGCGGGTCTCCTGGCAACGATGGGAACAGCGACCGCACGTTCGGCTTGCGAACTCGCCTGTCGCGCCGTCGAGGAGAGTCCTGTTGAGCGATTCGAACCTCTGGTCAGGCTGGAGCAAGTGTATCAGGGTGAGGTCATCAGAGCGGATCTCGACGACGAAGATGGAATTGTCGGCTACGAATCGAACATCGTGGCGGTGAGAGGCGCGTACCAGGAGTTGTCGACGACGCTCGGACTGGCGGACCGTTGAAGGCGAAGGGGCGAGCAACCAACCGATGAGAATCCTGGTCGTCGAAGATGAGCCGGCCCTCGCGCTTCGCCTGCAGAAGGCCTTGGAGAACGCGAGCTTTGCGGTCGATGTCTCTTACGACGGGGAAGACGGCCGCCATCTCGGAGAAACCGAGCCCTACGACGCCATCGTACTCGATCTCGGGCTACCGAAGATGGACGGCGTCTCGGTGCTGCAGCACTGGCGGGCTGCGAGCGTGTCGACCCCAGTGCTTTTGCTGACCGCGCGCAGTCGGTGGTCGGAGAAAATGGCCGGGTTCAACGCCGGCGCCGACGACTATTTGACGAAGCCCTTTGAGATGGAAGAGGTGATCTATCGCGTTCGTGGTCTGATCCGGCGCGCCTCAGGACATTCGCGGCCGGAGCTCGTCTGTGGGCCGCTGCGCATCGACACAAATGCTGGTCGTGTGCACGTGCATGGTGCGCCGATTCATTTGACGGCGCAGGAGTATCGTATCCTTAGCTATCTCGCTCATCACCACGATCGGATCGTCAAGCGCACCGAGCTCCTGGAGCATGTCTACGATCGGCACTACGACAGCGATTCGAACGTCCTCGAGGTCCTTTTGGGGCGTGTACGCAGAAAAGTCGGTGGCGGACTAATCGAAACCGTCCGCGGACAAGGATACCGGCTAGTGTCGAAGGGCGATGTTTAGAGCATGATGGGTTCAGCTGGAATCAGCTGGATCCACTGTTCCTCCTGCAACACGCGCGCGCCAAACGACGCAATGTCCGATTCATTCGGCCCACCTTCGGCATTGTCCATTGCAGGCTCGACTGCGAGAGCCACCTCACCCGTTAGTGGCAAACGTTGCTTTCCAGCACAGCTAGACAACGGCGCATGTCTTCAATGGTGAATGCGGACTGGTGGCTTGTATCAGCTCCTGGCGGAGCACTTCCGCTTCCCCGGATCGCCAGTTGCGCGACGGCGTCATCATTTATCGCCATCATCAGCAGCGCTGCTCGAAGACATTCACATTGCCACGCATCCAACTGGCGGTTGTCAGCGCTCGCCTCATCCAGCACCTTCTCGAAGGCCCTGATGGCCGCCTCACTAGGCCTGTCCATGCCCACACCCCTCCGCGGGAAGCGCCGAAGCCTCAGGCGCCGTTTGCTTTTCCTTTCCACAAGGCATCGTCGTCGTGTGGGCAAACGACCTGCCTCTAAGACCAAGGAACACCCAACAGAGGATATGCCGGGAGCATGCCCTATGCCAGATAGCGCTACGGCCGCCTCGGAAAGGTCACGGGCCTTGCGCGAGGCCCTTGCCGTCGAACGTAGCTTCTTGCTCGACTGCGAACCGATCGGCTAGGCACCAACGGCGTCGGCGACGCATTTCTTGGTGAAGCTCTTCTTGGCCCCGCCACTGAGCGAGTTCTTGAGGGCCGCAGAATCACATTTGACGTGCGCTTCGCCCTCGCATTTTGCCATGAAGCTTTCCAAGGCCGTGCCAGTGAGCTTGCTCTCCGTCGCCTGCGTTCGACACGTCTTTGTAGGCGACGTTTGGGCGTAAGCGCCAGCCGTCGCCAGCAAAGCAATTGCTACGACTAGAAACGACCGCATAGGGCTTTCTCCTTTCATCGAGCAAAGAGATTCACCGATAGCGAGCACTCGCCAGTCAAGGTCCCAACGCCCAAAAGTGGCTTCGGCATCGGCCGGGTCGATCGGCTCGCGTCGGCTCGGGACGTCGAATTCGTGGCCCTTTTCGAGGCCGTACCAGGACTTACAAACCGGTCGCTCTTCGCGGTATCTCGGCGGATGCGCATGCACCTTCTCAGTCGATCTGAAGCAGCCACATCGTTAACAAACGCTTTCGCGTTTTCGCCCAACAAGCGCGCGAACTATTTCAGCGCCAGGACGACAGGCCCTGTTGCAGGGTCCGTGACGCCGAGCCCGCCACCCAGGTCATCGAGCGTATCGCGGAAGGAATTGAGGGTAGCGATCATGCTGGTTCGCGCTTTGATGCATGCATCCATGTCCTGCCACTCAGCGATGAGGCAGTAGGAACGGTCACCGGTCTTGATGATGTTGGCGTGGACCAGACCCGCCCATGTATCACCGATACTCTTGTGGGCATCCAGAAACTGCTGCTCCCGCCCCGGTTTCACGCTGAAACGTACAGTATTGAAAGCAGGCATCGACTTATCCTCCTTGCTCCCCGGAAGAAAGGCGGCTCCGCAGACCGTCTCGCAATAAGTTGGCTGGCGTTCAGGGTAACGATCTATCGCGGCTTTCCTTTAACCGGAGCGTTGCCTTTCTCCAATCGCTCCAGACGCGCTTCGAACTTGGCTCGCATAGCCTCGAGTCGCTGCTGCAGCTGCTGATCCTGCACCCTGAGCTGCTCTAGCTTGGAGGACAGGTCGGCGATCTGTCTCTGCAGCCTGTCCAGTCGGCCCTGCGTATAGGCGGTGTCTTGCGACAAGGCTGAACTCGGCAGCAAAACAGTCATTGCAGCCGCGCACGCAAGGGCGATGCCTGGCATCAAGGCCGGGCGTCCGCTCAGCCGGTTCTTTAGGGTGGCCAGCGCCTGCAGATCCTCTGGCTCAGGTTGCAGACGGACCATCACGGGCTCCCCAATCCCCTGGGCGAGGGCTTACGCGCTCTTGTGGCACCACGAGACACTTCTTCACGGCGCCACGACAGGATGCGCGCCTAAAGCCATCTTCGCACGAGGCTCTTGTGAGCAAGTCCATGGCGAAACTGGCTTTGGTCTTCGCCAATGACTGCTCGCCTGGGCCAAGGCCTCACCAAGCCCCCGAATTCGCAAAGGTGGCGCAGAAGGGATATGCGACAGCCCTCCACGGTGCCCTGCTGCACCATGCCGGGCTACAATGGTGGGAGGGTGAGGTCGAGATGATGACACTGCGTCAGATGCTGGCATTCGTGGGTGCCATGTTCGTGTATAGCTCAGTTGTGACAGCCGCCCCATATGATGACGGCATGAACGCGTACCGGGAAAAGAACTATGTGAAGGCCTTCCCTTTGCTCCTGGGTGAGGCCGAGGCCGGCAATTCCAAGGCGCAGTATGCGGTCGGACGGATGTACGAAGCGGGCTTCGGAACCCAGCAAGACTACGCGAATGCGGCCAAGTGGTATCGATCAGCTGCCGAGCAGGGGGATCCGCTGGCGCAACACGCACTCAGCGCCATGTATGCCGTGGGATGGGGAGTTTCAGCTGACCAGAAGGAAGCAGTCGCATGGCTGCGGCGATCGGCTAAACAGGGTTACTACTTCTCGCAAAACGACCTTGCCTCCCGGTATGCCAATGGCCGAGGTGTGCCCAAGGATGACGTGAAGTCCTACATGTGGTTCGATCTCGCTGCCTCCTCGGCACCAACTACGGTAGCCGATGTGATGATCAAGGTGCGCGAGGGTCTGGCGACGAAGATGACGCAAGACCAAGTTGCCCGAGCCAAGGAAATGGCAACGAAGTGTCGGCTGTCGAACTTTGCAGAGTGCGACTAGGCTAATCGGTTGCACCTGCTGTTGAATCGCGCAGGTCCGTCACCGATTCTCGCCCCTGAAGGTGGGTGCGAAATCACCGACTCGCCGGCAAAGAGATGCGGGGTGGTCTCAGGGCGATCTGCGAGAGCCACGCCACATGTTCGGCAACGAGGTCAAACTCGACGACCAGATTGCCCCCGGGTGGAATGTCGACAAGCAAGTCGGTTCGAATCGAGCGACCTGGCTTCGTCTCGACATTTGCCAGGTCGAATCTGATCGGCTCGCGTCCAATTGGCGAACCGTTCTCCGTTGAGATTCTGACGCCGATATTCATCGAGCCGATATTGGCGCCGGATGGCAGCCAGGCACCGGTCCCCGTGTTGTGGACCAGCAGGGTCACTGCCAGTCGACGCGTCGCGACGTCGAAACTCTGTCCGACAATCGACACATCGGCACCGAGCGCGCTTGCGGTCCGGCTGTCGAGGCTTTCTTCGCCGGGCTTGTGAAGGGCAAATACGCTTCTGCCCTTCGCACGCTTGAAGAGCCAGCTCCCGAGGTCCTCGTACGCTTGTTGACGGCCTTCGTTGGCCAGGGAAAGAAACTCCTCGACGGGCATGACCATGGGGGTGTCGGCAAAGACCGACATGTTCATCTTCTCGAAGCCGACCGCCTTGGCCATAGACGATATTTCCTCGAGGACAATGTCGTTTTCGATGACCGCGAAGTTCCGCATTTCATACTGAGAGGCCAACGAGCGAGAATGGCCGGGCCCGGGTTCGCTGAAGCCGACGATGCCCCCGGGCCGCAGGACGCGAAAGAATTCCTGAAGATAGAAGTGCTGATCGGCAACATGATGGAAGCTGTCGAAGCAAACAATCCTTTCAACCGACGATGTCTCGAGCGGAATGCCGGACTCCCCGAGGCGTCGAAAATCGATCCGTCCCTCCTTGAGCGTGGGATGTTCGAGTACCGCCGAAAGCGCAATGTCGAGAGCCCGCTGGGAGATGTCGATACCCGTAACCTGGCACTGCATCAGCGCCATGGCTGCCGATAGCCAGCCGGTTCCGCAGCCAAAATCGACGATATGGTGTCCCCGCTGCAGCTTCAGCAGCGGCAGCAGGCCCGAAAGGGCGGCCAGCGCGACGGCGCATTCATCGACGGTCGTAAAGGGTTTGCGGAGATGATAGGCCCAAGGGTCGACGATCGTCTCAAAATACTTATCGGCCCGGAGCGCATGCTCCTCGAACGTATATGCTGCGATTAGCTTCTTTACATCGATCGTCCCGTCCGGTTCGGTGTATTGCAGCGACTTGTTGATCAATTCGAATTCCCCCGTGGCGCCTTGGCGCGCGATTGGACGGCTCAAGACTGGCGCGCCGTCAGAATTGATAGTGCAAGGCTTGTCGTCAAGACATGCCGGCTCCATTTTCAGGGAATCGCAAGCCTGCCTGGTAGATGATGCGTGCGATCAGTCGAGGCCAGTCCCGGTCATTTACCTTGACCCGGTCGCCGGTGATGCAAGCTGGCTTACGCCGCCCGCCGTACGTATCGTGCATCAATTCTCGCCATCAGCAGGTCGGATACCGGCAGAGTTCGACTTCGATCCATTCGATCGACACCTGCAGATGAATGCAGTCTGCCGTGAAGGTCGCACGGCGCATGTCCTGGTTGCGCTCCGATTCATATGGGGTGATCACAATGCGAGGTTCGGCTATCGGGCGATCACAAGGACATCTCTTCTCGATACCTGGCTCAACATGAGCCGCGCATCCAAGCCTCCCCTTCTCGAGTGACGGCCCCGGCTTGGAAGAAGCCAAAGGGAGTTTGTGTATATAAGCTGTCGCTGTCGTCGAGCAATACTCCCCGGATAACTTTGGTAGAGACCTCGGAAGGCCACCATCATACGTTGGTGAAACTCGGGACGCTCGGGTGATGCGGACGGCCGATGGCAGCGGAGATCTGGTGAGCGGTGCAATGAACCTATGGCGGGCGGGCGCTCTTGCGCTGCTTCTGGTGCTGGTCGCAGCCAGTGCAGGCGCCGATTCCCCGGGCGTCACGGCCAAGCGCATCCTGTTCGGCCAGTCGGCGGCGCTCGGTGGACCGGCTGCCGATCTAGGCACCGAAATGAGACGAGGTATTCTCGCCGCCTTCGAGAAGATCAACCGCGCCGGTGGCGTTCATGGTCGCCGGCTCGAACTGCGATCCTACGACGACCGCTATGAGCCGGAACTGGCTATCGCCAATACACTCAAGCTCATCGAAGAAGATGGCGTGTTCGCGCTCATTGGAGCAGTCGGCACGCCTACTTCGGCGGCAGTCGAGCCGATCGCACGCGCCGCCGGAATTCCCTTCATCGGCCCGTTTACAGGAGCCGAGTTCCTGCGCGATCCGGCATTCGGCAACGTCGTGAATCTCCGTGCATCATACTTCGAAGAGACGGAGACGATAGTCGAACGGCTGGTCACCGACCTGGGGGTGTCGCGCATCGGCGTCCTCTATCAGGACGATTCCTATGGCCGAAATGGCCTGGAGGGCGTGCGGCGAGCGCTCGAGCGGCGCCGCCTCGAGCTGGTCGGTGTCGGTAGCTACATGCGCAACACGACAGCGGTGAAGACGGCGTTGCTCGGCCTCAAGCGGTACAACCCCGAAGCGATCATCGTCGTGGGCGCCTATCTGCCGAGCGCCGTGTTCACCCAGTGGGCTCGCAAGCTTGGATTGGAGGCCCTGATCTTCAACATTTCGTTCGTCGGCAGCGAGGCCCTCGCCGCAACACTCGGACCGTCCGGCGACGGCGTGTACATTACGCAGGTGGTGCCGTTGCCCGACGGCGACACGGTGCCCCTTTTGTCCGAGTATCGCGAGGCTCTTCTGGTAAACGAGTTGAACACGCGCTCGTCCTACGGCTCGCTCGAAGGGTATATCGCCGGCCGGCTGACTGGGGCCATTCTTGAACGGGCGGGAAGCACACCCACCCGCGCAAGCTTTCTGTCGGCGCTTGCCGACACCGGCACGTTCGATCTGGGCGGCTTCAAGCTGCGCTACGGCTCGGGAAACAATCGGGGTTCCGAGAAGGTGTTCCTTACCGTGATCCGCAACGGCGCCATCGTTCCGGTGGAGCGGTTGGTGCGATGACTTCGAGCGCGGCCGGCATGAGGGTCCGCCAGCGGCGACCGCGCCTGGGGCTGTCGATCAAAATCTATGCCGCCATTGCAGGGGCAGTCGCCCTCACACTGGCGGCGAGTCTGGTGGCCTGGGTTTCTTTCGTCGAGCTCGGCCAACTGCAGCGCCGCATCACGCGCGAGCACATTCCATCCATCACCGATTCGCTCAGGCTGGCTCGCCATAGTGCGCTCATTGCAGCGGCAACCCCCGCGCTGATCTCCGCCGCAAACGAGGCGGAACAACAACGATTGAAGTCGACGCTCCGCGAGCAGCAGCAGGTGATCGTCGACTTGATCAATGAACTCGAGAAGGACACGGCCGTTGCCTCCGATCCCGGCATTCAGCAGCAGCTCATAGCGGCGACCAGAGAGGCGAGCCGCGACCTTTCGATCGTGCTCGACCGGCTCGACCAGTCGATCGCTCGCCAGTTTGCGCTCATGACCGAACTGGCCGACCGTCGCGATCGAGCGGTCGAATTGCGTCGCCGCCTGGTCGAGAGGCTGGCGCCACTTTTGGACGACGCAACGATGTATCTCGTTACCGGATACCGCAGCCTGGACGATGCGGCACCCGTGCCCGAGAGCTCGCGTTTCTCACGGGAAGCGTTGCTCAACTATGCGGCGATTGCCCAGTTCGGCATCGAGGGAAACATGATCGGTGGGCTTCTTGCCGAAGCCGGCAACGTTCCCGATGCCAATCTCCTGTCGCCGTTGCGCGAGCGTTTCGAGGCCGCGGTCGATCGTTTCCGCACCGCCCTTGGCGCCATCAGAGGCGATGACGCGGAGGGATTGCGCTTCATCGCCGACGGCCTGATCAACCTCGGCGAGGGCCCACGCGGGCTCTTCGCGCCGCGCCGCGCCTACCTCGTCGAAGGCCAGGTGGCAGACGGCTTGGCCGACGAGGCCCGGACCATCGCGGCCAGGCTGACCAGAGACGTAGACCAGCTGGTCGCGGACGTGGAAAGAAGGACGGCTGAGGCCGTCGCCGCCTCCAACCGTGCGATCGACGTCGGCGGGACGTTGCTGCTGCTGCTCAATGCCATCAGCATACTAGGCGCGTTGGTGATCGCCTGGGGATATGTGGCGCGGCGAATCACGGCACCGGTGGTGCGCATCACCGCCGCCGCCGCGGCCTTCGAGGAACAGCGCTTCGATCCGGAGAGTCTCGCCAGCGTGCGCCGGCGCACCGACGAACTCGGGGAACTGGCGCGTACTTTCACGCGAATGGCTGGCGAGGTCCAGACCCGCACGGACACCCTCGATCGTCTGGTCGGCGAGCGCACCAGCGAGTTGGAGAACGTCGCAAAACGCCTCGCCAAGTACCTGTCGCCGCAGATCTACAGCTCGATCTTTTCGGCCAGGGGCGAGGCCGCAGGCTCCCTTGCGCGAAAGAACCTCACGATCTTCTTTTCGGACATTGAAGGCTTTACCGAAATCAGCGACGGCATGGAGCCCGAGCGGCTGTCCTTCGTTATCAACACCTATTTGCGCGAGATGTCGAACATCGCCATCGAGTACGGCGGCACCATCGACAAGTTCATCGGCGATGCGATCCTGGTTTTCTTCGGGGACCCGGAGACTGCGGGGGATCGTGATGATGCTCTACGCTGTGCACGCATGGCGCTGCGCATGCGGGACAGGGTGCTCGAACTGGAAAGGGTCTGGCACGAGAACGGTATCTCGAAGCCGTTGCGTGCCCGCATGGGCATCACGACGGGGTATTGCACGGTCGGCAATTTCGGATCGGATCATCGCTTGGACTACACCGTGCTCGGCAGTCCCGTGAACCTCGCCGCACGGCTCCAGGCCACGGCAGGGGCCGGTTCGATCCTGATGGCCGAGTCGAGCTGGTTGCTGATCCGTGATGTCGCCGAGGCTACGCCAATGGGTGAGCTGACGCCCAAGGGGTTCGCACGGCCGGTGAGTTGCTATCGCCTGGATGGGCTGAACGAATCCAACAGTCCAGTGACGCGCATCGGCCGGCATGTATCAATCAACATTCCGCACCGTCGCTACGTCAGGGAAACCATCGAAGAGCTGCGCGGCATGGAAAAGGACCTGTCGCGCTATCTGCCAACTGACTGAAGTCATCGCGCATACTCTCGGTTATGCGCAAATGATTGTCCTCGGAGACGATCGACGCAGTGCAACGCTTGCGGCACGTCGTCGTTGAATTGGCAGTCCAATGAGGTGGTACGCACATGGTGTCGACTGTTGCCTTCTTGATGGCCGTCGGATACGGCGGTCGGCCGTCGGGCACCACTCGCTTCAGCCGCGGCGAGGCCGCCGCGCTTTTCGTCTACGCCGCACTGCTGATTGCGTTCGTCACTGATGTTCTAAGCGGTTGAGTGAACCGGCTGTCACTGATCGAAGAGCCGCCGATAGCGCCTGGGCGCCCTCTGATCGCCAGTGCTGACAAAGTAGCCATTAGGGGCACCCGGATCGCCTAGACGCGTAGCCCCGTCATAGAAATAGGCCCGGTCAGGAGGTGCTTGGTCGACTGCCGAGCATGCGCTGGCAACAATCAAAAGTGCAGCCGCGATCAGTCCTTTGTGCACCGCTACCTCCTGAAAACCGATTCTACACGAAATCGATCGCTAAGTCTCAACGTCGCTGGATGGTGCAGTTCCGGCTCGGTGCGCGGCTTTGATATGGAAGTTGCACTATCCCAAGCTTTGTTGGGCTTTCCTTGGGCAACCAGCGTCCCGAAAGAGAGAGCCCGCCCGGATTGGGGGACCGGGCGGGCGTTACAACCTCACGGGACGCCTACATTGGGGAATAGGCGGGTGCGAAGAGGCTGCCTCATGTCAGTAAACACTTTCGGCGGCGTAATATTTGTGACCGACCTGTGAACAGGCCGGCATCCCTCGCTTGAGATGGTCCGGGAAGACGCTGGCGCTACGACGAGACGGTAATCTGGACAAGCCGCGACACCGGTGTGTAGAGATTTCCCGAAAGGGAACACTTCATGAAATTGCAGTTCGCTCATGATGGCCACCAGTTGGAAGTCCAGGCGGTAGCCTATGACGGTGTCTGGCTGCTGTCGGTTTACGAGAACGGCCAACCGGTTGCAGGCCTGCAGTACCAGGTCGATGGATCAGCCGAGATCGGCGTCGAGGGCTCCGACTTGCTCGAGCGCTTGATGGCGCTTGTAGCCGAAGATTTCTGCAAGTCGTCCGATCGCGCGAAGTCCTCCCATGTCAACGCCGATAAGATTGTGGAGCTCGTTTCTGCCGCGATGAAACGGACCGAAAGCTAAGTGGAACCCGTCTCCGTGCGTCCCTGCGGTCGATTGGCGGAGTGAACTCGCGGCGTTAATCGGCAAGTGCCGTCGTGTAGGCAATGCCAAAAAATCTTTCGGCATCTCCTGATGCGATGATCCCGGCGCTGTCCGACCGATGGTCTTGTGCTGCGAGTTCGAGGTCCCGGCGTGGGAGATAAGCCAAGCCTGTCTTGGCTATCACTCCTTGTGCATCTCACGGCCCCCGTTAGGTTTTGGAAAGTGTTTTTGGGGACACTTGATGTCAGACAGAACGGCAAAGGCCGCACGTCTTGCGCGTGACGCGGCGCGAGAGGCCTACAAAGCATACAGGGCAGCGCCGACGAGAGCGGCGCGGATCGACCTCTACAGGGCGGTTGCAGACTGGGAGCGGGAACTGCGGCTTTGGCGCAATTGGCTGACCAAGACCAGGCGGCGCGCAGAGACACTGCACTAGGATAAACGGAGGCAGTGTTGGCGCAATGCGCCACTGCCGGATCACCCCGAACAGAGTGCGAAAGCGGCCGTCACGCCCGCGGTCTCACGGTTCGAAATAACTCCCGAAAGCGAAATGATGACGGTGAGGTGTCGCACTACGGCGTTGCTTCCAGTGCTGCCGTTCTATGAACCGCGCACAAGGCCTTATGTGATGGCCCGGCCGCCATCGACGAAGAGATTGACGCCGTTGACGTACGCGCCAGCGTCGGAGCAGAGCAGCAGGGCCGCTCCGACGAGGTCGTCAGGCTCACCAAGCCGGCCGGCCGGAATGCGCTGGACAAGCGCTTCGCCTTCCGTCGCCATTTGCGCGCGGTTGCGCGCAGTGAGGATGGCGCCGGGCGCCAGGTTGTTCACGGTCACACCCTGACCGCCAAACTGGCGCGCCAGATTCCATGCCCAGTTGAGCTGGGCTGCCTTTGTTCCGGCATAGACCATCATTTGCGGATGCGGCCGGACTTGCTGCACGCTGCCGATCGTCACAACGCGCCCCCAGCCACGGGCCGCCATGGGCGGCACAAGAGCCTGCAGAAGTTCCAGCGGGCTGCGCAGGTTGACCGAGACCTGCCGGTCGAAACGGTCGCGTGTGATTGTCTGGTACGGCTCTGGCAGCTCGATCGAGGCGTTCAGCACCAAGATATCGACAGGCGACCAGGCAGTGACCGCCTCAGCCAAACTGAGCCCTGCGCTGTCCAGGGAAAAGTCCTGGCCGAACGCGCGTGCCGTGCCGCCGCTGTCCTCGACCCGCTGCACCACCTCGTCGGCATCGGCCGCTTCCTCGGCGGTGCCGGCGTGGTGGATGGCCAACCGAGCTCCGGCGCCAGCCAAGGCGAGGGCGATTGCGCGACCGATTTCCCGGCGAGCCCCGGTCACCAAAGCCGTTCGGCTGGTCAGGCGAAAACGGTCGAACGCGTTCGGCAGCATGAACTCTCCAATCAGATCAAGGCGTTCAACCCGGCTGAGAGCAACCTGTCGAACAGTGGTCGGAACTGGAACTACAGCTTGCCGGGAAGCGCGGCCAGCGCGACGTGCAGCCCAAGATGAGGCGGGCGGCGGCGGCAACCAGCACTGGTGGTTCGTGGGTCTGCCGGGTGCGGAACTCCGTGAGGCGCGTCGACGGCTCGACGCGCAC
>CADECW010000051.1:27515-29764 GCA_902825855.1 uncultured Rhodospirillales bacterium | reverse complement strand
CGTGGGTCTGCCGGGTGCGGAACTCCGTGAGGCGCGTCGACGGCTCGACGCGCACGAGCTTGATGCTGAACTGCAGCATGAGATCGACAGTGCGATCGTCCAGCGGCATCAGGAGCAAATCGCGATCCCTACCGTTGTGAACCAGCCGGATTTGTGTGGCTGCACCTCGCTGGAGCAGCTCATGATTGCCAGGAAGCATGGCGAAGGGCACCGGCACCCCTGGGTGGCAAATCCCACAGATTCACATTACCGCGGCGGCTAGGAGAGCAGGACCCGTTTCGAGTTGGGACCAATTGTGATTTACGATCACGTCGAACGCATGGTCATGGGTCGAATCGGATCGCCGAGGATTGCAGACCTGCGCCAATCGTGGAAAAGGTCTCGTGAAACGGCCGGGTCGACGACGAGGTCCTGGCGGTGCTCGACGACTGCTCGAGGGGAACGACGGCGTCGGCTATTCCGGTGCTCGAGGAGCGGCTGTGCGACGCCAAGATCGCGCCGCCCGGAGGCGGCGAACTCAAGCCACAAATCAGTCGTACTGTCTCAGCCGATAATTCTCCATCACCCACTTCAGTGTCGTGCCGTATTGCGGGTCGGTGGCGTAGACGCCGGTCAATGCGTCGGCGAAACGCTCGGGATCTTTGACGACCTCCATGGCGGCTCGATAAGGGGAGCCCGTAGACAGCAGCTTGCCGTGCAGATCGAAGGCTTCGGACATGCTGGCAAAGCGCCGGAAGCGCGCCGTTATCGTCACCACCTTGCCGTCGATGACTTCGCGGGTCTCGCTTTCGACCGCGGGCTGGCCTTCCAGCGCCTTGATGCCGAACGGGTTGTTGCTGTCGGCCGGCATGGCTGCACCCCAGGCGCTCTCGACGATCCATTGCGCCAGGGTGATCGACGCCGGGATGCCCCAACGCTGGCGGGAGTTCTTGGCCGCGTCGATGACCTCCGGCGGAAGGATGCCGACATGGCCGAAGCGCGGAGGCGGAGGCTGCTCCTTGGTGACCAGCGGCCGCGCGGCCAGGGCGTAGTAGGTCGGGCTGCCGGGCGCCACGTGTCCAGTCGGTGGATTCATGTTCATCACCACCGCCTGGAACGCCTTGATGGCGAGGATCGTCCCGGGATCCATCATGCCCGTGACGGGGACTTCCGTGTGAGGTTTGGGCAACCGCCTGTTCAACAGCGACTGGATGACGAACACGTCGCCTGGGCCGTTCACTGCGTCCAACCCGACCGACGTGAAAATCGGCGGGGCGACCGCACCGGCTTCATCGGTGCTGAGGATCACTTGCGACGGGGCAAGGCACATGGCGACAGGGTCTTTGTCGAATGGCTGGCGTCTAGGATGGCTGGCGTCGCCCCACGCCGTCAACCGCATCCGTCGATGGGCAGATTAATGGTAGATTCAGGGCGCGTACAATTTTCAATATGATCGAGCAGACTTGCAGTGAGGAGGGCGTTCCAGCCCCTGCCAAAGCCAAATACGATTGCCCAGAAGCGGGTTCCCCTACTAGTATTTTGGGCGATCGGACCTGCCGCTCGCCTCCCGTACAGGAGTGCGTCCTCACGTGACCTTGAAGCTTGTCATGATCCGTTGCCCCGACAACGTGGCGCCTGAGCGGCGCGAGGTTCGCGGCGGCGAGTTTTCCATTGGCCGGGGGACAGAGAACCAGTGGGTCGTCGCCGATCCTGACCGTCATCTGTCGAAGAGGCACTGCCAGTTCGTCTACGGCGTCGGCGAATGGGAGGTTCACGACCTGAGCACCAACGGCACGTTCCTCAATCAGGACGGCGATCCCATCGGCAAGGGTGCCAGCCACAAGCTACGCAACGGAGACAGGGTCAAATTCGGCCTGTACGAGATCGAAGTGATCATCGACGAGGATGAAGCGCCGCGCGAGCGCGACGATTTCCTGCCATCGCGGTCCGAGGTGCGTCCGTACCAGGATGCCAGGCTGCCGAGCTCCTCGTCGATGTTGGACGCGCCCAACTCGCCGATTCTGCCCGCGGATTTCGATCCGCTGGCTCCCAACCCGGAACCGTTCACCGGACCGACGGACTCCGATCACGCGCCGGCGCTTCAAAGCGCCTTTCGGCCTCCAGGACCGGTCGCGATCATTCCCGACGACTGGGATGTCGATCTGCCCGCTGCCAACCCGCGGCCGCAACCGACGGCGGCCGAGCCGCCGGCACCAGCCGCTGGCGCCGTGTCGCCGAAGAGCGAGCGTCGACCGCCGACGCCGACGCCG
>CADECW010000051.1:0-27415 GCA_902825855.1 uncultured Rhodospirillales bacterium | reverse complement strand
GCCATCGGCCGAGGCGCCAAGCGATTCCGCCGTCATCGAAGCCTTCCTGCGCGGCGTTGCAATGAACGATGCAGCGCTGCCTGATCCGGAGAAGACGCTGGAGCGGATCGGCGCTGCCTTGCGCGCGAGCGTCACCGGTCTTCGCCAGACCTTGATGGCGCGCGCCAGCATCAAGGACGAGTTCCGCATCGAGCAGACGATGATCCGGCCGACCGGCAACAACCCCCTGAAGTTTTCGCTCGATGACGACGATGCGCTCGCAACCCTGCTCGGCATCGGCCGGCGCGGCGGTATGCCGGCCGACGAGGCCATCGCCGAGGCCTTCGACGATCTCAGGATGCATGAGCTCGCGACCATCTCGGCAATGCAGGCCGCCGTGCGGGTCCTTCTCGCCCAGTTCGATCCCGAGGCCATCGAGCAGAAGGCGGGCAGCAGCGGGCTGCAGATCCATCCGGCCCAGAAGAAGGCCAAGGCATGGGAGGCTTTCGGGCAGCTCCACAAGAGCGTGACCCAAGCGCTTTCGGACGATTTCGACAGCGTGTTCGGCAAGGCCTTCGCCCGTGCCTACGAGCAGGCGATTGAAAAGCTGACCTCAGATCGGGCTTCGTCATGATCGACCGTCGCCGGTTGCTGTTCGGGGCCGTGCCGGCCGCCCTTCTGGTCGATGGCTGCGGCGGTCCGCCGGCACCGCCCGTGGTCGAGATGACCATAAGGGCGAACTCCGACATCAATCCCAATCCGGCGGGCACGCCGGTGTCGGTCGCGGTTCGCCTCTATTCGCTCAATGCCAGGGGCAAGTTCGAGGCGGCCGACGTCTACTCCTTGATGCAACGCGAGGCCCAGACGCTGGGCACTGAAAGCGTCGGCGCGGAGGAAGTCGTGGTACGGCCAGGTGAGACCCGAAAGGTCACGGTCATGCCCAAGCCCGGCGTGCGCTTCATCGGTGTTGCCGTGCTGTTTCGCGACATCGATCGCGCGCAATGGCGCATGGTCGCGCCGATCGCCGAGAGCGGACCGTCGCGGTTCACAATCTCCATCAGCGGCACCAGAGCCGCACTGGTGACGACATGACCTGGTCGAATCGTGTTGTCTGGCTCGAGGGGATGTTCCTGCGGGCGCAGCACTTCCAGCAGCAGGATCGCTGGCTGGAGGCGCTGGTGCGCGACCGCACGGCCTCCCTGCGCTCGCATTCCTGGGGACTGACGGAAGGCGCGATCAACCGCAACCTGCTCGCCACCGGCCAGTTCGCGCTGGCGAGCGGCAGCGGCGTGTTCGAGGACGGCACGCCGTTCTCCCTGCCCGGCGAGACCGATCAGCCCGTGCCGCTCGACCTGCCCGAAACGACGCGCAACGCCGTCGTCTATCTCGTGCTGCCGATGCGGCAGGCCGGATCGGTGGAAGTCACGGCCAATGGCTCCGCGGAGGGCCGTTACGAACAGCGGCCCTTCGAAGCCTACGACACCCATTCCGGGTCGCCACAGCCGGCCGAAGTGCAGGTCGGAAGGCTGCGGCTGCGTTATATGCTCGAGACCGAGAACCGCGCGGGCTATCACGGCATCGGCCTTGCCCGCGTGGTCGAGGTTGCCGCGGACCGCAAGGTGGTGCTCGACGATCAGTGGATCGCGCCGTGCCTCGCCTGCTCCGCCGCTCCGCCGCTCGCCGGCCTGCTCGCCGAGCTCACGGGCTTGCTCAATCAGCGCGGCGAAGCGCTGGCGGCTCGGCTGACTGCGCCAGGCTCGCGTGGCGTGGCGGATGTCTCGGATTTCCTGCTGCTGCAATCCGTCAACCGCTCGCAGAAGCTGCTGGCGCACTGGGCGAGCGACGGCAACATCCATCCTGCCGACCTATATGCCGCCCTGGTGCAGATGGCGGGCGATTTCGCGACGTTCACAGAAGCAAGCCGGCGGCCCTCGGACTATCCGCCTTATCGGCATGGCGACCTGCAGCGCAGCTTTGCGCCGGTCATTGCCGACCTGCGCCGCTCGCTTTCGAGCGTCATCGAGCAGACGGCCATCCAGATCCCGCTGCAGCAGCGTGCCTACGGCGTGCGGGTCGGCCCCATCGTCGATCGCGGCATCCTGCGATCGTCGAGCTTCGTCCTGGCGGTGCAGGCCGATGTGCCCACCGAAACCCTGCGGCGTTTGTTCCCCTCGCAGGTGAAGATCGGCGCGGTCGAGCATATCCGCGAGCTGGTGAACGTCGCCCTGCCGGGCATCGCCGTTCGGCCGTTGCCCGTCGCTCCGCGCCAGCTGCCGTTCTATGCCGGCGCGACTTACTTCGAGCTGGACCGCAATTCGGCGCACTGGAAGGAGCTGCAGTCCTCGGGTGGGTTTGCCATCCATCTCTCCGGCGAGTTCCCGAACCTCAATATCGAGCTCTGGGCCATCCGCGGCTGACGCCGCTGTGAGGAGAGCATGAGCGACAATCCCTTCGCCGAGCCTGAGGACAACAACCGGACGGTCATTAGGCCGACTCCCGGCCGTCGCCGGTCGACGGCACCGGAACAGCCTCCCGTCGCGCAAGGGCAGCCGCCCGCGTCGGAAACGGTTGCCTCACGCCCGGTCGCCGCGCCTGTAGTCGCGGCCGAGGGGACGGAGGACATGGCAGTCGGCAGCGACGTCCTCGCGGCCGCCGCCGCGCCGCTGCTCCAGCTCATGGCGCGCCTGCGCAATACTGCCAACGCACCGGACTCGGGAGACCTCTACCAGCGGACCGTGCACCAGATCCGGGTCTTCGAACAGGAGTCGCGGGACAAAGGCGTTCCGCTCGAACAGCTTCGCCCCGCCCACTATGCCCTGTGCGCCAGCCTCGACGACGTCGTGCTGAGCACGCCGTGGGGCAGCAGCGGGACCTGGGGCCAGCGATCGCTGGTCTCGACCTTCCATCAGGAGGTACGCAGCGGCGAGCGCTTCTTCGATGTGCTGAAGCAGATGTGCGACAACCCCGGCAGGTTCCTGCCGGTCATCGAGCTGATGTACATCTGCATGTCGCTCGGCTTCATGGGCCGCTATCGCCTGTCGCGTCGCGGCGTCGGCGACATCAGCCGGATCCGCGAAGAGACCTACGCCGTCATCGTCCGCCAGAAGAAGGCGGCGGAACCGGCGCTTGCCCCGCATACCAAGGGCGTGAATGCACCCTACCGACCGGCGAGGTTCGTCGTGCCGCTGTGGGTTACCGCCGCGGCGGGTCTGGGCATCGTCGGCGCGCTTTTCCTCTGGTTCTCGATCAGCCTCAATTCGGCATCCGACACGGTCTATGCGCGCCTGCAGGGGGCCCCGCCGGATCGCATGCCGACGATCACCCGCACGCCGGTCGTCGAGCCTGCACCGGTGGTCGCAACGCCACCGCCGCCGCCCGAGCCGTCGGCGCTCGACAAGCTGCGGCAGTTCCTGAAGCCCGAGATCGACCAGGGGCTTGTCGAGGTGCTCGGCACACCGGCGCAGCCGCTGGTTCGCATCACCGGTCGCGGCATGTTCGCCTCGGGCAGCGCCACCCTCGTCGCGAGCTTCAAGCCGTTGCTCGAACGTATCGGACTCGCCCTGAAGGAAGAGATCGGCCCGGTGAAAGTCATTGGCTATACCGACTCCGAGCCGATCCGCACCATCGCGTTCCCGTCGAATTTCCAGCTGTCGACGGCGCGCGCGCAGTCCGCGAGCACCGTCATCTCCGCCGCGCTGGGCGAGCCTTCCCGGATCACCGTCGAGGGCAGGGCGGACGCCGATCCGATTGCACCCAACTCCACGGCCGAGGGCCGTGAACGCAACCGGCGCATCGAAGTGGTTCTCAACCGGCAGGGTGGCTGATCATGAAAGCTCTGCGGTTCCTCGCCTCCCGTTGGGTGCTGAGTTTCGTCGGCGTCGCCATCCTGGCACTTCTCGTCTGGTTCTTCGGTCCGTTGTTGCCGCTGCTCGAGGACTGGATTGGCCGCTTGGTCGTGATCCTGTGCCTGCTGGCAGTCTGGGCCGCTGTGAACGTGGCGCTCGACTTCAATCGTCGCCGCCGCGAGCAGAAGCTCGAGCGTGGCGTCACCGAGAAGGCTGCCGACGAGGCCGACGATCGCACCAGCGAGGAAGCCGCGGCCCTTCGCGAGCGCATGTCGACCGCGCTGTCGCTGCTGAAGCGTGCGCGAGGCACGCGCGGCTACCTCTATGAGCAACCCTGGTACGCCATAATCGGGCCGCCCGGCGCCGGCAAGACGACGGCGCTGTTGAACAGCGGCCTGAAGTTCCCGTTGGCTGCCGAGATGGGGCAGGGCGCGGTCGCGGGCGTCGGCGGGACCCGCATGTGCGACTGGTGGTTCACCGAGAACGCCGTGCTGATCGACACGGCCGGCCGCTACACGACCCAGGATTCGAATGCAGCAGTCGATCGCGCCGGATGGGATGCCTTTCTCGATCTGCTGCGTCGGACCCGGCCGCGGCAGCCGCTCAACGGCGTGATCGTGGCGATTGCCTTGAGCGACATCGCCACTGCGCCGAACGACGAGCGGGTGGCCCATGCGCGCGCGGTCCGGCGGCGCATCAAGGAGCTGGAGGAGCGCCTCAGCATTCATCTGCCGGTCTACCTGCTGTTCACCAAGTCCGACCTGATCGCGGGCTTCGCCGAGTTCTTCGACGATCTCGACCGCGACCGGCGCGAGCAGGTCTGGGGCGTGACCTTCCCGTTCGGCAAGGGCGCCGCAGCCCCCGTGACGCAGTTCCCGGATGAGCTGAAGCTCCTCGTCGACAGCCTGAACGATCGCCTGTTCGATCGCCTGCAGGCCGAGCAGAGCCCTGAGCGCCGCGCTCTGATTGCAGGTTTCCCGACGCAGATCGCCTCGCTTGGCCAGCCCCTGCAGGCCTTCCTCACGGAGGCCTTCGGCGGCTCGCGCCTCGATCCGGCGCCGCTGCTGCGCGGCGTGTACTTTGCTTCCGGTACCCAGGAGGGCTCGCCGATCGACCGTCTGACCGGCGTGATGATGCGCGCCTTCGGCGTCGACCAGCGCCGCGCCGCCGCTCTGCGTCCGGTTCAGGGACGCAGCTATTTCCTGGGGCACCTCGTCTCGCGGGTGATATTCGGCGAAGCCATGCTGGTGAGCGAGCCGCCGACGGCGCGCATGCGGCGGTTCGTCATGCGCTCCGCCGCCTATGCGGTGGTGGCGTTGCTGACGGCGGGCATCGCCGGATGGCTTGTTGTCAACCGCTCGTCCAGCGAGCGCGAAATCGGCGAAATGGCGTCGGCTCTGAATACGTATGAAAAGGTCGCCAAGGAAACGACGTTCGATCCGGTCAACGACGCCGACCTGCCGCGCCTGCTGCCGTTGCTCGATGCCGCTCGCGAGCTGTCGACGACGGCCAAGGCCAGCGGTCCGCTGCTCGCCGGCTTCGACCTGTCGCAGACCGCCAAGCTGCGCGGCGGCGCCGAGGGCGTGTATCGGCACGCGCTGGGTTACGCGCTGCTGCCACGCCTGATCTGGCGGCTGGAAGCCCAGATGCGGGGCTATTTCACCCAGCCGGAGTTCCTGTACGAGGCGACGCGCGTCTACCTGATGCTCGGCGGCCAGGGCCCGCTCGACAAATCCCTGGTCAAGGAGTGGATGACCTACGACTGGCAGGCGCAGTACTCGGGAGCCGGCAACCTGGCGGTGATCGCGAGCTTGCAGCAGCATCTCGATGCACTCCTTGCGCAACCGCTGCCCGCGGTGTCTCTTGACGACGCGCTGGTGGAGAAGGCGCGCACGACCTTCAGCCGTGTCTCGCTGGCGTCGCGTGCCTACTCCCGTATCAAGCCTTCCGCCGCCGCCCAGAGCCTGCCTCCCTGGCGGCCGAGCGACGTGCTGGGACGGGCGGGCGGCAGCGTCTTCACCAGGGCATCGGGTCGGAAGCTCAGCGACGGCATACCGGGCTTCCTGACCGTCGACGGATTCCACAAGGTGTTGCTGCCGGCCTTGGCCACGGCGACGCGCGAGGTCGCGGCGGAGAGCTGGGTGCTGGGCCAGAAGGTGCCCGGCAACTTCGACCTCGCCAAGCAAAGCGAAGTCGCAAACGAGGTCGTCAAGCAGTACATGGAGGACTACGCCAAGGCGTGGGATGCCTTGCTGCAGGACATCGAGATTGCGCCGCTGCGCAGCCTGAACCAGGCATCCCAGGACCTCTATATCCTGGCCTCCAAGCAATCGCCCTTGAAGGAGCTGCTGGTGGCCGTCGCCCGCCAGCTGACGCTGTCGGAGCCGCCGAAGCCTTCGGCTGTCGAGGCGGCAGCGGCGGCCGACCTGGAAAAGGCTGCCAAGGAAAAGGCGGCGGCAGTAGCGCCCACGGTGGCGAAATCCGCGGCGCTCGCCGCGCTGCTTGCCGGTCAGGCCGGGGCGGCGCCGGCTGAGCCGCCCGGTCATCAGATCGACGAACGCTACAGGCAGCTCCGCGACCTGGTCACGCCACCTGGGTCGGCGCCGATCGACCAGGTGCTGAAGCTGCTGGACGACCTGCGCCAGCAGCTTGCGAGGATGAACGCCGCCGGCGTCGGCGCCCCCGTGGCTGCTGGCGACGATCCCTCGCTGGCGCTTCGTGCGGAATCCCAGCGCCAGCCGCAGCCGCTGGGCCGCTGGCTGGCCAGCATGGCCGAGCAAAGCACCGCGCTGCGCGCCGGCGGTGCCCGGCAGCAGGTTGCCGCGGCCTACAATGGCGTGAACGGGCCGGCCAGGCTCTGCGCCCCCGCAGTCAACGGACGCTTCCCGTTCGTGGCCGGCAGCTCGAACGAGACGCCGCTCGACGACTTCGCCAAGCTGTTTGCGCCCGGCGGCCTTATCGACGGATTCTTCAACACGCAGCTCCGGCCCTACGTGAACACCACGGGCAAGACCTGGACGCCTCAGGCGGTGGATGGCGTATCGGCGCCGGTCTCGCCGGCGGACATCGCCCAGTTCCAGCGCGCCGCCGTTATCCGCGACCTGTTCTTCGCCTCCGGCTCGACGACGATCGCCGTGCGCTTCGACATCACGCCGGTCGAGCTCGACTCGGGTGCTTCCCAGGTCAACCTGGAATTCGATGGGACATCGGTCACCTATGCCCACGGGCCTGCGCGATCGACCCAGATCACCTGGCCCGGCCCGAACGGCATGACGAACGTCCGACTGGTCTTCAACCCGCCGCCGCGCGGCGGCACCGGCGTCATATCGGAGACCGGCCCGTGGGCGATGTTCCGCCTGTTCAGCCGCGGGACCTTGCAGCAGGCCGGCTCGCCGGAGCGCTATCTGCTTAGCTTCCAGCTCGGCGAGCGCAGTGCGGCGTTCGAGATCCGCGCCGGCTCGGTCATGAATCCCTTTGCGCCGGGCGTCCTGCGGGACTTTCGCTGTCCGTCGGTCAGCGGCTAGACGTCGATGCCCGCGCTGCCTACCGATTCGATTGCCGGCCTGTTCGGCAAGCTGCCGGCGCGAGGGGACTTCGTACGCGAGAACCTGCCGCGCGACTTCACCGACAGCTGGGACGACTGGTGGCAGCGTGGCCTCGCCGAGACGCAGGCACGGTGGCGCGACGAGTGGCGAGACGCCTGGCTGGAAGCCCCGGTCTGGCGCTTCATGCTGCCGCCGGGGCTTTGCGGCAAGAGCGGCATGCTCGGACTGTGGCTGCCGAGCGTCGACAAGGTCGGGCGCTATTCGCCATTGACGATTGCTGCCGCCGCGCCGTGCGACTGGCTGCCGCTCGTCGGAGAGATGACGTCCTTCCTGGCGGCGGCCGAGGAGGCGGGGCGCGATGCGCTGGAGCACGATCTGACGCCCGCCGACCTGCTCGGGCGTATCCAGGCTGCCTTCACGGCGACGGCGGGGTCGACGCCTGATCTGGCTTTCGTACCCGGGCGAACGGCGTGGTGGACCGAAGGCGGTCCGCGGGTGGCGACGCGTTTCGAGACAGGAACGGCCTTGCCGGAGGGAAGCGAATTTGCTGCCCTCATAGATGATGAGTGGGGAGCGAGCGCCGCCGCACCAGAGGCGCTTGCTACGCGAGTTTCGGATGCTTCGTGATGTCTGAGAACGGAATTGCCCAAAACACGGCGCGACACGGCAGCTTCCGCTCCTGCGCGGCGACGCATCCGGGCACGGCGAACCGTAAGAACGAGGACGCCTACGTCAACCGGCCCGATCTTGGCCTCTGGGCGGTCGCCGACGGCGCCGGCGGTCACGCATCGGGCGAGATTGCATCTGCCGAAGTCGCCACCATTCTGCAGTCGATCGATCCTGGTCTTTCGGCCGCCAAGATGCTGATCGAGGTGCGATCGCGGCTGGAAGCGACGCATGAGCGCCTGCTGACCGAAGCTTCGCGACATGGCGACGGCGCCATGGTGGCGACGACCGTTGTCGTCCTGATGGCGCGCGACGATCATTTCGCCTGCCTGTGGGCGGGCGATTCGCGCGCCTATCTGTTGCGCGGCCACGCCCTCACCAGGATCACGCGCGACCACAGTCTGGTGCAGGCGTTGGTCGAGAGCGGCACCATCAGCGAAGCGGAAGCAGCGCGCCATCCGCAGGCCAATGTCATCACCCGGGCCGTCGGTGCCGATATCGATCTTCTCGAACTGGACAAGCGCACCGGTCAGCTCCAGCCCGGCGACCGGCTGCTGCTGTGCAGCGACGGTCTGAGCAAGACGCTGCCCGAGGAGCTGTTGGCCGAGCTGCTGTCCGGAGACGACGAGAGCGCGGCAGAACGCCTGATCACAGCGGCGCTCATGGCGCAAGCCACCGACAACGTGACCTGCGTGACGATCGATTTCGACGCGGGCGGTTGACCGAGGCTGGGTCGGTCAGACGAGGACGGTCGGACAGCCGGCGACGACGGCGCCGCCATGGGCAGTCACGGAACCCAGCCGTGCGGCCGGCATGCCGCCGATCAGCACTTTGAAGGAACCGAGCGCGATGACGTCGGGTGGTCCGACGCATACGCACATGTCGCCGACGCGAGCAGCCGGCATGCCGCCGATCAGGACTGTCACGCAGCCGGGAGGAAGGATCGGGCCTCCGACATGCGGCACCAGGACTGTCACCATGGGGCAGACATGCATGTCGTTGACGCGCGCTGCCGGCATTCCCATCAGTCTGTCTCCGCTTCGAGGCGTCCGGCGCCGCCGGTCGCGATGTCCTTGGCCGAGGCGAGGAAGCGCGTCAGCCTGTCGTCGCGCCGCGCGGCCGGACCGCGGACGGCGGCGAGGGCGACCGAACCCGCCACGGCGAGGCCGGGGAAATGCGGCTGCGGCGGCACCTTCGGCGCCTCGGGCGGGGCCATGGAATCGCCGCTCCAGAAGGCGCCGACGGCGGCCCAGGCTTCGGGGCTGCCGAAGCCCGCCGTCTCCGCCTCTTTCATGGCCGCACGGCGATGCTCATCGGTCTGCTTGCGGACCCACTCTTCGGCCGCGCTTCGCACCTTTGCTTCCTGCGCCGGATCGTTGCCGCTGGCGGCAGTGTGGCGCGAGCACGCGCACGCCCACCAAACCGCCTCGCGTGCCGGAAGGGCGTGGGCCACGAGCCGCGTGGCTTCGACCAGAAGCCCGGCCTGCTCGAGCCGGTCCAGCGCCTCGACGGCGTTCTTGCAGCCGGCAAGGGCCGAGCGGCCGTGCTCGTCGAGCTGCAGGTGAGGCATCACCTGGGCAAGGTCGTCGCCGAGCTTGTTCGCGGTCTTGGTCGTCGGGGAAGCCATCGCGAGGTCCTCAGCCGAGCATGATGATGCCGCCGCCGAGGGTCAGCATCGCGGTGCCTTTTACCGATGTCATCAGGCCCTTGATGTCCGTCATGACCGTTCCGTCGACTTTGATCATCATGCCGCTGATGGTGACGCCCGTCTGGTCGATCTTCACCGAACTCATTCCGACCTTGAGCGTGATCGCCTGCATGGCCTCCATGGTAATGGAGCCGAGGTCGCATTTCACCGAGATGTTGCCGAGCTTGAGCTCGGTGCTCTGGTCGCCCATCTTGAGCGTGACCGTCTCGTTGCCCTTGTTGATTGTGACGGTGCGGTCGTTCTCGACGGTCAGGGTCTGGTCGTTCTCGACCTCCGTCTTCATGTCCTTCTGGGCGTGCAGGAAGAGCTGCTCGCTGCCCTTCTTGTCGTCGAGGGTGATCTCGTTGAAGTCGGAGGTGCCGCCTTTCGTCGTCGAGCGCGAGCGGAAGCCGAGCTTGGTCTTTTCCCCGACGGGGAAGATCGGCTTGTCGTTGCCGTTGTACAGGCCGCCGATGACGACCGGGCGGTCGGGATCGGCGTCCATGAAGGCGACCGCGACTTCGGTGTCGACGCGCGGGATGAACTGGCCGCCCCACTGGTTGCCGGCCCACGGCTGCACCACGCGCACCCAGTCGCTGCTGTCGGCGGTGGCATCCTCTCGCCAGTCCCAGAAGAATCGGATCTTGATGCGTCCCTGGTCGTCGGTATGGATCTCTTCTCCCGACGGCGCCAGGACCTTGGCGGTGTGGAGTCCTTCCATGCGTGGCCGGGCCGTCTTCATGGGCTGGCGCCAAGGCACCGAGTTGGGGAAGCAAAAGAAGCTGTTGCTGTAGTCCGTCCCCGACGCTTGGCCCGCCCGTTCCGACATGTCTTCGGCGTGATGCGTGATCCTCTGTACGACGTAGATCTGCTCACCGGCGTCGGTCCGCAGCTTGAACTTGCCGCCTGCGACCAGGCTGGCGTTGTCGCCGCCCGCCCCGATCAGGGAGACCTCGGCCTCGGCCGCTTCCATGCGCCAGCGCGCCCGGTTCTTCGCCATGCCGGTGTCGCGCGTCAGCGCCGGCCAATGGAACACCGGTCGGTTCGCGATGCCGCCGTGCTTGAGGATGGTGTTCTGCTCCATCTTCAGGTTCTTGTCGGGTGTGTCGTGGTCGTAGTCCTTCACCGTCACCTTGCCCGGAGCGAACATCTCGGGCTTGCGGTACTCGACCAGCATGGCGGCCGTCGTGCCGACGCCCAGGCGCAGCGCGGCCCCGGGAATGGTGTGGAAGCCGTTGTTGTCGTTGGTCACCACCAGCGTGTGGCTGTCTTCCGCATGTTCGAAGTAGTAGTACCAGCCCTCTTCCTCCATCAGGCGAGTGGCGAAGTGCAGGGATGTCTCGTTGTACTGAGCCGTCGCCTTGCGCTGCGTTGGCGCGGAATAGAGGCGGAACGAGACCTTGGTCACGCCGACGTCGTTGAAGAGGATCTTGAGGATGTCCTCCGCGGTCTTGTTGAAGAACATCCGGCAGTCGCTGCGGATCGCGGCATGCGCGAGCTGCGGCACCAGGACCATGCGATAGGCCTTGTCGACGACACCGCTCTGCTCGAGCACGCCGAATTCCTGGACGATGCCGTGGAAATACCGCGTGCTCTTGCCGCCATGATTGACCGAGACGCAGGCGGGCTTGTTGAGCATGTTGGTCGTATTGATCTTGCCCGCGGCGACCACATCGACTTCGAACTTGAACAGTTCGCTGATCGTCTCTTGCGCTACCAGACGGACGGCCGTCAGCGGCGACTCGGCAGAGCTCGTGATCGACAGCAGCGATTTCTTGTCATCTTCGGCCATGTGCAGCGCAACTTTCGGTGTGGTGTCCCAGCAGCCAAGTCACGATCGGTGCTTTGACGCACGTAACGCTAGCCGACGCGAGAACGCAAGGAAACACGACCTTGGCGGCGACAATTTGGCGGAAGGGTGTGGGCTCTTGGGATTACTCAATTTTCAGTCGAAATGACGGACTAGTCGGGGACGATTCGCAGGCGGCGCAGGATCGGCAGGCGCTGCTCGATGGCGGTATGGACGACGTTGCGCACGGTGTCGTGCTTCTCCGGCACGACGTCGGCGCTCAAAGCCTTGATCCAGGCATCGACATTGTCTTCCCGTTCGCCGCTCAGCAGGCGGGCGACGATGAACTGCAGGAGCGGCGGCGCCGTGAGCCCGGTGCCGAGCCGCCAGGAGGCGAGGCCGCCCGACGTCTTGGAGTCGACTATCGAATGGACCCGCGAACCAAAGATGCGATTGAGCCGGTTGGCGGAATCGGGCTGATCGCCGTTCGAGCGCGTGGCGACCTGGCACTGATGGGAGCCGACCAGGACGCTGATGAGCTCCGCCGGGTTGCTGCGCCCGCCGCCCAGCGCCATCAGATCACCGATCCTTGCCGGGCCGCGCATGGCTGCAACCATCATGTCCTTGAGCGTTTCGCCGACCTCGGCCATGCCGGCGGGCACGCGTATCTTGGTCTGCAGCTCGCTCGGGCTGACGATCGGCACCACCGTCAAGCCGGAGAGCGCGGCGTCGCGCGCCTCGTTGTGGATGCGCCTGGCGCCGCGTACGAAGACGTCGTGACGCAGCTGCCGCGGCAGGCACATATCCTTGATCAGCTCGCGCAGCAGAGGATCCTGGTAGCGATTCATGACCTCGCGCTGTTCCGGCGTCAGCATCAGTTCAGGGAAGTTCTCCATCGGATTGACCGATGACACCCAGTCGAGCTTCGCCTCGGCCAGCGCGGCGACGACGTCGGCATGAAAGGCCGGCGCCCAGTGCGCGCTCATGTATTCGTGCGAGAGGTACTCCGTCGACATGCCGACGCTGGTGTCGAGAATGTCGCGCGCGAGGCTGCTCTCGGTGAGATACTTGCTCTCTACGGCCTTGAGATCGCGCGCCAGCGCAAGGCCCGCCTGGGCCTGCATGTCGCTGCGGCCGCCGGATCGAATGCCGGTCTCGTAGATGAGGCGCTGCATGCCGAGCCCGCCCTGCCAGGCAGGCAGCGCGTTGTAGCTGAGATGAACCATGCCGCCCGGTTGTGTCTTGGCGGCCAGAAGCCGGACGATGCCGGCGCGGACGTCGTTACTGACCCACGACCAGAGGCCATGCATGCTGACGAAGTCGGCCTGGGGAATGGCGTCGGCCTGGGCGCTCGTCGCCAAGCCGGCGAGGTCGGCTTCGATGAAACGGATATTGTCGAGGCGCGCAGCGCGGGCGAGGCCGGCACCGATTGCTATATGGGCCGGGTTGTAGTCGATCGCCGTGACTTGCCATCCCGGGTTGGACGCCGCGGTTACCAGCGCGCCGATGCCGCAACCGCAGCCCAGCTCCAGGTAGGTGGCGGGATCGTCGGGCTCCGGCAGGTCCGCCGAGACGTTGCCGAACAGGCAGGCGAGCGCCATGCGGGCCGGCGACTGCTGGACATAGAAGCCTTCGATATAGGCGATGTCGGCGACGTAGCCGCTGTTCCATGGCTGGTTCATGCACGTCCCTCGACAATCTCACTTTCGAACAGGGCATCGCCAGCATCGGTTCGCCGGGGCATCGCGCGGGACGTCGGCAACCAGGTGTTCCAGCCGAGCAGAGGCCGCGCGCCGCCCTCGGCCGGCGGGGCCAGGGCGAGCGGCGGAACCGCGTCGCGCGCGAGTACCGGATTGACCGCAAATCCGACTTCGAAGCCAACATAGGCCCGCACCAGCGAGATCAGCTCGCGCAGCAACTGCTGGTCGGGCAGGAGGCTCTCGAAATAGTCGAGGTCGAGCGGCCCGATGCGCAGCACGATTCTCGCTTGCTGGTCCCAGGCGCGCACGCCGGCCGCCGCATCGATGCTCAATTGGCAGAATCCGCCGGGCGACAAGCCGATGCCAAGGCGGGTCCGCTGATCGACGGGCAGGGCGAGCCACGCACCCGCGAACTGCTCGACCTTGACCGGCCGGCCCAGCCAGTCGGACGCCAATGCCTCGAGTCGATCGGCCGAGCGTGGGTGGGCCGAAAAGAATCCCGCGTAGTGACGGAGCGCAGCCGGCCCCGCGAGCAGGCGCTCGGCGAGATTGGGCGTCGCGTAGCCGGTCAGGGACAGCAGCACCTCGGCCACCGGATCTCCCCTCTCCGTGCTGGTCGACAAGGCCCCGACATCGGCGGCGCGGTGGGGACGGTACTTTGCGCCGGCAGCGGCGAACGCCGCGACCATGCGATGCGAGATCAGGTCGAGGAACCGCGTGAGCGAAAAGGCGCGCGATCGCTGATCGGCGACGACGGCGTCGGAGTAGTATCTTGGCAGGACGCCGCCTGGCCCCGTCAGTCCGATCACTCCCACCGTCACGAGCGGCTCGGGTATGCCGTCTTCGGTCTGAAGCTGGGTGACCTCCGCCGGCAGATAGGATGAGCCGACGGTGCTGGTGAAGCGGGCGGCGCCGGCGGGGTCGGCCCGACGCCGGCGAAAGGTCAGTATCCTCACCGCAGCGTCGAAGCTGAAGCGCTGCGGTTCGTCCTTGAGGCGCGCCATAGCCGCCTCGGCGCGCCGTGAGGAACGAGACCTCGTCAAAGCAGCACCTGGTTGCCGGCACGGGCAGGCCAGCTGGCCGCGACGCCGGGCCGTCCGCGCAGGACCGCTTGCGTTCGCACGAACGAGTTCACGGTCGCATGCAACGCCAGGAAACGATCGAGCACCGATGCCAGCACGTACAATCCGCCTGTCGTCCATGCCTGGTCGTCGAACGTCAGGGTGACGTCAAGCCCGCGGCAGAACCCGCCGCCGCGCGCGCCGGGACCGCGCAATCCCGGAATACGGGCGGTGCCGGGCCTGGATGTCACATTGAGCAGCGCCCGGATCGCCGTACGCGATTCGGTCGATTCGCGGCAGTCGTAGAGGCGCAGGACTTCGCGCAAGGCGTCGGCGGCGGTCTCGCCCCCGACGACGCTGAGATGGCCGAGCGACAGGTGAGAGACCAGCCGCCAGAAACCGCGCTCGCGGACCGGCATGCGCAGCGTCGGAGTCGGCGCGGTCAGGCAGCTGAGACCGGTGACGGCGGCAGCGCCCTCGACCAGCCTGAGGGTCGGGCGTCCGCCGCCGAACGGCAGGGCGGCGGGCAGGTCGCGGTTGCAACACAGCGCATCGACCGACAGGACGCCACTGCTCTCGCGCTCGGGATCAAAGCCGGCATCGTGCGGAAGCAGATAAACTTCGGTGCCGCGAAAATCGCCGGTCGTGTCGCGCCGGGCGGTGCCGTAGAAGCCGCCGATCGATGCGTTCGTCGCGTCGTCGGCATGTCTTCGCGTCAGCCGATGGAACGGCTGCCATGTCCTGAACTCGCCGTTGGGCAGGCTTTCGCGCACGCGTTCGACTGACCACACTTCCACGCTGGCCGGACGGCGCACGTCCGGCTCGATGCGATATTCGATGCTCGTGTGATCCAGCGAGACCGGCTCGCAGCGCTGCGAGAACAGGTTGACGATGGGCGTGCAGCCGAGCGCCAGGCTGTTGACCTGGACGGCGCGTTCGAGATCCGGCATCGCGCGATCGAGATAGACGAAGATGTCCATCTTGTTGCCCGCCGAGACCAGGGTCTTGGCGTCGAGCCGGCAAATGTCGATGAACTGGAACTTTTCGCGGGCGGCGAAGTACTCGCTGAGCAGCCGGAAGCCGGAAAAGGATCGCGCCGGCCATGGGAACAACGCTTCTTCGGGCGCGAAGCCGACTGCCTGCAAGGTGTCGGGCGGCAGGATCACCGGATGGGCGTCCGACAGGTCGTCGGCCAGGGCCACCGAGATGGTATGCGCCATCAGCAATTCCAGCAGCCGCGACCCATGCTCGCCGGCCAGGAAGACGCGCAGCCGGTCGAGCCCGAGCTGCGTAAAGGTCATGGTGGGATTGGTGCAGCGCAAGCTGATGCGCAAGCAGGCGACGGCTTCGGCTGCGGTCGGATTGGCCGGGGCCGCCAATGGCATGCCTGAAAGCCGGACGGCGTCGATTTCGACCGGCCAGAGCGTCAGCGGATAGGCGGTGCGGAACTGGCAGGTCTCGCCGCCGACCGGTTCGGCTTCGATCGCAAGGCCGGAGGGCAGATGGGCGGCCCCCGGCAGGTCCGGATTGGCCGCGAACCGCGTGATCGCCACCGACGGCATGGGGGAGAGGTAGTGAGGATAGAGGACGGAGAGCAGCCCGTCGGTAAGCTCGGGAAACTCGTCATCGAGCCGGTGCTGGACGCGCGCGCCCAGGAAGGCGACGCCTTCGAGCAGGCGGCTGACATGGGGGTCGTCGACAGTGTCCTTCGTCAGGCGCAGGCGGCCGGCAATCTTGGGGTGGCGCTCGGCGAACTCGCCGGCCAGCACGCGCAGCGCCTCGAGTTCCCGGTTGAAGAAGGCGAGCAGGGAGTCCGACGCCAACTACGCCTCCTGTTCGTGAACCGTCACGTTCTTGGTGAGCAGATCGACGACCGTGTCGAAGGCGATCGGCTCGGGCGCCGGCTCGGCATGCAGCAGCGCGTCGATGCGCAGCCTGAGCGTCCCGCTCACTTTGTCCGCAGCTTCGAGAAGCGTGACCCTGAGACTGACGATGCGCGGCTCGAAACGGCGGATGCAGGCCTCGACCAACGCGCGCAGCTCCTCGCGGCGACGCGGATCATGGTAGGCGCCGGAGGCGAAGTCGGGCAGTCCGAATCCCACCAGCGAGCGATCGAGCTCCGCCAGGTGCGGATCCCACGAACGCCATCTCCGTCGGGTGTTGAGCAGTTCCTCCAGGTCGTTGCAGATGCTGACGCGTATGGCGTCCATCGCCGCGGACGCGGAGAGCGGCGTGTCGGAGACCTGCGAAGGGTCGCCATCGACTAGCCGGTCGAGCAGCGGCAGCTGGGCGCGCCTGCCGCGCGTCGCGCCGAAGTTATCGGGCGTAGGACGATTCCTGCTGTCGCTCATGGGGCTGCCTGAAAGATGATCTTGTCGATCTCGAGCCAGGTCGATGCTTCGTCGCCGATCAGCACGGTCACGGCCCCGAGACCCATCGTCGGTCCTTTGTCACCCGCCTGCTGCCAATCGGTTGCCCGGCCCAGCCGCAACGGGTCTGTCATTGAGTTGGCTGCTGCAGCCGTCATCGGAGGATAGATCACCGGCAGGTAGACATCGCCTTCGGGGCCGTCAGCGACTTGCATGGTCGCGCGACGCCAGAACAGATCTCGCGGCCGCTTGGCGGGGTGAAATTCCAGCAGCAGCACCCGCTCGGGCGGGATCCAGAAATACTTGCCGGTCGTGGTGATGACCTCGAGGCAGGACGCCAGCAGGTCGTCGGCGTCGCGCAGATCATCGAACGCCGCGCCGCGCAGCGTGCCCGACGGGTGCGGGCGCGCGGCCTCAGCCTCGGCAGCAAGCCTGGCGGCTTCGGACGGATCGCCGTTGCGCAGGGCGACTATGGCGGCCAGTGCCGACCGCTGGGCGCTGGTGGGCTCGCCGAGGAATTCCGGCACCCGGCCTTCGCTGAACAGCTGCCGCCTTGCCGTCTCTCCGCGCAGCAGCTGGCGGAACTCGGCAACGACGATGGCGGCCGTCGGGTCGAGGTCGGCGCAGGCGTCGAGGACGACGTCGGCGCGTTCTATGTTGCCGGAAAAAGCCAGCAGCTCGGCCAGCAGGACGCGGGCGCCGATATCGGTCGGCGTCCGGCGCACGGCGGCGTTGGCTGCCGTTAGCGCACCGGCAAGGTTACCTTCGCGGAACAGACGACCGGCCTCGCCCGGATCGACAGTTCCTGTGGGAGAAAGCGACATCGATCCTCCTGACCGGCCGCGTCGTCAGACGCTTGGCGCTGCGAGTTCGGTGACGAGATGGAAGGCGGTAGCGATATCGTCGAGCTGGTAGTGCGGGCGCAGATGGATGGTGCAGCCGAACACTCCCGGCTTCTCGAGGCGTTCGCGCACCTGCACGTTGCCTTCGAGCAGGGGAAAGCGCGCCCGCGACTCGGCGGTGCTGTTGATGTTGGTGTTGACGTAGCCTTGGAGCCAGGCGTTGAGCTGGCGCTCGATTTCGTCGGCGGTGCGGAAGGCGCCAACCATGTCGCGCCCCATCACCTTGAGGAGATGGGCGAAGCGCGCCGCGCACAGCATCGAGTTGATCTGCGCCGAGAGTCGGGCGTTCGCCTCCGCCACGTTGGCGGTCGCGCCCGAATAATTCGCCGGCGCCTGCATGCTGCGCGAGGCGCCGAACACCAGCTCGGGCCCGAACGGCAGGACCCCGACCGGCAGCAGTCCGACCTCGACCAGGGCCTGCTCCTGCCGGAAGCTGAACTGGTACTCGATGGATTTGCGCGGCCAGGCATAAGGCGGACCGCTGACGAACGGCTCGGCGGCGAGATTGTCGACAAGCCCGCCGCCGACACGGTCCACGTCCACCCCGCGAACGTCGGCCGGCCAGTTATTGTCCAGGAAGGCGCGCACCGCGCAGGCGGCGAAGGCGTATCCGGCGCTCATCCATACGCGAGTATCGGCCGTCGGCGCGTGCTCGCTGTAGCGGAAACCGTCGAGGCGGCCGGGCTCGTCCGCCCACGGACGGCGCGCCAGCAGTCGGGGCAGCGCGACCGCCATGAAACGCATGTCGGCGCGTCCGGAAAGGCTTCTCCAGCGCAGATGATTGGCGCCGCGCAGCGGCGCGGTGATGTCGCGCACGCCTTCGAGGTCGGAAAAACTGTCGACTTCCAGGACAGTCGGATCGAGCGAGAGCACGGTCGGCATGAAGGCCGCCGCGGCGACGGCGGAAAGCTGAGCCATTCCGCCCACGTCGTCAGTCGTGGCCCCTGCGCCGACGCGATGCCGGACCGCATGGTCGATCACCATCAGGCCGTACGGCTCGCCGCCGGGCATGCCGAACTCTTCCTCATAGATCCGGCGGAACGTGATGCTCTGGTCGAACTCCAGTGCCCGCTCGAGGTCGCGGCAGAGCTCGCCCCATCGGACGGGCAGCAGCCGCACCTTGACCCGCCGGCCCGGCTCGATGCCTGAAATCAGCCAGGCGAGGCCGCGCCACCGTCCTTCCAGCGCCCTGAAGCGAGCGTGGTGGATCACGGCGTCGAGTTGATCGCCGAGCGCAGCATCGATGTCGGCGATGTCGCGGTCGAGCGCCGCGCGCAGCCGGTCGCCACCGGCAGCCAGCAGGCCGGTCAGGGCCTCGCCGAACCACATCTCGAGTGCCTCGCCGCAATCAGACTTGCCGTGAAGGAAGGCCGCAAGTTCGCCGGCCTCCTCACGGTGCTGTTCGCTGAAGAAGCGACCCGCCAGTACCGACTCGCGCAGGGGCGGCCGCTGTCGAGACGCCTCCTCCTTGGGGGCTGCAACTGTTGCTTCCTCGCCCATGGTAAGCCGGTCCCGCCAATGATCGCGGCGGGTGTCAGGTCAAAGGGTTCGGGCGGTCAGGCCTTCTGGGGAATGCTCGCGACCATGCGCAAGCTCGTGGTCAGTTCCTCCATCTGCAGCCAGGGCCGCAGATAGGCGATGGCGTTGTACGAGCCCGGCTTGCCTGGAATCTCCTTCACTTCGACCCGCGCCTCGCGCAACGGGAAGCGAGCCTTCATGTCCTGGCCGGCGTCGACGTTGGGGTTGACGTAGTTCTGGATCCAGCGATTGAGCCAGGTCTCGACGTTGCTGGCTTCCATGAAGCTGCCGATCTTGTCGCGACCCATGACCTTCAGGTAATGGGCAAACCGGCTGGTCGCCATGATGTAGGGAAGCCGGGCGGAAATCGCGGCATTGGCCGTCGCTTCGGGCCGGTCGTACTTCTTCGGCTTCTGCGTCGTCTGCCCGCCGAAGAACACTGCGTAGTCGGTGTTCTTGTAATGGCAGAGCGGCAGGAACCCCTGGTTGGACAGCTCGAACTCGCGTCGGTCGGTGATACCGATTTCCGTCGGGCACTTGGCGTCGAGGTCGCCGTCGTCCGACGTGAAGACATGAGTCGGCAGATTTTCCACCTTGCCGCCGCCTTCGGCGCCGCGGATGGCGGTGCAGAAGCCGGTTTTCGCAAAGGCGTCGGTCAGCCGCGCGCCCATGACATAGGCCGCGTTGGACCAGCAATAGGATTCGTGATCCATCGCCTGCGCCTTGCCGCGTGCGTCGATCGGCGCTTCCTCGTAGTCGAACTCGTCGAGCGGCTTGGTGTTCTTGCCATAGGGCATGCGCGCGATCACGCGCGGCATGACGAGGTTCACGAACCGCGAATCCTCGCTGTCGCGGAACGCCCGCCACTTCGCGAACTCGACCGTGTCGAAGATCTTGGCGAGATCCCGCGGCCTGGAGAGTTCCGTCCACGAGTCGAAGCCGAACATGCCGGCGCCGGCCGCGGAGATGAAGGGCGCGAACGCGCCCGCCGCGATGTTGGACACCAGCCGCAACGTCTCGATGTCGTCCGGATGGTTCGTCCACTCGTAGTCGCCGATCAGCGCGCCATAGGGCTCGCCGCCCGGCGTGCCGAATTCGTTCTCGTAGATTTTCTTGAACAACTGGCTCTGGTCGAACTCGATCGCGCGGCTCAGATCCCGGTTCAGCTCGCGCTTGGGCAGGTTGAGGACGCGCAGCTTGAGCGCAGTGCCGGTCTCGGAGTTCTGCACCAGGTAGTGCAATCCCCGCCAGCTGCCCTCGAGCTTGAGGAACTTCGGATCATGCATGATCGCGTTCAACTGCGCCGACATCTTGGCGTCGATCGCCTTGACGGCCTTGTCGAATGTCCGGGTGAGATTGCGATCGAAGGTGACGGTACCGGCCAACGCCTGCTCAACGAGCGTCTTGACGAGGTCCTGGGCGCGATCGGGTTCGGTCTGCTTGGTGTTGGTGATGATCTGGTCAAGCAAGCCCGGCGCCGCCTCGGTCGTCGTGGCGGCGGCGGATTGGGGCGCGCTCTTAGCGTCGGCCATTTGCCTATTCCTCCGACTTCTTGATGCCGAGTTCGCCCGACAGCGACTTGAGCTCCTCCTCGGAGCGCAAGACCTGCTCGAGCAGGTTCTCGAGTTCCTGGGACCGGTCGGCCTTGCTCATGAGATCGCGCAGCTTCTCGCGGGTCTCGAGCAGCGCGGCGAGAGCGGGCACCTGCTTGGCGACCTTCACCGGGTCGAAGTCGTCCATCGAGCTGAACTTCAGATCGACGCTCATCTGCGTGCCGTCGTCAGCAAGCTTGTTGTCGACCTTGAGCTTGAGGCCGGGCGCCATGTTGGCCATCACGTCGTTGAAATTGTCGCGATCGATTTGCGTGAACTTGCGATCCGCCAAAGGCTTCAAAGGTGTCGTCGGGTCGCCCGAGAAATCGCCCATGATGCCGACGACGAACGGCAGCTCACGCATGATCTGCGCGCCTTCCGTCTCGACTTCATAGGTGATGTGGACTCGGGGTTTACGCACACGATTTAGTTTGTCGTGTATACTTGAGCTCATCGCAGAAACCCTCCTGCTTGTAAGCTAGCCTACTCCGGACGGCTTGGGCAGTCCATGGGCGCCGCGCCGCAGCGCGGCTCTATGGCGTGACCTTAAGCCGTCCCGGCCCTCGTCGAAGGTGGCGAAAAGCACCTTCCCCAAACGTTTGGGCCTTCAACATCGCGGCGTGTATCATAGCCGACCAGTCCCGCGGGTGCCTTCATGATTCCGGAACTTGAGACGGCCGACTTCGAGGCGATCCTTGCGCCCCTTGCCGGCGACCAGCCAACGGGCGCCGACCTTCGCCAGGACTTCGCGCCGACCTCCATCTACTTCCGCCTCCGCGATGCCCGGGCCCAGGCGCGCGATGCCGAGCGGCAGGCCGAGACCGAGGGCAACGATGAAGGCCTGCCGGCGCTGTGGCGCCCGGTGGCCTCGATGGCTGTCGGCGCTTTGAAGGAGAACTCCAAGGATCTCGAAGTTGCGACCTGGCTCACGGAAGCGTTGGTGCGTATGGCCGGCCTTCGTGGACTGATGGCGGGCGCCTCGGTGATCGGCGGGCTGGTCGAGCGGCATTGGGACGGCCTGTTTCCGGTGCCGGAGGAAGGCGACATGGAGGCCCGCGTGGCCGCGGTAGCCGGCCTCTCCGGCCAGGGCGCCGATGGAACATTGATGCAACCGCTGCGCAAGGTGACGCTGTTTCGCCGGCCGGACGGCTCGCCCTTCAGCATCTGGCAATTCCAGGCGGCTCTCGAACTCTCCAGCATCACCGATCCGGCACGGCGCGCCCAGCGGATCGACTCCGGGGTGTTGCCGTTCGAGGAGGTCGAGAAGGAAGCGCGTGCGGCAGGCGCTGCGCATTGGTCTGCAGAGCGTGAGCAGATCACCAAGACGCTCGCGGCGTGGAAGGAAATGGAGCGGGTGTTTGACGAAAAAGCCGGCGATGCCAGCCCCGCCGCCAATCGCGTCCGCGAGTTGCTGGAATTCGTGTCGGAGACGTGTGCGCGATTTGCACCGGCGGATGCGACAGATGGAGCAGCCGAGATGACAAGCCCCAATGCTGCAGGCCCCAGTGCTGCAGGCGACGGCGCCGGCGCCGTCGTGGCTACGCCGGCAGGCATCACGGGACGCGAGCAGGCGCTGCGTCAGCTCTCCGAGATTGCCACCTGGTTCAAGCGCAACGAGCCGAGTTCGCCGATCGGATTTACATTGGATGAAGCTGTGCGACGTGCTCGCCTCGGCTGGCCGGAACTCGTCGCTGAACTCGTTTCCGACGAGACAGCGCGTCATTCGCTCTTGACCAGCGCCGGGATCAAGCCGCCGTCCGAACCTCAGCAGTAGAGCGGCAGCCCGATGCCGTAGCTCTCGATCGCCGGTGCCGCAAAGGCACCGGCTCCTCTTGGCTTTGCAGACGTAAACGGCTGTCTCAGCTCGCCTTCATCGCCAGCAGATCGTAGGAGACTACGTCGCCCTTCTTGATCTGGCCCGACTTGTCGAGCGGCGTCGGAGTAACCATGACCTTGATGAAGTTGAGTGACAGGCTCTCCATCGGATTGTCGCCGCCCGAGCTCAAGGAATAGCTGCTGACGCCGCAATCGCTGAGCTCGAACGTCAGGAACGTTTCGGTCTTGTTCTTGGTGGTCGTGTTCATCTTGATCTCGACCTTGGTGTCGAACGTTCCGGCCACCGAATCCTGGTATAGCTTGGCGGACGCCTTGTCGAAATGCTTGGTGACGACGATCTCGCTGACGTTGGGCGCTGAACTCTCGCGCGTGTTGCCGCCGGCGCCGCTGCTGACGGCTCGGCCCACTCCATACTGGAACGAGTTCAACTCGATCCAGTTCTTGTACCCATCGGTGGTAACATCACCATCGATGCTGCCGAACTTCATGTAGATTGGCACTGTCGACCTCCGTTGGAGAGAGCTTGGGGATTATAAACACGTTTACGGTTAGTTGATGGCGAAATTAAACAACCCATCTTTGCTTAGACTGACTGCAACGCTCTGAATCGACCGGCCATCCGCCAGTCGCGCCAGCACCTCCGCAGACAATTCGGGCAGAAGTGTACGTGTCAGGATGTTCTCGACGTTGCGCGCACCCGAACTGCTTTCCGTGCAGCGCGCCGCGATCGTGTCGACCAGTTCGGGCGTCCAATCGAACGTCGCGCGATAGCTGTCGCGCACACGATGGCGGATGCGCTCGAGTTGCATCGACACGATCTGGCGGATGATCGCATTGGGAAGGGGAAAGTATGGGACCAACGTCACGCGTCCGAGAAAGGCCGGCTTGAAGAACTTGGCCAGTTCGGGCCGCAGAGCGTCTGCAAGACCGGCGGCATCCGGCGCCGTTTCGGGATCGGCGAACAGCTTGTTGATCAAGTCCGTACCGGCGTTGCTGGTCATGATGATGACGGTGTTCTTGAAATCGATGTCGCGCCCTTCACCGTCCTTCATGTTGCCCTTGTCGAAGACGGAGTAGAACACGTCCTGAACGCCCGAATGGGCCTTCTCCATCTCGTCGAGAAGCACGACGCTGTAGGGACGCCGCCGCACGGCTTCGGTCAGCACGCCGCCTTCGCCATAGCCGACATAGCCCGGCGGGCTTCCCATGAGCAGGCTGACTTTGTGCTCTTCCTTGAACTCCGCCATGTTGATGACGGTCGTGTTTTGTTCGCCGCCATAGAGCAGCTGGGCGAGCGTAAGCGCCGTCTCGGTCTTGCCCACGCCGGACGTGCCGACGAACAGGAAGACGCCGACCGGCCTTCTCGGATCGGTCAACCCGGCGCGACTTGTACGGATGGCCTGTGCGACGGCGTCCATCGCATGGCTCTGGCCGACGACGCGCCGTTCCATCGCTTCGCGCAGATTGAGCACGGTGCGGATCTCATCGGTCTGCATGCGACGGGCCGGGATGCCGGTCCACGCCTCGACGATCGCGGCAATCGCCTGGCCGTCGACCACGGGGAAGATCAATGGCTGTTCGCCCTGCAGCGTGCGCAGGCGCGTCGAGAGCTCTGTCAGCTCCGCGCGCTCCGCCTGACCGTCGCTCTTGGCAGCGCCATTGCCGGCATTACTCGTGGTCGACGTCGCGGCATCGATCTTTGCGCGGACGGCATCGATCTTGCCCACGAGATCGCGTTCGGCCTCCCAGCGCGTGTTCAGCTTGGCCAATTCGTCGGTGATGCGCTGCCGCTCGGCCGTCAGCTCGTCGCGCCGCGCCGTATGGTCGGCGCCCGCCGCCGTCTCGCGCTCGATTATCTTGAGCTCGGTGTCGATCAGGCCGAGACGGCGCTGGCAGTCGTCGATCGGCGCCGGTATGGCGTTCTGGCTCATCGCCACGCGCGCGCAGGCAGTGTCAATCAGGCTGACGGCCTTGTCGGGCAGTTGCCGCGCCGGGATGTAGCGTGCCGACAGGCGCACGGCGTCGCTCACCGCCTCGTCCAGGATGCGAACCTTGTGATGCAACTCGAGCGTCGATACCAGGCCGCGGATCATGGCAACGGCCATCTTCTCGCTCGGCTCCTCGACCTTAACGGGCTGGAAGCGGCGGGTGAGGGCGGCGTCCTTCTCGAAGTACTTCTTGTATTCGGCCCAGGTGGTCGCCGCGATCGTGCGCAGTTCGCCGCGCGCCAGCGCGGGCTTCAGCAGATTCGCCGCATCGTTCTGGCCGGCCTGGCCGCCGGCTCCGATCAGCGTATGCGCCTCGTCGATGAAAAGGATGATGGGCTTGGTGCTCGACTTGGTCTCGTCGATCACCGATTTCAGCCGGTTCTCGAATTCACCCTTGACGCCCGCACCCGCCTGCAGGAGGCCGAGATCGAGCGTGCGCAGGGTCACACTGCGCAGTGCCGGCGGCACGTCGCCGGCCGCAATGCGCAACGCCAGGCCCTCGACGACCGCGGTCTTGCCGACACCCGCTTCCCCCGTGAGGATCGGATTGTTCTGCCGGCGGCGCGTCAGGATGTCGACCATCTGACGGATCTCGAAGTCGCGACCGAGGATCGGATCGATCTTGCCGGCCTTGGCTTGCGCCGTGAGATCGATCGTGAACTGGTCGAGCGCGCCCGATCCGCCCGGTCTGGTCTCGCCTGATCCGGTGCCTGCCGCTTCCGAACCGGCCGCCTGCGTCGTGGCTTGCGCCGTCTCAACGCTGTTGGCGCAGATCGTGAGATAGTCGGCCTTCAGGGTATCGGGCGCGATGGCGGCCAGGAGGCCCGACGATGCGATGGCGCGGCGTGCCAGCATGTCGTCCGCGAGAAGGGCCCATATCAGGTGGCCCGAGCGCACGCGACTGGCGCCTTGTTCGACCGAGGCCAGCAGCCACCCCTGCTTGACCATCTCGACGATGTCGGGCGAAAGCGCTGGTGCCCGCGCGTTGCCGGTCTTCATGCGGTCGAGCGACCTCGTCAGATCGGCCAGCAGGCGGGCTGGATCGATCTCCCAGCGTCGCAGGATCGCAGCGAGATCGGTATCGGTGCGATCGAGCAGTCCGATCAGGAAGTGTTCGATCTCGACATTGTAGTGGGTGCGAAGAGCGGTCGCGCCAGCCGCTGCCTCGAGGGCGCGGCGGCATACGTCGTTCAGGCGTCCGATCAGCGGTTTCAGCTCTATTGGGCGCACGTGTCGGTCATCCCCCCTGGCACGTCATTCCGTCGAAAGCGGCGTATCGATTCGCGGCAACTATTGGGCAACATCCCTCTATTCGACAAGAGGATTTCAAGCCTTTCGAACGTCCGCAAGGCTTGGCGTAGCGCCGCTGTCATAACCGGCAGTTGGCGGCATGTAGGTGAGATTCGCCACACGCGAGTGCGATTGCTGCCCTGATCTTGACGCTTTGAGAAATCGCAACATGCGCTAGAATTGCTTTTCGCAAACCTCGATGCCCGAGGGCCAGGCAAGTATGGCGGCCGAGACCAAGGCAGACGCCAAGAAGAACGAAATGCGAGGGACGTTACCAGCCGGGACGCGGCTGCGTAACTATGAGCTGCTTTCGGTCCTGGGGCACGGCGGTTTCGGCATCACCTACTACGCGAAGGATACGACGCTCGGCCGCGAAGTCGCGGTGAAGGAATATCTGCCGACGTCGCTGGCGCTGCGCGAGAATGGCGCGACGGTCGTGCCGCGATCAACCCAACTTGCCGAAGATTTCATCTGGGGCCGCGAACGCTTCCTGGAAGAAGCCCGCATCCTTGCGACACTCGAGGGCGCGCCTGCGGTCGTCCGTGTCTACGACTTCCTCGAGGCCAACGGCACCGCCTACATGATCATGGGTCTGGCGCGCGGCGATACGCTCGAGCAGCGCCTGAAGCGCGACGGCAAGTTGCCGCCGGCGATCGCCCAGCGCATGCTCGAACGATTGCTCGACGGGCTCGAGGCCGTCCACAAGACGGGCTTTCTGCATCGCGACGTCAAGCCGGCCAACGTCGTCCTCGATGCAAACAACAATCCGACGCTGATCGATTTCGGCGCGTCCCGTTCATCGATGGCCGATCGCACGGCGGCGATGACGGCGATCTTCACGCCACGCTATGCCGCGGCCGAGCAGCTGACGTCGGACAAGCAAGGGCCGTGGACCGACATCTACAGCCTGTCGGCGACCCTCTATCATGCGATCACGGGCAAAGCGCCGCCGAGCTCGCTGGAGCGCGCGCTCAACGATGCCTACGAGCCGCTGGCCAAGCTTTCTCTCGAAGGCTACCCGCCTGGTATTCTCAAGGGCATCGACGTCGGCTTGGCCGTGCGGGCCAAGGATCGCCCGCAGTCGATCGCGGAATGGCGCGAAATTCTTTTGGGGTCGCGCGATCAGGTAAATGACGAGACCGTATTCGAGCGACCGAAGCCGCGTCCGAAGCCAACACCCGCGCCTGCGTCCGCGCCTGCACCCGCGCCTCCACCCGTCTTGCCGCCAGCGAGCAGGCAGAGCCCGGCGGTGAGTCGCGGCGCCGCTTCCGCGGCAGGCGGCCTCAAGTCGGCATCCGCTCGGTCGTTCGCGTCCGCCAGAGCGGCGTTCGCCGGGATGAATCGGCTCACACTGTACGGCGGGGCGGTGGCCGCGATCCTAATTGGTGTGGCTGGGGGATACGTGATCTTCCCGCCGAGGCCGGTGCCTCCTCCCGCGTCCGTGCAGGCTGGTGTCAGTGACGCGGCCAGGGCAGAGGCAGAGGCGCGGCAGAAGGCGGAAGCGGAAGCCAAGCAGAAGGCGGAAGCCGAGGCCAGGCGAGAGGCCGAAGCAGAGGCTAAACAGAAGGCCGAAGCCGAGGCCAGGCAGAAGGCGGAAGCCGAAGCCAGGCAGAAGGCGGAAGCCGAAGCCAGGCAGAAGGCCGAAGCC
>CADECW010000050.1:45766-48023 GCA_902825855.1 uncultured Rhodospirillales bacterium | reverse complement strand
CCGTCCGACGCCCACACGCTCGGCATCGACCCGATGACCCAGCGCGACCGCCAGGACGATGCGATCGACGTGATCCGCCGCCTGTTCAAAGGTGAGCGCATCACCAAGAAGACCGAGTGGTACACCCTGCAGGACGCTGCCCTGCAACTCCTGCCCCTGCAGGAGGACATGGAGTTCGTCGTCGCCTCCCAGGTCAGCCCGTCGGGCATGACGCTGGCCGGCAAGTACGGCATAGGCATCATCTCGCTGGGCTCGATGTCGAGCCAGGGCCTGCTGTCGCTGCCGACGCAATGGGGCTTCGCCGAGCAGTCGGCCGCCAAGCACGGCACCAAGGTCGACCGCAGGAACTGGCGCGTGCTGCTCAGCTGGCACGTCGCCGAGACGCGGGAGAAGGCGCGTGAGGAGGCCCGGCACGGGCTGATGCGCTGGCACAACGAATACATCGTCGGCACGCTGCAGCGGCCGGGCGACAAGCCTTTCGACTCGCCCGACGAGGCGGTGGACAAGACGGCGTTCGTCGACGGCGCGGCCTCGGTGATCGGCACGCCGGACGACCTCGTGAAGGTGATCAAGTCGGTCTACGCGCAGAGCGGCGGCTTCGGCAAGGTGATCGGCTTCGTGCACGACTGGGCGAATCCCGAGAACACCATGCGCAGCTGGGACATGGTGGCGCGCTACGTCATTCCCGAGATCAACGGCTATGTCGCAAAGCTGCGCGAGTCGCAGAAGTTCCTGATCGAGAACCGCGCCGTGTTCGACCGCGCGGGCCAGGCCATCATGGCCAAGATCATGGAGAACAAAGACGCCGTCGAGGCGCTCAAGGTCACGACCGCGCCACGCTTCGCCGCCGCCAATGCGGCTCTGCCGAAGCTGCTCAAGGAGAAGGACGATCAGGAGAAGCCGGGCAAGCAGCAGGCCGCTGAGTAGGACGCGCCGTAACTCGTAGGATCTTCAGCCACGCGGATCAGTTGGTGCGCATCCAGATCGCGGTGTCATGGAAAGCGGCGCCGCCGTTGGGTGGCACGGGATCGGCGCCGATAAGTGTATTGATGCCGACGCCGTCGAGATAGGCGTCGCTCGGCCAGTTGCCTTCGACGATGACGACGCCCTGGCGCGCGGTGAGCGACGGTCGGGCTCTCACGCGCACCTCGCCACGCACGTTGCCCAACCGCACCACCGAACCCTCCATCACGCCGAGCCGCGTCGCGTCGTCCTCATGGATCAGCGCCCGCGGCTCGCCTTCCCGGCTGATCGAGCCCGGCGTCTCGGTGAAGGTGGTGTTGAGGAAGGCGCGGGCCGGCGGAACGACCAGCCGGAACGGCATCTGCTCGCTCTCGCGCTCGTAGTTCTCGAGATGGTCGGGCAGCGGCTTGAGGCCGGCATGGTAGGGACCGACGGCGCTCCAGTCGGGCTTGAAGTGGAAGCGACCATCGCTCGACGGGAAACCGTCGAGGAAGTGCGACGACTGGAAGTCCTCGGCGAAGTCGATCCAGCCCTTGGCCACCGCCTCGTCCCACGTGCCGCGGCCCGAGGCACGCAGGGTCGCGTCGAGAAGCTCGACGGCGCTCATGCGGAAGCTCGGCTGGTTGGAACCCAACCGCTGCGCCAGGCCGCAGATCAGCTCGTGGTTGGTGCGGCAGTCCTGGTAGCGATCGAGGACGGCGGGCCCGACCGTCAGATGGGTATGGCCCAGCCCGTAGTAGAGGTCGTCGTATTCCAGGAACATCGCGGCCGGCAGCAGGATGTCGGCGTACTTCGCAGTCGCCGTCATGAACTGCTCGTGCACGCACGTGAACAGATCCTCGCGGCCGAGTCCGCGCGCCACGGCGGCGCTGTCGGGGGCGACATTGGCCGAATTGGCGTTCTGCATGAGCATCGCCGTGACCGGCGGGCCGCCGGCCAACGCGTCCTTGTCGCCGCACAGGATCGGGCCGATGCGCGACTGGTCGATGATCCGGGTCTTCGGGTCGATCATGTCCAGCCCGTGCGCCAGCGTGGTGTCGAGCCGCCAGTTGTCCCAGCTCAGGAAGAAGGCGCCGCCTCCTTCGTATCGCCAGGCGCCGGTGATGGCAGGCAGGCAGGTTACGGCGTGCATGGCGGCCGAGCCGTTGCGCGAGCGCGTGAAGCCGAAACCGAGGCGCAGGAAGGAACGTTGCGTCCGGCCATAGAGCCGCGCGAAGTCCTCGATCTCGGCCGCCGGCAGCCCGGTGATGGCCGCCGCCCATTGCGGTGTCTTGTCGGCGATGTGCTGCTCGAT
>CADECW010000050.1:0-45666 GCA_902825855.1 uncultured Rhodospirillales bacterium | reverse complement strand
CGCAGAACCAGGCCGATGTCGGCGGCCTCGACGGTCGGCGTACGGTAGACGTCGATCACCGCCAGCTTGGCGCCGCGCTGCTTGCGCGCCTTGGCGATATGCGTCATCGCATTGACCTGTGTCGATACCGGGTTGCCGCCCCACACGACGATCAGGTCGGACTGCGCCATCTCGCGCGGATCGGGCCCCCATAGCTTGCCGACGCCGGCGCGCCAGCCCGAATCGGCCGGCGTCACGCAGATCGTGGTCTTCTGCCGCGAGTAGCCGAAGGCATGGCGCAGTCGATCGATGCCCCAGCGCTGCACGACGCCCATGGTGCCGCCGGAATGATACGGCCAGACCGCCTCGGGCCCATGCGTTCGCGCGGCGCGCGTGAAAGCCTCCGCGACCTCGTTCAGGGCATCTTCCCAGGAGATCGGCCGGAACTCGCCCTTGCCCTTCTCGCCGACCCGCTGCAGCGGCTGCTTGAGCCGGTCGGGATGGTGAACCCGCTCGGCGTAGCGCGCGACCTTGGCGCAGACGACGCCGTCGGTGTAGGTGTTCGCCGCGGCACCGCGGATGCGGCCGATTCGCGTCGACGACAGGCGCTCGACTTCCAGCGAGCAGGCGCTGGGGCAATCGTGCGGACAGGCCGACTTCCAGAATTCCTTGCCCATCGTGCTCCTCGGCTTCAGGGATGTTCGAGTCCCGGCGCCGAAGTCTACACCGATCCTGTGCGGCTCGAGGAACTGTTACTCGAACGCCAGCCGCTGTCTGCTGTAGGGCGATACGGCGACGGGCAGGTGCTCGCTGGACAGGCTGCCCACCACGCGCGGCAGGCTCGCTTTGTATTCCCATGGCTTCGGCAGCATGATCTGCCGCGCGCGGCGCTGCCGTCCGTGCTCATCGACAATGTACACGGCCTTCTGCACCTGCGTCTGTGTGGCATCCGGCGCGTGGTCGCCCTCGCCGTGATAGGCCTTCAAGTTCGCCGCAAGCCTGACCGCGAAAAACAGGCCAAGATGGAGCGGGCTGTTGGCGCCCCAGTCATGACGCACGGCAAGGGTGGCGTGAAGAATGCCCTTGCCGCCGGAGCGCCCGGTGTCGAAGGCCGGTCCTCGGCGACCGAAGTAGTCGGCGATCAAAGCGAGTTCGCGCGGCGTCGCCCACCACTCGCCATAGTCCCTCGAAGGGTCATGATACATGCGGAACAGAACGGTGCCGGCCGGCAACTCGACGATCTGCGGCGCCTCGATGCCGCCCGACCGCAGCCCGGTCGGACCGAACCCTCGGACACGCAACAAGGTCTGCGTCGCTTCCGGAGGGGTAAAGTATTTGTCGTTTGCCGCCATCGACATGCCCTCCAACTGGACGACACGCAGCATGATCGGCAATTGAGGCAATTTATCGCTCGCGGGCTTCGACGCAGTTGCGCTGACGGGACGACTTCCACGCTTCGTTGCTGCCTATGGCGCCTCAAAAGCCATGTAACGTGATATTCGCCACAGACCGTCGGGCTGCCGACGAAAAACGTCGAGGCCCGGTTCCTTGGTTTCGATCACCCGGCCAGAGTCGGAGTGCGAAAGCCTGGAGGTCCAGACCAGGCGCACGATCGCCATGTCACCCGAGACGATGATCTCCTTGATGTCGAACGAATAGGTCAAGGTCTTCGACCGATCGCCGAGCGCGCGATGCAGCGCGCTGCACATCGCGTCGTAGTCGCGCTCGGGCGCGCCGCGGAAATCGTAGCGCAAGTCCGGCGCGAAAAGATCGCAGATGCGTGAAGTATCGCGCGCGTTGAAGTCGACGGTCCATCGTGTCAAGGCATCGCGAATGGCCTTCTCGGGCGCTGGATCCGCTATCGCAGGCACCGCGGTCAGGATCCAAGTGCCCAGCAACGAGGTCGAGAGTGCACGCACCCTCATCGCGCGAATTCCACCACCGTGAGGTCCAGCGGCAAAACCCGCGAAAGCACCTGCGGCGGCGATATCGGCGTCAGCGTGAGCGGCGCACCGGTCGCCTCGGCCTTGTCGAAGTCGGCGGTGCCCGCCTTGTCGATGGCGGTCAGCTTGAACGAGTCGAAGACATAGGGGACGCCGTTGGACGCCAGCGGTGACGGGCCGTCCATCACATGCAGATGAAGGTGCGGCGCCTGGCTGTTGCCGGTATTGCCGACCTTCCCCAGCACGTCCCCGCGCTTCACGTTGGCGCCGGATCTCACCGTCACGCTGCCGGGTTGCATATGGGCGTACAGCACGTAGTTTCCGCCGCCGATATCGAGCACGACGGAGTTGCCGTCGGCCTCGTCGACGGTCATGCCCTGCGGCAGCGCACCCGGCACCTGCTCCGGCAGGTCGTTGCGCGAGAACACCACGGTGCCGTCGGCGACGGCCAACACCTCGCGTCCGAAGATCGTATAGTTCGACAGGGTCTTGGTATCGCCCTTGACCAGGCGGTTCTCGGAATCGGCCTGCTCCCAGTCGATGGCAAACCGCTGGGACAGCGTGAAATGCCCATTCAGAGCCAGAAGGGCCCGCACGTGACGAATGGAATCGCAGCAGCCGTCGCCGGCAATGTAGCCCGCACCGAGGAGCGGCGGCCCCAGCACCACGAGCGGACGGTCCACCACCGGCGTCCGCGCAACCGTCGCAGAGAAATCGACGCCGGGCTGCACGAGACGCAGTGAGAGGCGGTGCGCGATCGCCCGTGGCAAGTCGCCGGGCTCGAGCGCCACATGCAGGAACAGCACGCCGAACTGACCGACACCCAGATCCGCCGATTCCGATCCGCGTCGGCCGCCGATCGAGAAGCGGTTGGCAAGGCCATCACCGTCCAGGCTCAGCAGCAACTTTCCGGACGGCTCGTCCAGCACCTCGACCTTGTTGAGCCGGAGACCGCTTGCCGTGACGTTGCCGATGCGCAGTTCGTAGACCAGGTGGCGACGGCCGTCCGAACCGGAAGCCGGATTGGGTGCCCACAACACGTCGGCGACGAAGGGCGTCGGTACGGGCTCCTGGGCGCCGGCACTTCCCGCAGCCAACGCCCAGCAACAGACAAGGATCCGGGCCAGGACGGCAACGAGCGCGCGCGTCGGCATGCCGCCCTCAGACTTCGTCGACGCCGAACGCCTGGCGCATCGCCTTCACACCCTCCTGATGCGGCGTCCACAGGCGGCCGCCGACGACACCGCCGTCGACTACCAGGTCATGGCCATTGATGAAGCTCGATTCGTCGGAGGCCAGGAACACGGCGGCGTTGGCGATGTCGTCGACACTGCCGGCGCGCGGGATGGGCTGCATCTTAGCCATGATGGACTTCATGGACTCGGCGAAGGCGTCCGCCTTGTCGGGCGCAAGGCCCAGCGCCTTGGCGAAGATGCCGGTGGCGATGCCGCCCGGCGAGATCGAGTTGCAGCGCACCCCCTGCTCGCCGAGTTGCATGGCGGCGCAGACCGTCAGATGGTTCACCGCAGCCTTGGCAGCGCCGTAGATCATCGACGTCGAATAGCCGGCGCGGCGGCCGGCGACGCTGCCGTTGTTGATGATGCTGCCGGCTCCCTGCTTCATCATGATCGGCGCGGCGTGCTTCATGCCCAGCATCACCGAACGCACCAGCGTCGCCATGGCGGCGTCGAAGCCCTCGACCGGGATGGTTTCGATGCCGCCGACCGGCGCTGGCCCACCGGCGTTGTTGAACACGCAGTCGAGGCGGCCCCACTTCGACAGGCAGGCGTCGAACATCGCTTTGACGTCGCTTTCCTTGGTGGCGTCGGCCTTGACGAACAGACACTTGTCCTTGCCGACCGACGCTTCGAGCGAGCGGCCCAATTCCTCGCGCCGGCCGGTCGCCACGACCTTGGCGCCCTCACGGGCGAAGACCTCGACGGTGCGGCGGCCGATGCCACTGGTCGCGCCAGTGACGATGGTGATCTTGCCGTCGAGCCTGCCCATGCGTTTCTCCCGTCCATCTCGTCTCCTCGCCCAAGACGGGGGAGGAATATGAAGGCGGTCATGATACACCACCGTCCGTAAGGAGAAGCAAATGACGGTGTTGGGTATCCTGGGCGGCAGCGGGGTCTATGAGATCGCCGGCCTGAAAGACGCCAAATGGCAGCGCATCGCCACGCCGTTCGGCGAGACGTCGGACGAGTTCCTGTTCGGCGTGCTGGACGGGCTCGACGTGGTGTTCGTGCCACGCCACGGCCGCGGCCATCGCCATTCGCCGACCTCGATCAACTACCGCGCCAACATCGACGCACTGAAGCGCGTCGGCGTCACCGATATCCTGTCGCTGTCGGCCTGCGGCTCGCTGCGCGAGGACCTGCCGCCCGGCCACTTCGTGGTCGTCGACCAGTTCATCGACCGCACCTTCGCGCGCGACAAGAGCTTCTTCGGCGAGGGCTTCGTAGCCCATGTCTCGATGGCCCATCCGACCTGCAACCGGTTGGCTCACGCAGTGCATGACTGCGCGAGGCAAGCAGGCTTCCCCGTCAAGTTCGGCGGAACTTATCTCGCCATGGAGGGCCCGCAATTCTCCAGCCTGGCCGAATCGCGCCTCTACCGCGGCTGGGGTTGCGACGTGATCGGCATGACCAACATGCCCGAGGCCAAGCTCGCCCGCGAAGCCGAGATCTGTTACGTGACCGTCGCCATGGTCACCGACTTCGACTGCTGGCATCCCGACCACGACCACGTTCAGGTCGCCGACATCGTGCGCGTCCTGCTCGACAATGCCGAAAAGGCCAAGACGCTGGTCACGATGGTGGCGCCGCTCCTGAAGAAGTCACGGCCCGAGCCTTGCCCGCACGGCTGCGACCGCGCTCTCGAGCATGCCATGATCACGGCGCCCGTGGCACGTTCGGCGGATATGTTGAAGAAGCTCGACGCTGTGGCCGGCCGCGCTCTCAAGGCGGGCTGATCTCTATTGATTCCGGATCAAATCACCGGCGCCAGCCGGTGGGCGACCTGCGAAGCAAGCCGCGAGGCGACGGGCAGGAAGGCGCGGAAATCGAGGTGGCTTTCGCTGCCGGCGAGGTCGCTCAGGCAACGCACATTGACGAAGGCGATGTCCTCGCCCCAGCGCCGCGCCACCTGCGCCACGGCGCCGCCCTCCATCTCGACCGCTTGCGCCTGGAACGTTGCGCGCAGCCGTTCCCGCAACGGATCGGCATTGACGAAGGCATCGCCCGTCAGGATGCCGCCGAAATGGACGGTCGGCGCGCGCCGCCCCGCCCCGACCGCTTCGGGCAGCGGCTCCAACACGAGGCCCGCCACGGCGGCGCGCAGACGCGCCACGACCGCATCGGCCACCGCATAGCCCGGCTTCCATTCCTCGCCTTTGGACGGACGGCTGCCGGGCTGGATGGTATGAAAACCGGCTTCGCGGTGCATGCCGAAATCGTGCTGGGTGTTGCTGATGCCAACCACGATGTCGCCGACGCCCAACGCAGGATCGAGTCCGCCTGCCACGCCGCACATCAGGAGCGCGCGGCAGTCAAATCGATCCAGCAGCAGCGACGCCGCCACGCCGGCATTGACTTTGCCGGCGCCCGACTCGACGAAAACCGCCTCGCGGCCGGCGATCTCGCTGCGCCAGAACGCGAAGCCTCCGATTTCCCGCACCTCGCCGGAACGGTCGCTCAGATGGGCGAGTTCCTCGGGCAGGGCCGATATGACGCCGAGGAGCCTTTCTGCCATGCCGGGATGGGTTATAAGGTCGGCGCCATCAACGCAATGGATTCCGTGACCCTTCCCTCCCGCGAGACGCTACGCCGGTCCTGTACCGAATTTGCCGAAGAGGCGGCACGCGAGATCATGCGCATCTACGCCGGCGATCTCGGCGTGCGCAACAAGGCCGACAAGAGCCCGGTGACCGACGCCGACCATGCCGCCGAGGCGATCATCGTCAAGGGCCTGCGCGTCCTCACGCCCAACACGCCGGTGGTGGCCGAGGAAGAAATGGCGGCCGGCCGCGTGCCGGCGCTGAAGAATGGCGGGCCTTTCTGGCTGGTCGATCCGCTCGACGGCACCAAGGAGTTCATCAAGAGGAACGGCGAGTTCACCGTCAACATCGCCCTGGTGGAGAACGGCAGGCCCATGCTCGGCATCGTGCTGGCCCCGGCCTCAGGCACGCTGTGGCGCGGCATCGTCGGTGAGGGAGCCGACAAGCGCGAAGGCGACGGCCCCTTCATCACGATCCATACCCGGCCGGCGCCAGCCAACGGCCTTACCGCCTGTGCCAGCCGCAGCCACGCCATCTACAGCGACCTCGACATCTGGTTCCGCAGCAACAACCTTGCCGTCGCCGATCGCGTGCAGGCGGGCTCGTCGTTGAAGTTCTGCCTGATCGCCGAAGGCAAGGCGGACATCTACCCTCGCTTCGGACCGACCAACGAGTGGGACACGGCGGCGGGCCACGCCGTACTGGAAGCAGCCGGCGGCGAGGTCGTTACGACCGACGGCCGGCCGCTCGGCTACGGCAAGCCGGGTTTCGGCAATCCGCATTTCATCGCCCGCAGCAAGGACGCAAGGTGAGCATTGACGACGCCGCGCGGCTGATCCGCGAGGGCGAGCTGGTGGCCTTCCCGACCGAGACGGTCTATGGCCTCGGCGGCGACGCCACCAACGAACGCGCGGTGGCGAAGATCTTCGAGGCCAAGGAGCGGCCGCAGTTCAACCCGCTGATCTCCCACGTGCTCGATGCCGGCGAGGCGCGCCGCCTGGTGCAGTGGAGCGAGACCGCCGAAAGGCTGGCCGCGCGGTTCTGGCCGGGGCCGCTGACACTGGTCCTGCCGCGAGCTCCGGATTCGCCGATCGCCCTGCTCGCGACCGCCGGACTCGACACCGCAGCGATTCGTGCGCCCGCTCATCCCATGGCGCAGGCGCTGATACGCGCCGCCGGCAGACCGATCGCCGCGCCCTCGGCGAATCGCAGCGGCGCGGTCAGCCCGACGCGTGCTGAACATGTCGCGGAGTCGCTGGGCAATCGGGTGAAACTGATCCTCGACGGAGGGCCCTGCGATGTCGGGCTGGAATCGACCGTGCTCGATCTCACGACCTCGACGCCGACGCTGCTGCGGCCTGGCGGCGCGACCCGCGAGGCGATCGAGACAGTGATCGGATCGATCGCTCTCAGCGACGCCATCCCGACCGGCAGCGCCGCGCACAAGTCGCCCGGACAACTCGCGAGCCACTACGCGCCGGCACGGCCGGTGCGCCTGAACGCAGCAAGTGTTGCTGCCGACGAAGCCCTCCTTGCCTTCGGACCGCAGCCGCTGGCCGGCGCGCGCCAGCTGCTCAATCTCAGCGTGACGGGCGATCTGGCGGAAGCGGCCGCCAACCTGTTCGCTCACCTGCGCGCCCTGGACCAGCCGGGCAACGCGCGCATCGCGGTCATGCCCGTTCCGCCAATCGGGCTGGGCCTTGCGATCAACGACCGCCTGCGCCGCGCGGCCGCGGATGACGGCACAACTAGGCGGCGGTAGGCTGGCGACCAGAGAGAGGAACATGCCCGACACGTTAGCCCCGCCCAGCATACCCACTGCCCCAGTGACGCCCGCCGTGCTCGACGGCCTGCGCGCCATCGTCGGCGACAAGGGCCTGATCCTGGACGAGCAGGGCAAGGAGCCGTTCGTGCGCGACTGGCGCGGCTCGCTGGTCGGCACTGCGGCTGTCGTGGTGCGTCCGGGCACGACCGAAGAAGTGTCGAAGGTCGTAAGGCTTTGCCACGAGCACGGCATCGCAATCGTGCCCCAGGGCGGCAACACCGGCCTGATGGGCGGCGCGACGCCCTACGCGACACACTCGGGCATCGTCTTGTCGCTCGGCCGCATGAACAAGGTGATCGAGGTCGATGCCGTGGGCTACAGCATGACCGTCGAGGCGGGTTGCGTCCTGCAGACCCTGCAGGAGACGGCAGCCAACGCCGACCGCTTCTTTCCACTCAGCCTCGGCGCCCAGGGCTCGTGCATGATCGGCGGCAATCTGTCGACCAATGCCGGCGGCGTCCAGGTGCTGCGCTACGGCAACGCGCGCAACCTGGTGCTCGGACTGGAAGTCGTGTTGCCCAACGGCGACGTGTGGAACGGCCTGCGCTCGCTCAAGAAGGACAATACCGGCTACGACCTGAAACATCTGTTCATGGGCGCCGAGGGCACGCTCGGCATCATCACCAAGGCGGTGCTGAAGCTCTGGCCGGCCCCCAAGGACGTGGCGACGGCCTGGCTGGCCGTGCGCGACCCGCAGGCTGCCATCGAGATCCTGTCGGAGGCGCATGCCGCGTCGGACGACAATGTCGGCTCGTGCGAGCTGATGAGCCGTGCCGGCACGGACGTGGTGCTGCGCCATATCCCCAACGTGCAGGATCCGCTGAAGGCCGACACCAACTGGTTCCTGCTGCTCGAATGGTCGTCGTCGCGGCTCAAGGCCGACGGCGCCGAGGGCATGTCGGAAAAGTTGGAGCAGTTCCTCGCCGAGCAGTTCGAGAAAGGCCGCGTGCTCGATGCGGTGATCGCCCAGAACGAGGCGCAGGCGCGCAACATGTGGACGATTCGCGAATCGGTGGCGCCGGCTTCGCGCGCCGAGGGTGGCGGCTTGAGCTTCGACATTTCGGTGTCGACCTCCCAGGTGCCGGCCTTCATCGACAAGGGCCTCGAGGCGGCGCTGAACATCCTGCCGTCCATCCGGCCCTATCCGCTGGGCCATATCGGCGACGGCAATATCCACTTCTCCTTCATGTCCCCTGTGGGCATGGATCGCGAGACGCTCGGCCAGTACGCCCCGGCCATCACGCGCGCGGTCAACGACCTGGTGCGCGACATGGCCGGCTCGATCTCGGCCGAGCACGGCATCGGCATCGACAAGATCGACGAGCTGGCGCACTACCGGTCGAAGGTCGAGCTCGACACGATGCGCTGCCTGAAGCGCGCGCTCGATCCGAAGAACATCATGAACCCCGGCAAGATCCTGCGGCTGTGATCCCGGTCGGGACGACGGGAAAGTTGAGATGAGCGATTTTGTTTCCAGGCTTCAGGCCATCGTCGGCGAACGCGGGCTGATCCTCGACGAGCCGGGCAAGCATCCCTATCTCACCGACTGGCGCGAGAACTATCTCGGCGCCGCCTTGGCCGTGGTGCGGCCGGCGAGCACGGAAGAAGTGGCGGCCGTCGTAAAGCTGTGCATCGCCGAAAAGATCGCGATCGTGCCGCAGGGAGGCAATACCGGCATGATGGGCGGCGGCACGCCGCACCAGAAGGGCCGCGAGGTCGTGCTGTCGCTCAACCGCATGAACCGCATCATCGATGTCGATGCCATCGGTTACACAATGACCGTCGAGGCGGGCGTGGTGCTCAAGACCATCCAGGAGACGGCGGCCCAGCATGACCGCCTGTTCCCGTTGAGCCTCGCTGCCGAAGGAAGCTGCACCATCGGCGGCAACCTCTCGACCAACGCCGGCGGCGTGCAGGTGCTGCACTACGGCAACGCCCGCCAGCTCGTGCTGGGGCTCGAAGTCGTCACGCCGCACGGCGAGGTGTGGAACGGCCTGCGCGCGCTCAAGAAGGACAATACCGGATACGACTTGCGCGATCTCTATCTCGGCGCCGAAGGCACGCTCGGCATCATCACCAAGGCGGTGCTGAAACTCTGGCCCAAGCCCAAGGACGTCGCGACCTCGTGGATTGCCGTGCCCTCGCCCGAGGCCGCCGTGGCGCTGCTGAGCGGCGCCCATGCCGCCAGCGAGGACAACGTCACCTCCTGCGAACTGATGGCCCGCGAGGGGGTCGATCTGGTGCTGCAGCACATCCCGGGCTCGGCCGATCCGCTCGGCGAGCGTCACGACTGGTACGTGCTGCTGGAATGGTCGTCGACCCGGCCGCGGCGCGCCGGCGCCAACGAGACCGGGCTGCTGGAGAAGATGGAGGCCTATCTCGGCGAGGCCATGGAGCAGGGCCTGGTGCTCGACGCGGCGCTCGCCCAGAACGAGACGCAGGCCAAAGCCTTCTGGGGCCTGCGCGAGAATCACTCCGAATCCCAGAAACGCGAGGGTCCGTCGATCAAGCACGACATCTCCGTGTCGGTGAGCAAGATTCCCGACTTCATGAAGGAAGGCCTGGCGGCCATGAAAAAGGTGCTGCCCGAGTGCCGGCCGGTGCCGTTCGGCCACGTCGGCGACGGCAACCTGCACTTCAACTGCCAGGGGCCTGCGGGCTGGGACAAGCAGCGCTTCATGGCGCATGCCCATGACATCAGCACGGCGGTCTACGACATCGTCGTGCGCTACGGCGGCTCGATCTCGGCCGAGCACGGCATCGGCCAGATGAAGGTCGAGGAGCTCGCGCACTATCGCAGCAAGGTCGAGCTCGACACAATGCGCGCCATCAAGCGCGCGCTCGATCCCCAAAACCTGATGAATCCCGGCAAGATCCTCGATCTGTCGGCCTGATTCCGGAATACGTCAGCCCGCTACGGAGGTCGCGATGCCCGATACTCATGCCCCGCAACAGCTCGAGCCCTGGCAGTGGAGCGAGGAGCACTGGCGCAAGCTGGTCAAGCAGGTGCGCGCCGGCAAGCGCTATCGGCCGAACGGCTGGCCCGATGGCGCGCGTTGCGCCGTTGCGCTCAGCTTCGATTCCGACCACGAGACCAACGAACTGCGCGACGGCGGCAAGTCGATCGGCCGGCTGTGCTGGGGCGAGTACGGCAGCCGGGTCGGCGTGCCGCGCATTCGCGCCCTGCTCGACCGGCACGACGTCAAGGCGACGTTCTACGTGCCTGCCGTTTCCGCCCTGCTCCATCCCGAGGAACAGCGCGCACTGGTCGCGGAAGGGCATGAGATCGGGATTCACGGGTGGATCCACGAACTCAACTCCGTCCTGCCCTACGAAGCCGAACGCGACCTGATGCTGCGCTCGGCCGACACGCTGGAGAAGGTCACCGGCAGGCGGGCCGTCGGGATGCGCACGCCATCGTGGGATTTCAGCCCCAACACCCTCGCCATCGAGAAGGAGATGGGGCTGTTTTACGATTCCTCGCTGATGGCCGACGAGGATTGCTACGAGCTGCTGCTGCACGGCGAGCCGACCGGCGTGCTCGAATTGCCGGTCGAATGGGTGCGCGACGATGCAGTCTACTTCTCCATGCACCGTTTCTCCGCGCTCCGGCCCTACACGCCGCCGACCGACGTGCTGGAAACTTTCAGGCGTGAGCTCGACGCCGCATGGGATGAAGGCGGCATCTTCCAGCTCACCATGCATCCGCACATCATCGGCTACCGCTCGCGCATCTGGATCGTCGACGAGCTGATCCGCCATGCCAAGGCAAAGGGGAAGGTGTGGTTCGCTACCCACGAACAGGTGGCGCGCTACGCCAAGGAGCACGCCGCGTGAGCAGGACGGCGATCGTCACCGGCGGCGCGCGCGGTATCGGCCGCGGCTGCGCCCTGGAGCTGGCCCGGCGCGGATACGACATCGCCCTGGTCGACCTGCTCGAGCCCGAGATGAAGCGGACGGCGGGCGAGATCGAGGGATTGGGCCGCAAGGCGCTCACCTACAAGGCCGACGTCGCCTCGTTCGCGCGCGCCCACGAGGTGGTGGACGAGGTCGCCCGGCAATGGGGCGCGATCGATTTCCTGCTGAACGATGCAGGCGGTCCCAACCCCAAGGGCATCCTGGAGATCAGCGAGGAGGAGTTCGACCGAACCATCGCGGTCAACCTCAAGAGCTGCTTCAACTACATCCACGCCGTGGCGCCGGTCATGTTGAAGCAGGAGGCGGGCGGACGCATTGCCAGCATGTCCTCGCTCAATGCGCTGTCGGGCGGCGTCACCAGCGCCGTCAGCAAGCACTCCTACGCCGCGGCCAAAGCCGGCATCCTCGGTCTGACCCGGTCACTGGCCAAGGAGCTCGGACCCAAGATCATGATCAATGCCATCTGCCCCGGCGTGATCGAGACCGAGCTCGGCAACAGCCTGACCCGTTCGCGCGGCGAGGAGATGAAGAAGGGCATCATGCTGAACCGGCTCGGCACACCCGCCGACGTCGCCCAGCTCGTCGCCTTCCTCGCCACCTCGGAACCCTGCTTCATCACCGGCCAGCACTTCGTGATCGACGGCTTCCAGTGGAGCTGCTGAGTCCGGACGGCGTCGAGGCCAGCATCCGGCAGAAACTATCGCTTCACGTCGTCCTTGGTGCGGTCGACGATCTCGTACTGGACGTCGATCACCTTGCGCTCCTGTCGGGCCGGCGGTTCGGGCCGGCGTCCGGTGAAGAGGCCGGCCAGCCACTGGCGCGCCTTGAAGACAAGGATCGCCACCAGGACCACGGCCGCCACTCCGGCAATCACGGCGAAGCCCAGCACCGCCAGCACGACGAAACCGATCAGGCCCAGGATGGCCTGCAGCCAGACCCGCGCCGGCAGGCGCGCGAGCATTTCCAGGAACTGCTTGCCGTTCATGACACCCAGCGCTTCTCGAAGTCCCACACTTCGGGGAACCCCATCAGCTCGTGCATGCCGCGATATTGTGGCACTTCGATGCCCACACTCGTGCCTTTGTCCTTGAGATAGGACCACGCTTGGCGCATGGACTCTGCAGCAACGCTGAAGCCCAGCCCGGGATAGATGGCGATATCGAAGCCCCATTTCTTCAGCCGCTCGGCCTCGACTCGCGGCGTCTTGCCGAACTCGACCATGTTGGCGAGCAGAGGCTTGCTCACTTCCTTGCCGATGCGCTCCAGCTCGGCTTCGGTCTCGGGAGACTCGACGAAGATGACGTCGGCGCCGGCTTCCTCGTAGAGCCTGGCGCGGCGCAGCGCCTCGTCGAGGCCGTGCGCGGTCCGGGCGTCGGTGCGCGCCACGATCATGGTCTCGGGATGGCGCCGCGCATCGGCGGCGACGCGGATCTTCATCACCATCTCCTCGGCCGGCACGACGCGGCGCCCAGGGGTGTGGCCGCACTTCTTGGGCATCTCCTGGTCCTCGATCTGGATCGCCGCAACGCCCGCCGCTTCGTAGCCACGCACTGTGCGCTGGACATTCAGCAATCCGCCGTAGCCGGTGTCGGCATCGGCGATCACCGGCGTCTTCACCACCGAGCAGATCATCTCGGCGCGGCCCACCATGTCAGAATAGGTGGCGAGGCCCGCGTCGGGCAGCCCCAGCAGCGAAGCCGTGGCTCCGTAGCCTGTCATATAGAGGGCGGGAAAACCCATTGTATCCGCGACGCGTGCCGAAATGCCGTCGTAGATGCCCGGCGCCAGCACGAACTCGCCCTGCGCCAGCAGCCGGCGCAGCGCCGCCGCGTTGAGATTGCCTGCCATGATCGATCCCTTGTGTGTTGCTGCCACCATTGCGCCCGAGTGAGCGCGACATCGCAAGAGCGGCCACAAATATTGTGTTCGCGCCCCGGTTGCCCGGGGTGTCATGTCGCGAGGACGACAGGCCGCGATCGCGCTTCGTCGCCTGCGCGAGCGGTGGCGCTGCTGCGCTCGGCTGGCGCCGCCGCCAGCCGCATTGGTGTCAGTCCGCTCTAATCTTTCACTGGCCCCTGCCCAAAGCAGGGGCCGCCACGAAACGATGCTGAGGCTGGACGATTCCGACTACACCGAAACCGGCTTCAGGTCGTTGGAGCCCGACGACTTGCAGAAGGTCGTGGTCTCGGTCGTGGTCTGGCCGTTCTTGGTGGCGGTGAGCTCGATCGGCCGGCAGGTGCTTCCGTCAGCGCGGGTCGTCGCCGGAGCCACGGGCTTGGCCGCTACCACCGTAGGCGGCGGAGGCGTTGCGCTCGTTGACTTGGTCGTCGGCTCGACCGTGTAGGTGGTCGGCTGGTTGGTCTCGGCGGTGAAGGCGTTCTGTGTGGCCTGCGCGAGCCGCGTCCGTTCCTGGTTGTCGAGCGCGCGGCCGACCAGGTTGCCTGCAAGTGCTCCGACCAGAGCACCGCCGATGACGCCGCCCGCCGAACCGAAGGCGAGACCGCCCACCGCTCCGCCGACTGCCGCGCCCATGAAGGTGCCCATCGCCTGATTGGAGGGCCCGCCGCTCTCGCTGGTCGTGCACGCCGTCGCGAGGCCGAGGGCGGCGACCATGCCGACCGCTTGCATCGCGATCTTCCGGCCCAAGAGGCGCAGGCCGAGAGGGCGCAGGCTCGTCGTCTGGGCGATCAATGCCGTCATTTGGTGCATCTCCGTTTGTAGTCCTGGACCGTTACTCTACCCCATAGGGCCTGTTTTCGACCACGCGCATCGTCTTCAGCGTCAGCATAGGAACGCGGCGCATCGCACGAGGCGAGCACCAGGCCGTTCTTCACCAGCGCGAGAGCGAGATCGACGCGATCGGAATCGGGAATGTCGTTGAGCGGCTGCTTGGCGTTGAGCTGGGTGATCAGGCAGCGATAGAGCGGCGTGCCGTCGGTCAGCCGGTCGGTCTGCCGACAGCGCAGATCGCGCGGCTGGACGGCCAGCGCCTGGATGGCGATCTTGTTGAGGTCCGGATCGTTGACGACGTCGACGCCCTGCAGGCGAACTTCGTCCGCGCGCCCCTTGAGGCCGATCATCATGAGCGTCTTGCCGAAATGCTCGAACGAGCCGGAGACGAACTCGACCGCCTTGCGGGCATCCTCGATCGCCTTGCGACGCGCCTCGGCCTCGTCCTCCGCCTTGCGCTTGGCCTCTTCCGCCTGGCGCCTGGTTTCGTCCTCGGACTTGCGCCTGGCTTCGTCCTCGGCCTGCCTCCGCGCGGCCATCTCGGCCTCGAGCTTGCGCCGGGTTTCGTCCTCGAACTGTTTCTTGGCTGCTGCCTCGGCCAGTTCCTGGCGTTCGCGCGCAGCCGCAACCTGCGCAGCCTTCTGGCGGTCCTCGTTGTCGGCACGCAGCTTGGCCGCTTCCTCTTCGGCCTTGAGGCGACGCCCCTCGGCCTCCTCGGCAGCCTGGCGCGCCTTGATGGTCTCCGGATCGGGGCCGCGCACGGCAAAGTAGTAACCTCCGCCGCCCAGCAGGATGAGCACCACGGCGCCGAGCGCCATCCACAGCCCGGCACGGACGGACGTGCCCGGCTCGGCAGGCGGCGGCAAGGTCGAGACGTGCCGCACGACGGGCGGTGGCGCCATGCCGATCGCGACCGTTGCCTCGGCGATCGGCGCCTGGGTCATGCCGAGAATCGGCCGCCAGCCGGCGATGCTCTGCGGCCGGTCGCTGGCCACGACGGCGAGGCCGGCGTCGATGCCGGCCAGCACGCCGGGCGAAAAGCCGGCCGGCTTCAACTGCGCCAGCGGCACGTAGGCGTCGCTCAGCATGCGGTCGAAGGCACCAGGCGGCGTCTTGCCCACGATCGCATGATAGAGCGTGGCCGACAGACTATAGATATCCGTCCACGGCCCCTGCTTGGCCGAAGTCATCTGCTCGGCCGCCGCATAGCCCGGCGTGAAGATGGCGGTGAGCGCCGTGCTGCGCCCGGCCATCGCTGCTCGCGAGGCGCCGAAATCGATCAGTGTCGGATTGCCCGTCGCATCGAGCAGGATGTTGCCAGGCTTGATGTCGCGATGCAGGAAGCCGGCGTCGTGCACCTGCTCCAGGCCGTCGAGCAGCGGCCACAGGATGCGATCGACTTCTCCTGAAGAGAGCTTGCCGTTCTTGGCGATGCGATCCTCGAGCGTCTCTCCGCTCAGGAGCTCCATCACGATGTAGGCGGTGCCGTTGGCCTCGAGGTAATCGAAGACCTGCACGATCGCCGTCGCGCGATGGAGGCTCGCAAGCGTGCGCCCCTCGGTGACGAAGCGATCGCGGCCCCAGCCGAAATCGTCGGCCATCTTGGTCGTGCGCGGCAGCACCGTCGAGCCGTCCTGGCGGATGGCGAGCGCCGACGGCAGGTATTCCTTGATCGCGACCTCTCGACCGAGCTGCACGTCACGCGCGCGGTAAGTGATGCCAAAGCCCCCCTGCCCCAGCACCGAGACGATCTCGTAGCGGCCGATCGTCTGGCCCGGCTGCAGGGCGATGAAGTCGACCTCGGGAACGACACCCTTCGCCGGCTGGCCCGTTATGTGGGTCGGCTCCGTCATGACTGGCTAGACGTGGCGCAGCATCATGTCGACATCGCCGATGCGCAGCTTGGCGCCGGCGTGCAACGGCACAGGCTCGCCGGCTTTCAGCGCCTGCTCGCCCACCTTCGTGCCGTTGGTCGAGCCGAGATCCTCGACCTGCAGCGCTTCGCCCGCCACACGCAGCCGGGCATGCCGGCGCGACACCGTCGGATGGGCGATGACGAAGTCGCATTGGTCGGCGGCTCGGCCGATCACCATGCCGTCCGATCGACCCATCAGCTTCTCGAGCGTGACCTCGAAGCTGTGCTTGGTCTTGGCTGAATCGGTGCCTTCGAAGCGCAAGGTGACCTGCGGGACCATGCGAGTCGTGGTGTGGGCGAGCGCGGCCGTGCTGTCCGTGCCTGCCGCCTTGGCGTGGTGGACGTGGAAGATCTGCACCGAGCGGCTGACATTCTTCAGCGAGTGCTCGCCGCCGTCGACGAAGGCGTACTCCATGCGCAACTCGACGAGATCGCGCACCGCGCGAGACACGGCGATGCCGCCAGGCTCGGCCAGTGCCTGGATGCGGGCGGCGAGATTGACACCGTCGCCGAAGATATTCTGATCTTCCTCATCGACGATGACTTCGCCGAGGTGCACGCCGATGCGGAAATTCATCCGTTGCTCGGGCTCGATCGTGTCGTTGAACTTCGCCATCCGCTCCTGGATGTCGAGGGCGGCGCTGACGGCGGTCACGGCCGAGCCGAACTCCGCCAGCATGGCGTCACCTGCCGTACCGACCAGGCGGCCGTTCGACGCCTGGATGGCCGGGCGCCAGACATCGATCTGGGCCGTCTTCAGATGCCTGAAGGTACGCGTCTCCGAGCCCTCCATCATGCGGGTGAAGCCCGCGATGTCAGCGTGGACGATGGCGGCCAGGCGTCGTTGCATGGCCGCTCAGCGACCTTTGAAGTCGGGCTGCCGCCGTTCACGCAGTGCAGCCAGGCCCTCGCGCAGGTCTTCCGACGTAGCGCACTCGCGGATGTTCTGACGTATTGCCGGGATGTCTGGTTCGGCCTGGGCAAACTGCTCGATGGCACGCTTCATGTTCACCATCGAAAGCGGCGCCAACGTGGCAAGCCGCTTGGATATCTCGTCGATTTTGTTCTTGAACTCGCTTCGTTCCACCAACCAGTCCAGGTAACCGACAGCCAGCAGGTCGCCGGCACTGAACTCCTCCGACAGCAGGAAGGCGCGCTTGGCGAAGCTCGGGCTCACCTTCTGGGTGTAGCGGCGCAGCCCGCTCGGATAGTAGTGCAGGCCAAAGCGCGCCGCCGGCATGAAGAACCTCATGCCCTCGACCCCGAGGCGGAAGTCGCAGGCCAGCGCCATGTCGGTCGCGCCGCCATAGACGCCGCCGTTTAGGGCGCAAAGGGTCGGCATGCGCATCGCCTCGATGCGGTCCATGACCTTCTCGAAGCCCGAGTCCCTGTTACCGGAGTCCTTGTGACCGGTCTGCTTCTGGCCACCGGCCGGGATCGAGCCGAGGTCGTAGCCCGAGCAGAAGGTCTTTTCGCCCGCCCCGGTGATGACGGTGACCCTCACGTCGGGATCGGCATCGGCCGTCTCGACTGCGGCCATCAGCAGCTCGAGCCCCGCCGGATCGAGGCGGTTGTGCTTGGCTGGATCGTTCAGGGTGATGATGGCCCGGGGGCCGTCGACGGCAAGAAGAACGGTGTCGGACATGATGCCGGGAAAATACCTGAGCCGGTCGCCAAAAGCGACCGAGCGCGGCATATTGCGACCCGGAGGATAGCAGATGACCTATACGCCACCGCTCGCCGATATGCGTTTCGCGCTGCGCGAAGTGGCGGGATTGCAGCAGATTTCCGCCCTGCCGGGCTACGAGCATGCCACGGACGACACGATCGATGCGGTCCTGGAGGAAGCGGCGAAGCTCGCCGGCAACGGCCTGGCGCCGCTCAATCGGGACGGCGACAAGGTCGGCGCCAAGCTCGAGAACGGCGTGGTGCGCACCGCGCCCGGCTTCGCGCGAATGTACAAGGAATTCGTCGAGGGCGGCTGGAACTCGTTGCCCTTCGATCCCGAGTTCGGCGGTCAGGGAATGCCCTGGCTGCTGGCGGCCACGGTCCAGGAGATGTGGCAGGCGGCCAACATGGGCTTCGGCCTGGTGCTGCTGCTGAACCAGGGTGCCATCGACGCCATCCACCACCACGGCTCGGCCGACCAGAAGTCGACCTTCCTGCCCAGGATGATCTCGGGCGAGTGGACGGGCACCATGAACCTGACCGAGCCGCAGGCAGGCTCGGACCTGGCGCAGCTCAAGAGCCGGGCGGTCAAGAACGGTGACCATTACCTCGTCACGGGCCAGAAGATCTTCATCACCTACGGCGAGCACGACATGGCCGAGAACATCGTGCACCTCGTCCTGGCTCGCACGCCCGACGCGCCGGCCGGCGTGCGCGGCATCTCGCTGTTCATCGTGCCGAAGTTCCTGGTCGGCGCCGACGGCAAGCCGGGCAGACGCAACGACCTGCGCTGTGTGTCGCTGGAGCACAAGCTCGGCATCCACGCCAGTCCGACCTGCGTGATGTCGTTCGGCGACGACGGCGGTGCCGTCGGCTACCTGGTCGGCGAGGAAGGCCGCGGGCTTTCCTACATGTTCACCATGATGAACAACGCGCGGCTCTCGGTTGGCATCCAGGGCCTGGCGATCGCCGAGCGCGCCTATCAGCAGGCTGCAGCCTTCGCCAAGACGCGCGTGCAATCCAAGGACGACGGCAGCGACAAGCCGCAGCCGGTGTCGATCATCCACCACGCCGATGTGCGGCGCATGCTGATGACCATGCGTGCCCAGGTCGAGGCGATGCGCGCGCTGGGCTACTACACGGCAGCAGGCATCGACGGTGCGCTGAGGCATACCGATCGGGTCGCTGCGAAAAGGATCCAGGACCGTGTCGATCTCCTGATCCCGATCGTCAAGGCGTGGTTCACCGACCTCGGCAACGAGATCGCCTCGACCGGCGTGCAGATTCATGGCGGCATGGGCTTCATCGAGGAGACGGGTGCGGCCCAGCATCTGCGCGACGCCCGCATCCTGCCGATCTACGAGGGCACCAACGGCATCCAGGCGCGCGACCTGGTCGGCCGCAAGGTCGCCAGGGACGGAGGCGAGACCATGCTGGCCCTGGTGGCCGAGATGCGCGCGACCTGCGAGGAGCTCAAGGCGGCGCCGGGAGATGACCTGGTGGCCATCCGGACGGCCCTTCTGGCCGCGGCGGACGCTCTGGAAGAGGCCACCAGATGGGTGGCTCAGTCGGTCAGGGAGGACCTGGCCGCCGCTCTGGCAGGCTCTGTGCCCTTCCTGAGACTGGCCGGGACGGCCCTGGGCGGCTGGTTGCTGGCCAGGAGCGGCCTCGCGGCCCACGGCAAGCTGGCAGGCCGTGACGGCGACGCCGCCTTCCTCGAAGCCAAGGTCGTGACCGCCCGCTTCTATGCCGAAGTCGTCCTGCCACCGGCCCTTGCCGAGCTCGGGCCGCTCAAGGCAGCCGGCCGTACGGTATTTGCGCTGTCGGAGGCGCAGCTCTGAGCCCAGGGCTGATCGAGCTGCCGGCGGACGAGGCGCAGGCCTTCGCCCGCCGGTTCGACCTGGCGAGCCTCGAACGCACCTTCCTCGACGATCCGTTCCCCTACTATCACGCGCTGCGCCGCTTCGCGCCGATCAAGCGACTGCCCGACGGCAGCGTTTTCCTGTCGCGCTATGCCGACGTCGCGATCTGCTATCGCGACCCGGCGATGCGGTCGGACAAGAAAGCCGAGTTCGGTCCGAAGTTCGGTGTCGGCACTCCCCTCTACAAGCATCACACCACGAGCCTGGTGTTCAACGACCCGCCCCTGCACACGCGCGTGCGCAAGCTCCTGGCCGCAGCCTTCACGCCGCGCGCTTTGGCGGCCCTGCAGCCGCGCGTGGAAGCCGTGGTCGACGGTCTGCTGGCCGAGCACGCCGACAAGGGGCGCATGGACCTGGTCGAGGACTTCGCCTTCCGCCTGCCCGTCGAGGTGATCTGCGACATGCTGGGCGTTCCGTCGGGCGAGCGCGCGCCGTTCCGGCGCTATTCGCTCGCCATCCTGGGAGCGCTCGAACCGGTTGCCGGTCCCGAGCGCCAGGCCGCCGGCAATGCCGCCGTCGCCGAGTTCTCGGCCTATCTCGACGACCTGATCCTCGAGCGGCGCAAACGGCCGGCTGACGATCGCGATGTGCTGGGCGCGCTGATCCACGGCGAGGTCGACGGCGAGCGGCTGACGCATGACGAGCTGGTGCAGAACTGCATCTTCCTGCTGAACGCCGGCCACGAGACCACGACCAACCTGATCGGCAACACGATCGACGCCCTGCTGCGCTTTCCGGATGAGCTGCGACGAGTGCGGGAGAACCCGGCGCTGCTGAAGGGCTGCGTCGAGGAAGGCCTGCGCTTCGAAAGCTCCAACCAGCTCGGCAATCGCCGCCTCGCCTCCGACCTCGAGATCGGCGGCGAGACGCTGGCCGCCGGCACCTACATCCACATCGGCATCGGTGCCGCCAACCGGGATCCGGCGCAGTTCGCCGAGCCCGACCGCTTCGATGCAGGCCGCGAACCCAATCGCCACTTCGCCTTCGGCTCAGGCGTGCATATGTGCCTGGGCGCCGTGCTGGCGCGCATCGAGGGCACCATCGCCATCGGCCGGCTGGTTTCCCGTTTCGACGGCCTCCACCGCGACGGCACCCCCGAACGCGGCGGCCGCGCCCGCTTCCGCGGCTTCAACCGTTATCCCATCGCCTGGACATAGCGGACCTTGAGGTCCGCGCTTCGCTCAGAACACCTTCACCATGAAGACGCGCATGTGGGCATCCTTGCCGTGCGAGGGCGGGCCGCGGCGCACGACCTCGAAGCCGTGTCGGCGATAGAGCCGGATGTTGCCCTCCGCCATCTCGGCGGTCTCCAGCGACATGCCGCGCGCGCCCACCGATCGCGCCACCTCCTCGATCCGTACCAGCAGCCAGCTTCCCAGCCCCATGCCCTGGCGAGCCGGCGAGACGCCCAGCCGGTCGATATAGATGCCATCCTCGCGCCGCTCGGTCGCCGCGACGCCGACTACTTCGGGGCCGTCGACCGCGACGTAGACATCGCCGCGGGCGATCGAGGCGTCCAGGAAGGCGTAGTTGTCGGCTGTGATCTCGCGGCCGAGGTTGCGGACGTACGGCGTGAACGCCGACCACAGGATCCTCTGGGCGTCATCCCGTTCCGACGGGGCGGCCTTCCTGAACGTCAAAGCCATGCCGAAAGACTACCAGCTCCGCCCGGAGGTTTTGATGGCTTCGGTGCGCCGCGCGGCAAAATACCATCCCGACCGGAGCGCGAAGCGCCAAGTGGAGCAACTGTACTGTTGCTGCGTCGCCTCCCCACCCGTCATCCCGACCGGAGCCGAGCGCTTCGCGCTCCGGTCGGGATGACGGAGGTGCCGAGGCACTCGCCCAAACGAAAACGCCCGGTCGATGACCGGGCGTTTGCATCTGGTTTCGCGTGTTCTACGCCGCTTCCTGCTGCTCGGCAGGCTCGGCCGACGGACCGGAATCCTGGCCCTTGGCTGCGGTGTCGCGCTCGACGAACTCGATCACCGCCATCGGCGCTGCGTCGCCGAAGCGGAAGCCTGCCTTGAGGACGCGCAGATAGCCGCCTGCCCGGCTGGAGTAGCGCGGACCCAGCGTGGTGAAGAGCTTGTCGGCGATGTAGGGATCGCGCAAATAGCCAATCGCCTGACGACGCGCATGCAGGCCGCCCTTCTTGCCGAGCGTGACCAGCTTCTCGACGATCGGACGCAGGTCCTTCGCCTTGTGCAGTGTGGTCGTGATCTGCTCGTGCTTGATGAGAGCACCGGCGAGATTCGAGAACATCGCCTTGCGATGCTCCGCCGTGCGGTGGAACTTCCGACCGCGATTTCCGTGACGCATGACCTGGATCCCTTTTCCGTCGGCCTAGTACGGCTCTTCCAGCCGCTTGGCCATCTCCTCGATGTTGTCCGGCGGCCAGCCCGGGATTTCCATTCCCAGGTGGAGGCCCATGCCGGCCAACACTTCCTTGATCTCGTTCAGCGACTTGCGGCCGAAGTTCGGCGTGCGCAGCATTTCCGCCTCGGTCTTCTGAACCAGATCGCCGATGTAGATGATGTTGTCGTTCTTCAGGCAGTTGGCCGAACGCACCGACAGCTCGAGCTCGTCGACCTTGCGCAGCAGGTTGCGGTTGAACGGGAAGTCGTCCTGCTGCTCCTCCTTGCGGACCTCGCGCGGCTCCTCGAAGTTGATGAAGAGCTGGAGCTGGTCCTGCAGGATGCGCGCGGCCAGCGCCACGGCGTCGTCCGGACGGGTCGTCCCGTTCGTCTCGACCGTCATCGAGAGCTTGTCGTAGTCGGTGACCTGGCCGACGCGGCTGTTCTCGATCTTGTACGAGACGCGCTTGACGGGGCTGAACACCGAATCGACGGGGATCAGGCCGATCGGCGCGTCCTCGGGCCGGTTGGCCGAGGCCGGAATGTAGCCCTTGCCGGTCGCGACCATCAGCTCCATCGAGATCGATGCGCCGTCGTCGAGAGTGCAGATCAGGTGCTTGGCATCCATGATCTGCACGTCGCCCGGCAGCTCGATCATGCCGGCCGTCACTTCTCCCGGACCGACGGCGCGCAGGTACAGACGCTGCGGGCGGTCGCCCTGCATCTTCACGGCCATGGCCTTGATGTTGAGCACGATGTCGACCACGTCCTCACGGACGCCGGGGATCGACGAGAACTCGTGCAGCACGTTGTCGATCTTGATCGACGTGACGGCCGCACCCTGCAGCGAGGAGAGCAACACGCGACGGAGCGCGTTGCCGAGCGTGAGACCGAAGCCGCGCTCCAGCGGTTCGGCGACGATGGTCGCAGTGCGACCGGAATCGACGCCGGCTTCGGTGACAAGCTTCTCCGGCTTGATCAGGTCCTGCCAGTTCTTCTGAAGCACGGGGACTACCTCTCTAGACCGGTTGGTTCGGGCGCGCCCGAGCGGGCTCGCCACAACATTCTCAAAAGCGGGCGGCGCAAGAAGCGCGCCGCCACGGCGAAAGCTCAGACGCGACGACGCTTCGGCGGACGGCAGCCGTTGTGCGGGATCGGCGTGACGTCGCGGATGGCGGTGACGGCGAGGCCGACCGCCTGCAGCGCACGCAGCGCCGACTCGCGGCCCGATCCCGGACCGCGCACCTCGATCTCGAGAGTACGCATGCCGTGCTCCATGGCCTTCCGACCGGCATTCTCGGCAGCCATCTGGGCGGCAAACGGCGTCGACTTGCGCGAGCCCTTGAAACCCTGCTGGCCCGACGACGACCAGGCGATGGTGTTGCCTTGCGCGTCGGTGATCGTGACGATCGTGTTGTTGAACGAGGCGTTCACGTGGGCGACGCCAGCGATGATGTTCTTGCGCTCCTTGCGGCGGGGGCGCGCGGCGGCGGTCGCGGCGGCTGCAGGCTTGGCCATGATCCGGATCCCTTCGACTTACTTCGTGACTTTCTTCTTGCCGGCGATCGGCTTGGCCGGGCCCTTGCGGGTGCGCGCATTGGTATGCGTGCGCTGGCCACGGACGGGCAGCCCGCGGCGGTGCCGCAGGCCGCGGTAGCAGGCGAGGTCCATCAAGCGCTTGATGTTCATCGTCACTTCACGTCGCAGGTCGCCCTCGACCGTGTAGTCGCGATCGATGGTCTCGCGGATGCGGATGACCTCGTCGTCGGTCAGCGTGTTCACGCGCCGCGACACGTCGATCCCTACTTTCCCCAGGATTTCCTTGGCTTTCGCCTCGCCAATCCCGTGGATGTATTGCAGCCCCACCACGACGCGCTTGGCAGTGGGAATGTTCACGCCGGCTATACGAGCCAAAGTTCCAACTCCTTCAAAGACTTACGGCGCGCTGATGCGCGCCCGTCACACGTTCCGCTGGCCCCGGAAAAGCGCGCGATTATAGGGATGCGCGTGCCCGAGTCAACGGAACTCAAACTTGTCAAGCCTCCGATAAAACTCCGGAGATTTGACGGTAAACCTCGTCCATGGCGGCCATCCCATCGACCTTCCGCAACACGCCGCGGCCGCCGTAGTAGGGCAGCAGCGGCTCGGTCTGGGCGCGGTAAGCCGCCATACGTGTCTTCATGGTCTCTGCATTATCGTCCTTGCGACGGGTGAACTCCTTCGATCCGCAGACGTCGCAGACCCCTTCGACCTTCGGTCGCTTGAACTTGTCGTGGTAGCCCGTGCCGCACTTGGCGCAGGTGAAGCGGCCGACGATGCGCTCGGTCAGCGCCTTCTCGTCGACCTCCATCTCGACCACGCGGTCGAGCTTCTTGCCGGCCTTGGTCAGCATGTCGTCCAGCGCCTTGGCCTGGGCCTCGGTGCGCGGAAAGCCGTCCAGGATGAAGCCCTTGGCAGCATCCGGCTGGGCGATGCGGTCCTGGATCAGGCCGACCATCAGCGAGTCAGGCACCAGCTCGCCCTTCTCCATGATGCCCTTGGCCTTCTTGCCGAGCTCGCTTCCCGAGGCCACCGCGGCGCGCAGCATGTCGCCGGTCGAGAGCTGGACCATGCCCTTCTCGGCCTGCAGGCGCTGCGCCTGGGTGCCCTTTCCGGCCCCCGGCGGTCCCAGGAGGATGATGTTCATCGACCACGGCCCCGCAAGCGAGCCTTCTTGATGAGGCCCTCGTATTGATGCGCCAGCAGGTGCGCCTGGATCTGGGTCACCGTATCGAGCGTCACCGAAACCACGATGAGGAGGCTGGTGCCGCCGAAGTAGAAGGGCACGCCACCGCGGGCGATCAGCAGTTCCGGCAGGATACAGACCGCCGAGAGATAGAGCGCGCCGATCACGGTCAGGCGATTGAGGATGTATTCCAGGTACTCGGCGGTGTTCTTGCCCGGACGGATGCCCGGCACGAAGCCGCCGTTCTTCTTCAGGTTGTCGGCCGTGTCGTTCGGATTGAACACGACGGTCGTGTAGAAGAAACAGAAGAAGACGATCAGGCCGACATAGGCCAGCAGGTAGAGCGGCTGGCCGTGGCCGAGATAGGTCGAGATCCACTGCACCCAGCCGGGCTCCCCGGCGCTGCCCTGGATGCCGGCGATGGTCGCCGGGAAGAGCAGCAGCGACGAGGCGAAGATCGGCGGAATGACGCCCGAGGTGTTGATCTTGAGCGGCAGGTGCGAGGCCTCGCCGCCGTACATTCGGTTGCCGACCTGGCGTTTGGGATACTGGACGACGATGCGCCGCTGCGCCGTCTCCATGAACACCACGACAGCCACGACGACCACGATGCCGATCACGAGGGCGATGATGAACAGAGCAGACAGCGCGCCGGTGCGGCCAAGCTCGAGAGTCTGGATCATGGCGCCGGGCAGCGCCGCCACGATGCCGGCGAAGATGATCAGTGAAACACCGTTGCCGACGCCGCGGGCGGTGATCTGCTCGCCGAGCCACATCAGGAAGAGCGTGCCGCCGACCAGGGTGACCACGGTGACGAAGCGGAAGAACAGGCCGGGGTCGATGACGACCGGCCCCATCGAGGCCGTCTGACTCTCCAGCCCGACGGCGATGCCATAGGCCTGGAAGGCCGCCAGGATCACCGTGCCGTAGCGCGTGTACTGGTTGATCTTCTTGCGGCCGGCCTCGCCCTCCTTCTTCAGCGCCTCGAGCGACGGCACGACCGTCGTCAGGATCTGCATGATGATGGAGGCCGAGATGTACGGCATGATGCTGAGCGCCAGCACCGACATGCGGCCGATCGAACCGCCCGAGAACACATCGAGCATGCCGGCGATGCCGCCGGCATTCTGCTGGAAGATCTCGGCCAGGGCATGAGGATCGACGCCGGGGACGGGGATGTAGGCGCCGATGCGGAACACAACCAGCGCGCCGACGGTGAACCACAGGCGCTTCTTGAGCTCGGTCGCCTTACCGATCGCGCCCCAGTTCAGGTTGGATGCAAGTTGCTCAGCCGCGGACGCCATGGAACCTCACGCGTGAAGGGTTCAGGCCGCCTCGGCTTGGGCCTTGGGCGGCAGCTCGACCTTGCCGCCGGCCTTCTCGACCGCGGCGATCGCCGACGCCGAGGCACCCGCGACCTTCACTTCGATCTTGGTCTTGATCTCGCCTTTGCCAAGGAGGCGCACCCCGTCCAACGACTTCTTGAACAGGCCGGCAGCCTGCATGGCGGCGGCATCGATGGTCTTGCCGGCGTCCAGCTTGTTCTCGTCGATCGCCTTCTGCAGCGTTCCGAGATTCACCACCTGCCACGCCTTCTGGTGCGGCGGCAGGAATCCGCGCTTGGGAATGCGCCGGTAGAGCGGCATCTGGCCGCCTTCGAAGCCCTTGATGGCCACGCCCGTACGCGACTTCTGGCCCTTGACGCCGCGTCCCGACGTCTTGCCCTTGCCCGAGCCGATGCCGCGGCCGACGCGCATGCGCGCCTTGCGGGCTCCGGCGTTGTCGGCGATTTCGTTGAGTTTCATCGTCGATCCCTTCAAGCCACCGACTTAGGCGGCCTTGTCGTCTTCAACGCGCACCAGGTGGCGCACCTTGTTGATCATGCCGCGCACCTCGGGGCTGTCCACGAGCTCGCGGCTGCGATGGCGCTTGTTCAGCCCCAGGCCGATCAACGTGGCGCGCTGGTCGTCCGTGCGGCCGATATGGCTGCCGGTCTGGGTGATCCTGATCTTCTTGCCTTCGGCCATGACCGTGCTCCTTAAGCCGTCGCCTCGGCGGCGCCGGTCGTCTCGTCACGGCGGCCCAGCAGGTCGCCGACCTTCTTGCCGCGGCGGGTGGCGACCATGCGCGGCGAGTTCAGCAGCTGCAGGGCCGCGAACGTCGCCTTGATCATGTTGTGCGGGTTGGACGTGCCGACCGACTTGGCGACGATGTCCTTGATGCCGAGCGTCTCGAACACGGCGCGCATCGGGCCGCCGGCGATGATGCCGGTACCGGCGGGAGCCGCGCGCAGCGTCACCTTGCCGGCGCCGAAGCGGCCCTTGACGTCATGATGAAGCGTGCGGCCGTCGCGTAGCGGCACGCGGATCAGGCCGCGCTTGGCCGCTTCCGTCGCCTTGCGGATCGCCTCGGGCACTTCGCGCGCCTTGCCGGCGCCATGGCCGACTCGGCCGCGCTGGTCGCCGACCACCACGATCGCCGCAAAAGCGAAGCGCCGGCCACCCTTCACCACCTTCGCCACGCGATTGATGGTGACCAGCTTGTCCTTCAGTTCATTTTCCTCGTCGCGGTCACGATCGCGGCCACGATCGCGCGGGCCACGGCCGGAACCACCGGGTGAACGAGCCATTTGCTAACTCCTCAGAACGACAGGCCGCCCTCGCGGGCGGCAGTGGCCAGCGCAGCAACGCGGCCGTGAAACATGTAACCGCCGCGGTCGAAGATCACTTCCTTCACGCCGGCGGCAATGGCCCGGGCGGCGATCAGCTTGCCGACCTCGGCCGCTGCCGACTTGTCGGCGCCGGTCTTGAGCTTGCCCTTGACGTCCTCGTCGAGCGAAGAGGCGGCAGCGAGCGTCGCCCCCTTCTTGTCGTCGATGACCTGGGCGTAGATGTGCTTGCCCGAGCGGAAGACGCTGAGGCGTGGGCGGCCGCCGGCGGCTTGGCGCAGCGCGTGGCGCGTGCGCCGCTGGCGACGGGCGAAAAGGGCATTGGTCTTGGACATGGTCGGCCTCTACTTCTTCTTGCCTTCCTTGCGCCGGATCGTCTCGGTCGAGTACTTGATTCCCTTGCCTTTGTAGGGCTCGGGGGGACGCAGGCTGCGGATCTCGGCCGCGAGCTGTCCGACCTTCTGTCGATCGGCGCCGGTGATCTCGATCTCGGTCGGCTTCAGCGCCTTGATCTGGATTCCAGCCGGGATCGCCATCTCGACGTCATGGCTGAAGCCGAGCTGCAGCTTCAGGTTCTTGGCATCGGCCTGGGCACGATAACCGACGCCGTTGATCTCGAGGTTGATGGTGAAGCCATCCGACACGCCCTTCACCAGGTTGCTGGCGAGGTTGCGCGCCGTGCCCCACTGCATGCGGGCGCGACGGCTCTCGTTGCGCGGCTTGAAGTTGAGCTTGTCGCCGTCCCTGGTGACCTCGACATCGTCGTGCACCGTGAACTGCAGCTCGCCACGCTTGCCTTTGGCCTTGAGATGCTGGCCCTTGAGATCGACCGTCACCCCTGTGGGGACGACGACCGGGTTCTTGCCGACGCGCGACATGGTTAGAACACCCTGCAGATGACTTCGCCGCCGACATTGGCGGCACGCGCCTCGGCGTCGGACATGACGCCGCGCGGCGTGGACAGGATCGAGATGCCAAGCCCGTTGAAGTGGCGCGGCAGCTCGCGGATCTTCGAATAGACGCGGCGACCCGGGGTGGAGACGCGCTTGATCTCCTTGATGACCGGACGGCCGTTGTCGTACTTCAGCTCGACGCGAAGCTCCTTCACGCCGGGGCGCAGCTCTTCCTCGAACCAGCCGCGGATGTAACCTTCGCGCTGGAGCACGTCGAGAACGTTCGACCGCAGGCGCGAGGCCGGAACGGTCACGCTGTCGAGACGCGCCGACTGGCCGTTGCGGATGCGGGTCAGCAAATCACCGACCGGATCTGTCATAGACATGGTCTACGGCCCCCGTTACCAGCTCGACTTCACGACGCCGGGCAGAGCGCCCAGCGAGGCCAGCTGACGCAGCGCCAGGCGCGACAGCTTGAACTTGCGATAGACGGCGCGCGGGCGGCCGGTAATCTCGCAGCGATTGCGAATGCGCGTCGGCGAGGAATTGCGCGGCAGCTCGGCAAGCTTGAGCCGCGCGCCGAAGCGCTCTTCCGGAGACAGCCTGTCGTCGACAGCCATCTCCTTCAGCTTGGCGCGCTTGGCGGCGTACTGCTCCACCATCTTGGCGCGCCGGTTGTTCTTCTCGACAGAGCTCGTCTTGGCCATTTGTTTCTCCGGCCTCAGTTCACGAACGGGAAGTCGAAAGCACGGAGAAGCGCCTTGGCTTCCGCGTCCGACTTCGCCGTCGTGCAGATGATGATGTCCATGCCGCGCACCATGTCGACCTTGTCGTAGTCGATTTCCGGGAACACGATCTGCTCCTTCAGGCCCATGGCGTAGTTGCCATTGCCGTCGAACGACTTGCCGTTCAGCCCGCGGAAGTCGCGGACGCGCGGCAGGGCGATATTGATCAGGCGATCGATGAATTCGTACATGCGGTCGCGGCGCAGCGTGACCTTGGCGCCGATCGCCATGCCCTCACGCAGCTTGAAAGTCGCGATCGATTTGCGCGACTTGGTCACCACCGGCTTCTGGCCGGTGATGGCGGCGAGCTCCGCGGCGGCACCGTCGACGGCCTTGCGGTCGTTGACCGCCTCGCCGACGCCCATGTTGATGACGATCTTGTCGAGCTTCGGCACCTCGAAGGCGTTCTTGTAGGAGAACTCCTTGATGAGCGAGTCACGCACGGTCTTGGTATAGTGCTCTTGCAGTCGCGCGGGCATGGCCCGTTCTCCTAGCGGTCGATTGTTTCGCCGGAACCGCGCGAGAAGCGCACCTTCCGACCATCTTCGAGGAACTTGAAGCCGATCTTCGTCGGCTTGTCGGTCTTGGGATCCAGCAGGGCCACGTTCGACACGTGGATCGCCGCCTCACGTTCGATGATGCCGCCCTGTTCCGTGCGGCTCGGCTTCGTGTGCCGCTTGATGACGTTCACGCCCGACACGACCACGCGCTGGTCGGCAGCGAGAACGCGCAGGACGTCGCCGATCTTGCCCTTGCTGCGGCCGGCGATGACCTTCACGCGGTCACCCTTCCGGATCTTGAGCTTGTTGGCGGTCATTTAGAGGACCTCCGGCGCGAGCGAGATGATCTTCATGAACTTCTTGGCGCGCAGCTCGCGCGTCACCGGTCCGAAGATACGCGTGCCGATCGGCTCGTCCTGCTTGCTGATCAGGACGGCGGCGTTGCGGTCGAACCGGATGGCGCTGCCGTCGATTCGGCGCAGCGGGAACGACGTGCGCACGACGACGGCGCGGTGCACCTCGCCCTTCTTCACGCGGCCGCGCGGGATCGCCTCCTTGATGGAGACGACGATGACATCACCGACGCTGGCATACTTGCGGCGCGAGCCGCCCAGCACCTTGATGCATTGCACTCGACGAGCGCCGGAATTGTCGGCGACCTCGAGGTTGGTACGCATCTGGATCATGACTGTCGCTCCGTCCTAGGCCTTGGCTGCCTCGACCAGAACTTCCCAGCTCTTGGTCTTGGACAGCGGGCGGCACTCGCGGATACGCACGAGCTCTCCGACCTTGCCCTTGTAGGCATTGGCCTCGTCGTGCGCGTGATACTTCTTCGAGCGGCGAATGAACTTCTTGTAGATCGGATGCTGAACGCGCCGCTCGACCTTGACGACGATGGTCTTGTCCATCTTGTCGCTGACGATGACGCCTTCCAGAACTCGCTTCGGCATGTCTTGCTCCTTAGCCCGCGGCCTTCTCGCCCAGCACCGTCTTGATGCGGGCGATGTCGCGGCGCACCTGGCGCACGCGACCCGTCTTGCCGAGCTGTCCGCCGGCCTTCTGGAAACGCAGGTTGAATGCTTCCTTGCGCAGGTTGCCGAGCTCTTCCTTGAGCTGGTCCTGGGTCTTGGGGCGCAGATCGCTGGCCTTCATGACTATCTCCTCAGCCTTCGGCGCCGACGCGGGCGACGAAGCGCGTCTTGATCGGCAGCTTGGCGGCGGCCAGTTCGAGCGCCTCGCGGGCGACCTGGACCGATACGCCGTCGAGCTCGAACAGCACGCGGCCGGGCTTGACGCGGGCCGCCCAGAACTCCGGCGCGCCCTTGCCCGAGCCCATGCGGACTTCGGCCGGCTTCTTGGACACCGGCACGTCCGGGAACACGCGGATCCAGACGCGGCCGGCACGCTTCATGTGGCGCGTGATGGCGCGGCGGGCGGCCTCGATCTGGCGCGCCGTCAGGCGGTCGGGCTCCATCGCCTTCAGGCCGAAGGCGCCGAAGTCGAGGTTGAAACCGCCCTTGGCGGCGCCGCGGATACGGCCCTTGAAGGCCTTGCGGTACTTGGTGCGCTTGGGTTGCAGCATGATGTCTTACGCGTCCCTCTGCTCCGAACGCTCGACCCGGGCGGGCGTGCGCTGCGGCGCGGCTTCCTCGGCGCGCTTGTCGTGCGCCATCGGGTCGTGAGCCATGATCTCGCCCTTGAACACCCAGACCTTGACGCCGCAGGTGCCGAAGGTGGTGAAGGCGGTCGCGGTGCCGTAATCGATGTCGGCGCGCAGCGTGTGCAGCGGCACGCGACCTTCGCGGTACCATTCCATGCGGGCGATTTCGGCGCCGCCCAGGCGGCCCGAGCAGTTGATTCGGATACCCTGGGCGCCGAGGCGCATGGCCGACTGCACGGCGCGCTTCATGGCGCGACGGAAGGCGACACGGCGCTCGAGCTGCTGGGCGATGTTCTCGGCGATCAGCGTGGCGTCGATCTCGGGCTTGCGGATCTCGACGATGTTCAGGGCCACCTCGCCCTTCGTCATCTTGGCGAGGTCGCCGCGCAGCTTCTCGATATCGGCGCCCTTCTTGCCGATTACGACGCCCGGGCGGGCAGTGTGGATGGTGACGCGGGCCCGCTTGGCCGGACGCTCGATGACGATCTTGGCGACGCCCGCCTGGGCCAGGCGCTCGCGCAGCACCTTGCGGATGTGGATGTCCTCATGGAGCATCTTGGAGTATTCGCCGCCCTCGGCGTACCACCGCGAATCCCAGGTCCGGTTGATGCCGAGCCTGAGGCCGATGGGATTGACCTTCTGACCCATTACTTGTCCTCCGCCTCGGCGCGCTCACGCACCACGATGGTGAGATGGCTGAACGGCTTGACGATGCCGGCAGCGCGGCCGCGGCCGCGCGTGTGGAAACGCTTCATCACCAGTCCCTTGCCGACCGACGCCTCGGCGACGATCAGGCGATCGACGTCGAGGTTGTGGTTGTTCTCGGCGTTGGCGATCGCCGAGTTCAGCGCCTTCTTCACGTCGCGAGCGATCCGCTTCTTGGAGAAGGTAAGCTCGTTGACGGCCGACGCCGCCTTCTTGCCGCGGATGGTCGCGGCCACGAGGTCGAGCTTGCGCGGGCTGACGCGGACGGTGCGCAGCACGGCCTTGGCCTCGTTGTCCGCCTCGCGGCGGGGATTGGATGGCTTGCTCATCGGTCAGTCCCTCGAGACTTTCTTATCGCCCGAATGGCTATGGAAGGTGCGGGTCGGCGAGAACTCGCCGAGCTTGTGACCGACCATCTCCTCGGTGACGTTCACCGGGATGAACTTCTTGCCGTTGTAGACGCCGAAGGTCAGACCGACGAACTGCGGCAGGATCGTCGAGCGACGCGACCAGGTCTTGATCACTTCGCTGCGCACGGTCTGGCGCGCCTTCTCGGCCTTCTTGATGAGGCTCCCCTCGACGAAGGGACCCTTCCAAACGGAACGTGCCACTGCCTATCTCCTCGTCAGCGCGTCGCGCTACGGCGGCGGATGATGAACTTGTCCGTCGCCTTGTTCTTGCGGGTCTTCTTGCCCTTGGTCGGCTTGCCCCACGGGGTCACGGGGTGGCGGCCGCCCGAGGTACGGCCTTCACCGCCGCCGTGCGGATGGTCGACCGGATTCATGGCGACGCCGCGAACGACCGGGCGGCGGCCCAGCCAGCGCTGGCGACCGGCCTTGCCGATCACGATGTTCTGGTTATCGGGGTTCGATACGGCCCCGACGGTTGCCATGCACTCGCCCGGCACCAGGCGCAGCTCGCCCGAGTTCAGCTTGATCTGGGCGTAGCCCGCGTCCTTGCCGACCAGCTGGACGTAGGTGCCGGCCGAACGCGCGAGCTGGCCGCCCTTGCCGATCTTGAGCTCGACGTTGTGCACGATGGTGCCGACCGGCATGTTGGCGAGCGGCATGGCGTTGCCCGGCTTGATGTCGACGCGCTGACCCGACACGACTTCGTCGCCCGCCTTGAGGCGCTGCGGCGCCAGGATGTAGGCGAGCTCGCCATCGGCATACTTGATGAGGGCGATGAAGGCCGACCGGTTGGGGTCGTACTCGAGGCGCTCGACGGTCGCCGCGACGTCGAACTTGCGACGCTTGAAGTCGACCAGACGCAGGCGCTGCTTGTGCCCGCCGCCCATGTGGTTGCTGGTGATACGCCCGTGGTTGTTGCGGCCGCCGGACTTCTTCTTGCCGCGCGTCAGCGCCTTGACCGGCTTGCCCTTCCACAGGCCCGTACGGTCGACGATGACCAGCTGTCGCAGCGACGGCGTGATCGGCTTGTATGTCTTCAGAGCCATCTGTCTGTCCCCCGTCCTACAGGCCCGTGGTCACGTCGATCTTGTGACCCTCGACCAGCGAGACGATCGCCTTCTTCCAGTCGCTCCGCACGCCGGGGCGGCCGCGGAAAACCTTCTTCTTGCCCTTCACGGTGACGGTGTTGATCGCCTTCACCTTGACCTTGAACAGGCCTTCGACCGCCTGCTTGATCTCGGGCTTGGTGGCGTCCGACGCGACACGGAAGGTCACCTGGCCGTGCTCGGAGCCGTTGGTGGTCTTTTCCGTGATCAGCGGCGAGCGGATCACCTCGTACATGCGGGCGCGGGAAACGGTGGCTCCCACGGCGGCCCTGTTCGCCTTGACGCTCATTGCAGGCGCTCCTCGAGATGCTTCACGGCATCCTTGGTCAGCACCAGCGTGTCGCGGCGCAGGATGTCGTAGACGTTGGCGCCCTGCTGCGGCAGCACATCGACATGCGCGATGTTGGCCGCGGCGCGCGCGAAGTTGGTGTCGATCTCGGCGCCGCCGATGACCAGCACGCTCGACACGCCGAGCTTGCCGAAGTGGGTCTTGAGCTGCGCCGTCTTGGGCTCGGCGAGCGTCGCCGCTTCGACCACGATCAGCTTGCCCTCGGCCGCCTTGGCCGAGAGTGCCGTACGAAGGGCGAGCTTGCGGACCTTCTTGGGCAGGTCGGAGGCATGGCTGCGCACCACAGGCCCGAATGCCTTGCCGCCGCCGCGGAACTGCGGCGCCGCCTCGTTGCCGTGGCGGGCGCGACCGGTGCCCTTCTGGGCGTACATCTTCTTGGCCGTCGCCGTCACTTCGGCGCGACCCTTGGTCTTGTGCGTGCCCTGCTGGCGGCGCGACAGCTGCCACACGATGCAGCGCTGCAGGATGTCCTTGCGGACGGGGACGGCGAACACGCCGTCGGCGAGTTCGATCTCGCCGGCGCTGCCGCCTTCAATGGTCTTGACTGCGATCTTCATGGTTCCGTCCTCAAGCCGCAGGACCTTCAGCCGCCGGCGCTTCCGCCGCGGGAGCCGCCGCCTCGCCAGCCGCCTTGCGCAGGCCGGCCGGGTAGGGAGCATCCTTGGGGCGGGCGCGCTTGGAGGCGTCCTTGACGATGATGTAGCCGCCGCGCGGGCCGGGAACGGCGCCGGAAACCAGCAGCAGACCCTTCTCGTCGTCAGCGGCGACGATCTTGAGGTTCTGCGTGGTCACACGCTCGTGGCCGTAGTGGCCAGCCATCTTCTTGCCGGGGAAGGTGCGGCCGGGATCCTGGCGGTTACCGGTCGAGCCATGGCTGCGGTGCGAGACCGACACGCCGTGGCTGGCCTCGAGGCCGTGGAAGTTCCAGCGCACCATCGAGCCGGTGAAGCCGCGGCCGATGGTGGTGCCGATCACATCGACGAACTGGCCGGGCACGAAGTGGCTCGGCACGAGCTCGGCGCCGACCTCGAGAACGGCGTCCTTGGCGACGCGGAACTCGACCAGCTTCTTCTTCGGTTCGACCTTGGCCTTGGCGAAGTGGCCGCGGTTGGGCTGGCTCACGTTCTTGACCTTGGCCTTGCCGTAGCCGAGCTGGACGGCGGTGTACTTGTCCTTCTCTTCCGAGCGGACGGCGACGACCTGGAGCTGGTCGACCTTCAGAACGGTCACCGGCACATGTTCCCCGGCGTCGTTGAAGACGCGGGTCATGCCGACCTTCTGGGTGACGAGACCGCAACGCATGGTCCTGTTCCTTCTCTTCCTGTCCCCTAGGCGCCGAGCTTGATCTCGACGTCCACGCCCGAGGCGAGGTCGAGCTTCATCAGCGCATCGACCGTCTGCGGAGTGGGATCGACGATGTCGAGGACCCGCTTGTGGGTGCGGATCTCGAACTGCTCGCGCGACTTCTTGTCGATGTGCGGCGAGCGGTTGACCGTGAACTTCTCGATGCCGGTCGGCAGCGGGATCGGACCGCGCACCTGCGCGCCCGTCCGCTTGGCCGTGCTCACGATCTCGCTTGTCGACGTGTCGAGCACGCGATGATCGAAGGCCTTCAGCCGGATTCGGATATTGGTGTTGTCCATGGTCTTTGCTCGCTCAGCGCTGGCAGCGTTACTTGACGATTTTTGTGACGACGCCGGCGCCGACGGTGCGGCCGCCTTCGCGGATGGCGAAGCGCAGGCCCTCGTCCATGGCGATCGGCTGGATCAGCTCGACCGTCATCCGCGCATTGTCGCCCGGCATCACCATCTCCGTGCCCTCGGGCAGCGACACCACGCCCGTCACGTCCGTCGTCCGGAAGTAGAACTGCGGACGGTAGTTCGTGAAGAACGGCGTGTGCCGACCGCCCTCCTCCTTGGTCAGGATGTACGCCTCGGCCTCGAAGTTCGTGTGCGGCGTGATCGAGCCGGGCTTCGCCAGCACCTGGCCACGCTCGACGTCCTCGCGACCCACCCCGCGCAGCAGCGCACCGATGTTGTCCCCCGCCTCGCCCTGGTCCAGCAGCTTGCGGAACATCTCAACGCCCGTCACCACCGTCTTCGTCGTCGCCTTCAGGCCGACGATCTCGATCTCCTCGCCGACCTTCACAACGCCACGCTCGACCCGGCCCGTCACCACCGTGCCGCGGCCCGAGATCGAGAATACGTCCTCGATCGGCATCAGGAACGGCTTGTCCTTGTCGCGCGTCGGCTGCGGGATGTAGCGGTCGACCTCTTCCATCAGCTTCAGGATCGACTGCTCGCCCTGCTCCGCGTTCTTGTCCTCAAGCGCCATCAGCGCCGACCCGCGCACCACAGGAATGTCGTCGCCGGGAAACTGGTAGCTCTTCAGAAGCTCGCGAACCTCGAGCTCCACCAGGTCCAGAAGCTCAGGGTCGTCGACCATGTCGACCTTGTTCATGTACACCACAAGCGCCGGAACACCGACCTGACGCGCCAGCAGGATGTGCTCGCGCGTCTGCGGCATCGGACCGTCCGCCGCCGACACAACCAGGATCGCACCGTCCATCTGCGCCGCCCCCGTGATCATGTTCTTCACGTAGTCGGCATGGCCTGGGCAGTCGACGTGCGCGTAGTGACGGTTCGTCGTCTCGTACTCAACATGCGCCGTCGAGATCGTGATCCCGCGCTCGCGCTCCTCCGGCGCCTTGTCGATCTGGTCGTACGCCGTGAACGTCGCTCCACCCGTCTTCGCCAGGATCTTCGTGATCGCCGCCGTCAGCGACGTCTTGCCATGGTCAACGTGCCCGATCGTCCCGATGTTGCAGTGCGGCTTGTTCCGCTCAAACTTCGCCTTAGACATGGTCTTGTTCCTTCAATCGGTCTTGGTTCGATCGGCGGCCTTAGCCCGCCAGCTTGGTGATGACTTCGTCCGCCACCGCCTGCGGCACAGGCGCGTAGTGATCGAAGGTCATCGTGTAGGCAGCACGCCCCTGGGTCATCGACCGCAGCGTGTTCACGTAGCCGAACATGTTCGCCAGCGGCACCATGGCATTGATGACCTGCGCGTTGCCGCGCGCTTCCATGCCCTGGATCTGGCCGCGGCGGCTGTTCAGGTCACCGATGCAGTCGCCCATGTAGTCTTCGGGCGTCACCACCTCGACCTTCATGATCGGCTCGAGCAGCTTGCACTGCGCCTTCTGCAGGCCTTCCTTGAAGGCCGCGCGGGCGGCGATTTCGAACGCGAGCACGCTCGAATCGACGTCATGATAGGCGCCGTCGATCAGGGTCACCTTGAAGTCGATCACCGGGAAGCCGGCCAGCACGCCGCTCTCGCGTGACGCCTCGAGGCCCTTGTCAACGCCCGGGATGAACTCCTTGGGCACCGAGCCGCCAACGATCTTGCTCTCGAAGCTGTAGCCCGAGCCCGGCTCGCCCGGCTCGAACACCAGCTTGATACGGGCGAACTGGCCCGAACCGCCGGACTGCTTCTTGTGGGTGTAGTCGATCTCGGCCTTGCGGCCGAGCGTCTCGCGATAGGCGACCTGCGGGGCGCCGACATTGGCGTCGACCTTGTAGGTGCGGCGCAGGATGTCGACCTTGATCTCGAGATGGAGCTCGCCCATTCCCTTGATGACGGTCTGGCCCGTCTCCTGGTCGGTCGAAACGCGGAAGGTCGGGTCTTCCTGGACGAGGCGGCCGAGCGCGGCGCCCATCTTCTCCTGGTCGGCCTTCGACTTCGGCTCGATCGCGAGCTCGATGACCGGGTCCGGGAAGTCCATCTTCTCGAGGATCACGGGGTTGTCCGGATCGCACAGCGTGTCGCCGGTGGTGACGCTCTTGAGGCCGGCCAGGGCGATGATGTCGCCGGCGCGCGCTTCCTTCACGTCCTCACGGTTGTTGGCATGCATCAACAGCATGCGGCCGATACGCTCCTTGCGGTCCTTGGTGCTGTTCAGCACGCCGGTCGCCGATTCGAGCACTCCCGAGTAGACACGCGCGAAGGTGAGCGAGCCCACGAACGGGTCGGTCATGATCTTGAACGCCAGCGCCGACAGCGGCGCGTCGTCGCTCGACGGCAGCGTGATGGCTTCGTCCGAGCCCATCTTGACGCCCTTGACGTCCGGCACGTCGGTCGGAGCCGGCAGGTAGTTCACGACGGCGTCGAGCATGGGCTGCACGCCCTTGTTCTTGAACGCCGAACCGCACAGAACCGGCACGAACGCGTAGGAGATCGTTCCCTTGCGGATGCACTTGATCAGCGTGTCGTAGTCCGGCTCCTCGCCGCCAAGGTACTTCTCGAGGGCCACGTCGTCCTGCTCGACGGCCATCTCGATCATCTTGTGGCGCCACTCGGCAGCCTGCTCCTTGAGATCATCCGGAATGTCCTTGATCTCGAACTTGGCGCCCAGCGTCTCTTCCAGCCAGATGATGGCCTTGTTGGACACCAGGTCGACCAGGCCCTTGTATTCGGCTTCGGTGCCGATCGGGATCTGCGTCACCAGCGGCTTGCTGCCGAGGCGGTCCGTGATCATGTCCACGGTGCGCCAGTAGTTGGCGCCGGTCCGGTCCATCTTGTTGACGAAGCAGATGCGCGGCACGCCGTACTTGTCGGCCTGGCGCCACACCGTCTCGGACTGGGGCTCGACGCCCGCCACCGAATCGAACACGCAGACAGCACCGTCGAGCACGCGCAACGAACGCTCGACCTCGATGGTGAAGTCGACGTGGCCCGGAGTGTCGATGATGTTGACTCGGAAGGAGTTGCCCGCAAACGGGCCGGACTCGGTCTTCCAGAACGCGGTCGTCGCCGCCGACGTGATGGTGATGCCGCGCTCCTGCTCCTGCTCCATCCAGTCCATGGTCGCGGCGCCGTCGTGGACTTCGCCGATCTTATGCGACTTGCCGGTGTAATAGAGGATGCGCTCGGTCGTGGTCGTCTTGCCGGCGTCGATATGCGCCATGATACCGATGTTGCGGTACTGCGCGATGGGAGTGGTGCGGGCCATGGAGGGGGCTTTCTCGGTTCTTGTGCGGCCGGTTACCAGCGATAATGGGCGAACGCCTTGTTGGCGTCGGCCATCTTGTGGGTGTCCTCGCGCTTCTTCACCGCGTTGCCGCGACGGTTGAAGGCATCGAGCAGCTCAGCCGAAAGCTTCTCTTTCATGCTGTGGCCCGAGCGGTCGCGCGCGGCCTGAATGATCCAACGGATGGCCAGCGCCTGGCGGCGCTCGGGGCGGACCTCGACGGGAACCTGGTAGGTGGCGCCGCCGACGCGGCGCGAGCGGACTTCGACCGCCGGCTTCACGTTCTCCAGCGCCTCGTGGAAAGCGGGAACCGGATCCTGCTTGAGCTTAGCCTCGATCTCGTCGAGGGCGCCGTACACGACACGCTCGGCGACCGACTTCTTGCCGCGCTCCATGAGCGTGTTCATGAACTTGGACAGGACGACATCGCCGAACTTGGCGTCCGGCAGAACTTCACGCTTCTCGGCTGCGCGACGACGGGACATTTCTACCTCCCCGCCTTACTTCGGACGCTTGGCGCCGTACTTCGAACGGCGTTGCTTGCGGTCCTTGACACCCTGGGTATCGAGGGTGCCGCGAATGATGTGATAGCGCACGCCCGGCAGGTCCTTGACGCGACCGCCGCGGATCATGACCACCGAGTGCTCCTGCAGATTGTGGCCCTCGCCCGGGATGTAGCTCACCACCTCATAGGCGTTGGTGAGGCGGACCTTGGCGACTTTGCGCAGCGCCGAGTTCGGCTTCTTCGGGGTCGTCGTGTAGACGCGCGTGCAGACGCCGCGCTTCTGCGGGCAGGCCTGGAGCGCCGGCACCTTGTTGCGCGAGGTGAGGCCGTGACGCTGCTTGCGAATCAACTGGTTGATGGTCGGCATCGACTTCCGGTTTCCTAATGCGCCCCTCGTCAGGGGCAGAACTCAGGTCCACCCAGGACAGGCTTCGGCGCAAAGCGAATACGCGCGGCTAGCGGCAAAAGCGCAGCGCCCGCGCGATCAATAACTCTGCGGCCAGGAGGCCTGACTTGTAGCGGTCCTCGACGTCAGGCTGCGTCTTAGGCTTGCGCCTAACTACCAGCCCCCCGGCGAGGTGCGCGCTTATATGGCCGCGACGGCACTGCCGTCAAGCGCGCTCAAACGCTTTTCTCTTTGATATTGTTGGCGTTTCCGGCCTAGGCGGTCCGACTCGTTCATGTCGGGGGGCGTTTCCCTCGCGCAAGAATCTAACCACAAAATCCAGTAGGTCGTCAGACCACAGGCCACTAGGAGGTTCTTCCGGTCGGCCTGCAGGAAGGGGCCAGTCGCCGCGCCGGCAAGGCATTCAGACAGTTACGCTAGTTGCGCTACCACTTTTCTGTGTCGCCGACGGCTGGCAGGGCCCCTCGCGAGCAAGGTCGAGGCGCGGTGTCGGCTGCACTCCTTCTCGTTCAGGGCCGCACGGAAGCGCGACCCATCGATACTATAACTAAAGTGCATCAGCGTCAAAAACCGCAGTGGAGAAATTCGGCCAGTTTCGTTTTCGGGAGTTTCTCGCACCGTCGAGAGGCCCGAAGCGCATGGCCGGGGGCTGGAATAAGCGGTCGGCATTCCCGAGGACACCGACAAGAAGAAGGCCGTCTCCGATGGAGACGGCCTTTCCTTCTCGAAGTGTCGAGCCGCTCAGTCGTCGGCAGCGTGTTCCTGCTCCAGCGTCGGTACCGGCTCGTCCTCGCCTTCGTTGCCGGCGGCCAGGATGGCACGGTCGCGCTGGGCGGCGATCGCTTTCAGGCGGTTCACGACGCCGCCGGTGCCCGCCGGGATCAGGCGGCCGACGATGACGTTCTCCTTGAGACCCTGCAGAGTGTCGACACGGCCCGAAACGGCCGCCTCGGTAAGCACGCGCGTGGTCTCCTGGAACGACGCCGCCGAGATGAACGACTTGGTCTGCAAGGAGGCCTTGGTGATGCCGAGCAGCACCGGGTCGGCCTTGGCAGGCTTCATCTTCTCGGCAAACAGCTTGGCGTTCTCCATGTCGAACTCCTGCTTGTCGACCTGCTCGCCGATCAGGAAGGTCGACTCGCCCGGATCCGTGATCTCGACCTTCTGCAGCATCTGACGAGCGATCGTCTCGATGTGCTTGTCGTTGATCTTCACGCCCTGCAGTCGATAGACCTCCTGGATCTCGTTGACCAGGTACTCGGCCAGCTTCTCGATGCCGAGCACGCGCAGGATGTCGTGCGGCACCGGGTTGCCGTCGATCAGCAGATCGCCGCGCTCGACGTAGTCGCCTTCCTGCACGGCGATGCGCTTGCCCTTCGGGATCAGGTACTCGACTGGCTCCGCACCCTCGCCTTCCGGCACGATCAGGATGCGGCGCTTGCTCTTGTAGTCCTTGCCGAACTCGATGCGGCCCGCGATGTCGCAGATGATCGCGAAGTCCTTGGGCTTGCGCGCCTCGAACAGCTCGGCCACGCGCGGTAGACCGCCCGTGATATCGCGGTTCTTGCCGCCCTCGCGCGGGATACGCGCCAGGATGTCGCCGGCATGGACCTCCTGGCCGTTCTCGACCGAGAGGACCGAGTCGATCGACAGCAGGTACCGGGCCTCCTGGCCGTTGGCCAGCATGATCGGGTTGCCCTCGGCATCGTGGATGGCGATGCGCGGCCGCAGGTCGCCGCCGCGCGGCTGGCCCTTCCAGTCGACGACCACGCGGTTGGAGATGCCGGTCGAGTCGTCGATGACCTCGCGCATCGACACGCCCTCGACCAGGTCGACGTAGACGGCCTTGCCGGCCTTTTCGGTGATGATCGGCAGGGTGTACGGGTCCCACTCGGCCAGCTTCTGGCCCTTGGTCACCGGCGTGTCGTGGTCGACCAGCAGGCGCGCGCCGTAGGGCACGCGATGCTTGGCACGCTCGCGCTGGGCGCCGTCGATCAACACCATCTCGGTGTTGCGGCCCATCACGACCGGCACGCCGGCGCTGTTGACCACGACGTTGCGGTTGCGCACCTGGACGTGACCATCGTGGCTCGCCTCGATGTTCGACTGCTCGGCGCCACGCTGGGCGGCGCCGCCGATATGGAAGGTGCGCATGGTGAGCTGGGTGCCCGGCTCGCCGATCGACTGGGCGGCGATGACGCCGACCGCCTCGCCGATGTTGACCTTCGTGCCGCGCGCCAGGTCACGGCCGTAGCACTTGCCGCAGACGCCGGTCTTGGTGTCGCACGTCAGCACCGAGCGGATACGCATCTCCTCGATGCCCGCCTTCTCGATAAGCTCGACCCCGACCTCGTCGATCAGCTCGCCGGCCTTGCACAGCACGGTGCCGTTCAGCGGATCGACGACATCGTCGAGCGCCGTGCGGCCGAGCACCCGCTCGGAGAGCGGCTCGATCACGTCGCCGCCATCGACCACCGCACGCATGGTGAGGCCGTTGGTGGTGCCGCAATCCTCCTCGAAGATGATGCAGTCCTGGGCGACGTCGACCAGGCGCCGCGTCAGGTAGCCCGAGTTGGCGGTCTTGAGCGCGGTGTCGGCCAGGCCCTTGCGGGCGCCGTGGGTGGAGTTGAAGTACTCGAGAACCGACAGGCCTTCCTTGAAGTTCGAGATGATCGGCGTCTCGATGATCTCGCCCGAGGGCTTGGTCATCAGGCCGCGCATGCCGGCAAGCTGCTTCATCTGCGTGGTCGATCCGCGCGCACCGGAGTGCGCCATCATCCACACCGAATTCACCGGCTTGTTGGCGATGGGCGTCGAGATGCCCTTCATCATCTCCTCGGCCACGCGATCGGAGCAGCGCGACCAGGCATCGACCACCTTGTTGTACTTCTCGCCCGAGGTGATCAGGCCGTCCTGGTACTGCTGCTCGTACTCCTTGACCTCCTTCTGGGTCTGGCTGACCAGCTTCAGCTTGGCCGACGGGATGACGAGGTCGTCCTTGCCGAAGGATATGCCGGCGCGGCAGGCGTGATAGAAGCCGAGCCCCATCAGGCGATCGGCGAAGATCACCGTCTCCTTCTGGCCGCAGTGGCGGTAGACCGCGTCGATGACGTTCTGCAGGTCCTTCTTCGTCAGAAGACGGTTGATCAGCGAGAACGGCAGGTTGGGATGCTTGGGCAGGATCTGCGCCAGCAGGATGCGGCCCGGTGTGGTCTCGACCACGCGGCTGGCGAGCTCACCCTTGTCGTCGTAGGCCTCGAGCCGCGCCTTGATCTTGGCGTGCATGGAAAGCGTGCGCCCGTGCAGGGCATGCTCGAGCTCGCCGATGTCGGAGAACAGCGAGCCTTCGCCCGCCTCGCCGTCGCGCTCGAGCGTGATGTAGTAGATGCCGAGCACGATGTCCTGCGACGGCACGATGATCGGCTTGCCGCTAGCGGGACTCAGGATGTTGTTGGTCGACATCATGAGCACACGGGCCTCGAGCTGGGCTTCCAGCGACAGCGGCACGTGAACCGCCATCTGGTCGCCGTCGAAGTCGGCGTTGAAGGCCGTACAGACAAGCGGATGGAGCTGGATCGCCTTACCTTCGATCAGCACCGGCTCGAAGGCCTGGATGCCCAGGCGATGCAGCGTCGGAGCGCGGTTCAGCAGCACCGGATGCTCGCGGATGACCTCTTCGAGGATATCCCACACCTCCGGCCGCTCCTTCTCGACCATGCGCTTGGCGGCCTTGATGGTGTTGGCCATGCCGTAGGCCTGGAGCCGCGAGTAGATGAACGGCTTGAACAGCTCGAGCGCCATCTTCTTGGGCAGGCCGCACTGCTGCAGCTTGAGCTCCGGGCCGACCACGATGACCGAACGGCCCGAGTAGTCGACGCGCTTGCCGAGCAGGTTCTGGCGGAACCGGCCCTGCTTGCCCTTCAGCATGTCGGAGAGCGACTTCAGCGGACGCTTGTTGGCGCCGGTGATGACGCGGCCGCGCCGGCCGTTGTCGAACAGGGCGTCGACCGACTCCTGCAGCATGCGCTTCTCATTGCGCACGATGATGTCGGGCGCGCGCAGCTCGATCAGACGCTTGAGGCGGTTGTTGCGGTTGATGACGCGGCGGTAGAGGTCGTTGAGGTCCGACGTCGCAAAGCGGCCGCCGTCGAGCGGCACCAGCGGCCGCAGTTCGGGCGGGATCACCGGCACCAGCTCGAGGATCATCCACTCGGGACGGGCGCCCGACTCGATGAAGTTCTCGCAGAGCTTGAGGCGCTTCACCAGCTTCTTGCGCTTGGCCTCCGAGGTCGTCTCGCGCAGCTCCTCGCGCAGCCGGGGACGCTCCTCGTTGAGGTCGATCGCCGACAGCATGGCGCGGATCGCCTCGGCGCCGATGTCGGCGCGGAAAGCGTCGTCACCGTACTCGTCGAGCGCGTTGAGATACTGCTCCTCGTTCAGGAGCTCGCGGTACTTGAGCGGCGTCAGGCCGGGCTCGGTCACCACGTAGTTCTCGAAGTAGAGGATGCGCTCGAGGTCGCGCAGCGTCATGTCGAGCAGCAGGCCGATACGGCTCGGCAACGACTTCAGGAACCAGATGTGCGCCACCGGCGAGGCGAGCTCGATGTGGCCCATGCGCTCGCGGCGCACCTTGGTGAGCGTCACCTCGACGCCGCACTTCTCGCAGGTGATGCCGCGGAACTTCATGCGCTTGTACTTGCCGCACAGGCACTCGTAGTCCTTGATCGGCCCGAAGATGCGGGCGCAGAACAGGCCGTCACGCTCGGGCTTGAACGTGCGGTAGTTGATGGTCTCCGGCTTCTTGATCTCGCCGTGGCTCCACGCGCGGATGCGGTCGGGGCTGGCGATCGAGATACGGATCTCGTCGAAGGTCGGCGTGCCCTGCGGCTGGCCCAGTACGTTGATGAGGTCGGTCATCTTGTGTCCTACAGAGTCGTTGGACTAAATCGCGGAAGGAAGAGGCAGGCCAACGATCAGTTGGCCTGCTGGTTGAGCTCGACGTTCAGGCCGAGGGAGCGCAGCTCCTTGACCAGCACGTTGAAGGATTCGGGGATGCCCGCCTCGAACGTGTCGTCGCCGCGCACGATCGCCTCGTAGACCTTGGTGCGGCCGGCCACGTCGTCCGACTTCACCGTCAGCATTTCCTGCAGCGTGTACGCCGCGCCGTAAGCTTCCAGCGCCCACACTTCCATTTCGCCGAAGCGCTGGCCGCCGAACTGGGCCTTGCCGCCCAGCGGCTGCTGGGTGACCAGGCTGTAGGGGCCGATCGACCGGGCATGGATCTTGTCGTCCACCAGGTGATGCAGCTTCAGCATGTAGATGTAGCCCACGGTGACCTTGCGGTCGAAGGCCTCGCCGGTCCGGCCGTCGACCAGGGTCACCTGGCCCGACTTGTCGAGACCCGCCATCTCCAGCATGCCGACGATGTCGCCCTCGTGCGCGCCGTCGAACACCGGCGAGGCGAAGGGAACGCCGCGGCTCAGGTTCCTGGCGAGCTCGATGGTCTCCTCGTCGTCGAGGTCCTGGATCTCGGCCTTGAAGGCCTTCTCGCCGTAGACCTCGCGCAGGTGCTTCTTGACCTGGGCGACCGACGCATCGCGGGCGCCGTTCACCATCTCGCCGATCTTCTTGCCGAGACCGGCGGCGGCCCATCCGAGATGGGTCTCCAGGATCTGACCGACATTCATGCGCGAAGGCACGCCCAGCGGGTTGAGCACGATGTCGACGGGCTGGCCCTCCTCGAGGTACGGCATGTCCTCGAGCGGCATGATGCGCGAGATCACGCCCTTGTTGCCGTGACGGCCGGCCATCTTGTCACCCGGCTGCAGCTTGCGCTTGGTGGCGACGAAGACCTTGACCATCTTCATCACGCCCGGCGGCAGCTCGTCGCCGCGCT
>CADECW010000049.1:31073-48953 GCA_902825855.1 uncultured Rhodospirillales bacterium | reverse complement strand
CTCCGCTTCGCCTCGCTGCGCTCGGCTCCGGTCGGGATGACGGGAGATATGCGATAGCCCTACCCTAGCGGGGGAGGGGAATGTGAGTCGTGGGAGGAACTGAAGTGGAAGAATTCGACTACGTCATCGTGGGCGCGGGAGCCGCCGGTTGCGTGCTCGCCAACCGGCTTTCCGAATCGGGCAGGAACTCCGTCGCCATCATCGAGGCCGGCGGCAAGGACAACCACATCTGGATCAAGATCCCGGCCGGCTTCAACAAGACCGTCTACAACGACAAGCTCAACTGGGGCTACGAGACCGCCCCCGGCCCGCATATCGACAACCGCCGCATAAAGTTCCCGCGCGGCAAGGTTTTAGGCGGTTCGGGTTCGATCAACGGCCATCTCTACGTGCGCGGCCAGGCCGCCGACTACGACATGTGGGCGCAGCTCGGCTGCCGCGGCTGGTCGTGGACCGACGTGCTGCCCTACTTCAAGCGCGCCGAATCGCGCATCGGCGGCGAGGATTCCGTGCGTGGCCGTTCCGGCCCGTTGCGCATCGAAGACCAGCACGATCCGCACTCGCTTTGCTTTGCTTTCATGGCGGCCAACGAAGCCTTGGGCCTCAAGCGGACACCCGACTACAACGGCGGCGACCAGGAAGGCACGCTCCTCTACCAGCAGATGATGCACAGCGGCCGGCGCTGGAGCCCAGTCGATGCCTATCTGCGGCCCATACTCGGCCGGCAAAATCTGAAGGTCATCATTCACGCCCTGGTCGAACGCGTCGATCTCGAGGGCAAGCGGGCCGTCGGCATCACCTATCGGCAGGATGGCCGGAGCCGCAGCATCAAGGCACGGCGTGACGTGATCCTGAGCGGTGGCGCCATCAACTCGCCGCAGCTGCTGCAGATCTCGGGTATCGGCAATGCCGAGGATCTCGGCGCCATCGGCGTCGCGGTGAAGCACGCCTTGCCTGGCGTCGGCCGCAATTTCCGCGACCACTACGCCGTGCGCGTCTCCGCCCTGGTGAAAGGATCCGGCTCGCTGAACGAACGCAGCCGGGGAGTGCGCCTGGTCGGCGAAGTCGTGCGCTACGTCTTCACGCGCAAGGGACTGCTGGCCAGCAGCCCCAGCCACGCCGGCGGCTACTTCAAGACACGACCGGGGCTCGAGACGCCCGACATGCAGCTTTACTTCGCACCGGCGAGCTACGGTGCCGGACGCTATGGCACCGCCGACCTCGACACCGTGCCCGGCATGACACTGGGCGCCTCGCAGCTCAGGCCGGAGAGCACCGGCCATGTGAAGGCCGTGTCGGCCGATCCCACGGCCAAGCCAGAGATTCAGCCCAACTACCTGGCGGTCCAGATCGATCGCGATGCGCTGCTGTCAGCCATGAAGTACCTGCGCCGTCTGCTGGCCACGGCACCGCTCGCCGATCATGTGATTCGCGAGAACTTCCCGGGGCCGGAGGTCCAGACCGACGAGCAGCTCATGGCCCATGCCCGGGCCACCGGCTCGACGACCTATCATCCCGTGGGCACTTGCAAGCTCGGTACCGACCCGATGGCAGTGATCGATCCGCAGAGCATGAAGGTCATCGGCCTGGAGGGCCTCAGGGTCGCCGATGCCTCGTGCATGCCGCGCATGGTGTCGGGAAATACCTATGCGGCCACCAACATGATCGCCGAGAAGGCCGCTGATCTGATTCAGGCGGCGTGATCCCGGCGATCTCAGTTCTTCACGCCTCAGTTCTTCGGCACGAGCGTCCAGACGGGGTCGAGCACGCGCAGCCGGCGGCCGTGCAGCAGCGTCAGGCGCTCGCGATAACCCAGCACCTGGATCTGCAGGATATCCTCGAACTCCGGCGGCAGCTCTTCGGGGTGGAGAACCGGCAGCAGCCTGACCGGCTGGTCGGCGTCCGGAAGCTCGGAGGCCATACGCGCCTCGTTCCCGCGCAGACGGAGAAGATTGGCTAGGACTGCACTCGCATTCATAGGCGCCTCCTTGGGCCCATTCGCGAGGATCAGTAGGCCCGGTGGCTCCGGCTTTATGTGAGTTTCGTCACGTCCGCGGGATCGCCATGAAAATGCCCAATACGGTGACCGACCGTTCATACATAGCCCGGTCCCTCGATCACCGGATGGGCCAGCAGGAACTTCTCGTCGATTTCCACGCCAATTCCGGGTTTTTCCAGCGGCCGCACACAGCCGTCCTTGCCGATCTCCCAGGGCTGGCTGCCGAGCTCGTCGCGGAACTTGTTGGCCACCGACAGGTCGGCCTCGAAGTATCCGCCGTTGTCGATCGAGGCCAGGAAGTGGATCGAGACGGCGTGGTTGAGACCGGTCATCGAGCTGTGCGGATGGACCGGCAGCTTCCACATCGAGGCGGCTGCAGCGATGCGCTGCACCTCGGTGATGCCGCCGCTCTTCGAGAGGTCGGGCTGCAGGATGGTGATGTTTCCGTCCTCGATCACACGGTGGAACTCGAAGCGCGTATAGTGGTTCTCGCCGGCCGCCAACGGCGTGCGGCCGAAGCCCTTGGCCATGGCGTAGGAGCGATGGTCGTGCGCCGGGAACGGCTCCTCGAGCCAGCCTATGTTGAGCTCGTCCATCGCCGGCATCACGGACCGCACGTCGGCGACGCTGTAGCCGGTATTGGCGTCGGTCAGGATCGCGATGTCGTCGCCGAAGCGACGGCGGATCGCGGTCATGCGCGCGATATCGGCCGCGACCGTGTCGCCTATGCGGAGCTTAAGCGCGCGGTAGCCGGCCTCGACCATCGGTACCGCTTCGGCGACCAGTGAATCGGGCGCCTGGTAGCCGAGCGAAATGCCGCCGGCATAGGCCGGCACCGGCCTGGCCGTGCCTCCCAACAGCTTGTAGAGCGGCCAGCCGATGGCCTTGCCTTTGATGTCCCATAGCGCCTGATCGATGCCGCTCATCGCCATGGCGGTCGCCGCACCCATGCCATGGCTGCCGAGCTGGAACTTGTAGATCCGGGCCCAGATGCCGACCGTGTCGGTGGCATCCATGCCAACGACGAAGCCCTTGAGCGTCGTGTTGATCAGATGGCCGATGCTGCCTGGTGAGCGCGCATGATGGCTCTCGCCCCAACCTGTGATGCCGTCCTCGGTCGTCACCTTGACCATGACGCAGTCGCGCTTGGTCATGGTGCCGATGCCCAACGACACCTGCTGCTCCTTGGGGACGCGGAAGGAGGTCGGATAGGCTTTGACGTCGATGATCTTCATTTGTGCTTCCCTTGGTGACTTTCACCGGCTACCCCCGTCATCCCGACCGGAGCCGAGCGCAGCGAGGCGAAGTGGAGAGACCATTTCTGTTGGTGAGTCGACAAGACGAGGTCCCTCGACTGCGCCACCCTTCGGGCGGCTTCACTCGGGATGACGGCAGAATTGGTCACGGTGGCAGGTTCACGCCACCTTGTACTTCTTCAGCACTTCCCGATCGATCTCGATGCCGAGGCCAGGTCCCGTCGGGACGGTCACGATCCCCTTCTTCTGCTCGATCGGCTCCTGCGCCAGGTGATCGCGCAAGGGGTTGGGCGTCTGCTCGAATTCCAGCATCGGCGGCATCGGGCGGAAAGCCGGCGGCTGGTCGGGCAGAGCCGCGAGGAACTGCACCGTCGCCGCGAGACCGATCGCCGAGCCCCAGGCATGCGGCACGCATTCGACACCGAAGGCGCTGGCCAGCGCCGCTATCTTGCGGCACTCCGAAAAGCCGCCGGCGGCACAGAGGTCAGGCTGGACGATATCCATCGCCTTCCTGGCGATGACGTCGCGAAAGCCCCAGCGCGTGAAATCGTTCTCGCCGCCCGCCACCGCCACGTCGAGCGCTCTCGTCACCTCGACATAGCCGTCGTGATCTTCAGGGCTGATCGGTTCCTCGAACCACAGGATGTCGTGCTCCTGCAGCATGCGTCCGAGCTTGATGGCATTGGGAACGGTGAAGCAGTGGTTGGCATCGACCGCGAGCTGCACATCGGGCCCGATCGCCTGGCGCACGGCGGCGACGCGCCTGGCGTCGAGCTTCAGGTCGCCCAGACCGATCTTCATCTTGATGGCGCGGAAACCGTCGTTCTTGAATTCCAGCGCCTCCTCGACCGCTTCCTCGACCAGCCGTTTCATGTCGATGAAGTAGAGGCCGGTGGCGTAGGGAATCACCTCGTTGCGATAGGCGCCGCCGATCAGCTTGTGCACCGGCTTGCCGGCGGCGCGGCCCATTATGTCCCATAGCGCGATGTCGATGCCGGAGATGGCCGAGATCGCCATGCCGGTGGTGCCGTAATCCTTGATGCGATTGTAGAGATCCTCCCAGATCGCCTCGACGTCGAACGGATCGCGGCCGACCACGCGCGCCTTGTACTGGGTCTCGATGAAGGTCTTGGCGACGGCCGAGGGCCCGTAGCACTCGCCCCAGCCGGTAATGCCCTCGTCGGTCGAGATCTCGACGACACAGGAAGAGCGCGTGCCGTAGACCCATCCCCGTGCCGACACGAACGGCTTGTCGACCTTGCATTGCAGGATGTGGCACGCGATGTCGGTGATCTTCATTTTACTTGCCTCCCGGAGAACCACTCTAGCGATTGTCCGTGCGGGCCGGTCCAGGCTTTTGGTTCACCATCCACCGCCAAGAGAAACCGCCAGTCCGGCGCAGGCTGCGATGCCCGTGCGGCAATGTCCGGAAAGACCCGCGGCGTTTCGTTGCTGATCCAGACCGCGCGAGATCCGCGCACCGCATCGACGAAGCACTGGCGTGCCTCGTGAGGCGAAACATAGGCCAGCACTGCGGTGTGGAAGACTACGAGCGTGGCGTCGGCAGGCGCCTCGGCCATCAACGCCACGAGATCGTGCAGAAGGTCGCCGCGCACGACGCGCGGCGGATCGCGGCGCGCCACCGCAACGGCGGCCCGCAGGTTACGGCGGCGGTCTTCCTGTTCCGGCCAGATCAGCGCTTCCAGCCACGCAACGTCCTCGTCGGACGCAACATCGAGCGGATTGAGGTCGAGGCCGGCGCGCCAGACGACGCGCGGCAGGGCGCTCGGCAGCGGCGCCGGACCTGTCACGGCGCAGCGGAACACGGGTGCGGTCGGATCACTCGGGGCGATGCGCGTCTCGCCCCAATCGTAGCCATACCGATCGGGCAGCAGGCAAAGCCCGGCCGACGCACCCACTTCGATGAGCGCCAGAGGCTGCGGCAGTGCCGCCAGCAGCGGCAACAGCACAGCGCAGCGCGCAGGCTCGTTGGTCTGCGTCGTGAGCCGGAGCATCAGGGCGCGAAGCTGGTCTGCGCGGCTCGTCACCATGTCCGTCAGCGACGCGATATCGGGTGGCCGCCCTGCGACCAGAGTCGCCGCCCCCAGCAGCAGGTTCGGCTGGCGTCGCGGCGCCGGCAGGTCGATCAGGAAGCGCAGGATGACACCCGAGTCGGCGATCTCAAGTGTCAGGCGTTCGTAGTGCGGCGACACTCCATGAGCCTCGTCGGCCGCAAACGCGCGATAGCGCCTGGCCACACGGGCCAGCTCATCCGGTGCCTCGGTCATCTCGAATGACTACGCGAAGGCCCTGCCGCCGGGCCAGCCCCTTCTTCACCCTACACCGCCAGATATCGGCTCTTCACCTCGGTGTTGGCTTTGAGCCCGTCGATCGAATCGCGGTAGACGATGTGGCCCTTGTCGATCACGGCGACGTGGCTCGCGATGTCGAGGCAGAAGTGCATGTTCTGCTCGGCGACCACCAAGGTGATGCCCATGCCGCGCAGGCGCTGGATCAGCTCGCCGATCTTCTCGACGATGATTGGCGCCAGCCCCTCGCTCGGCTCGTCCAGCAGCAGCAGGTCAGGGTTGCCCATCAGGGTGCGGGCAATGGTCAGCATCTGCTGCTCGCCGCCCGACAGGCGACCGCCCATACGACCACGCATCGCCGCCAGAATCGGGAAGACGTCGTAGATCGTCTTCAAGGTCCAGTCGTTGCGGCCGTCGAGACCGGGCTTGGCTCCGATCAGCAGGTTGTCCTCGACCGAGTGCTCCGGAAAGATCTGCCGATCCTCGGGCACGAAGCCGATGCCGGCCCGGGCGATGCGGTCGGCAGAGCGCCGCTGGACCTCGGCGCCATGGACCTTGATGCTGCCGCGACGTGGCGGCGCCAGGCCGATGATCGCTTTCATCGTCGTGCTCTTGCCTGCGCCGTTGCGGCCGAGCAACGCCAGCGACTGGCCGCGCTCGACGCCGAACGACACGCCGAACAGGATCTGGCTCGCCCCATAGAAGACGTCGATGCCGTCGATCTCGAGGATTCCAGGGGCGCCTCTATCGCTGCTCATGCCGCGGCCCCCGCCGCCTTGCCTAGGTAGGCCTCGATCACCGCCGGATCGCGCCTGATCTCGTCCGGCGTACCCTCTGCCAGCACGGCGCCGTAGGACAGCACGCGCACCGTCTCGGCCACCTTGAAAACGATGTCCATGTCGTGCTCGATGAAGATCAGGGTCATTTGCACGGCGCGCCACAGCGCCTGCACCGTCTCGATCATCTGCCAGCGCTCCTCCGGGCCCATGCCGGCAGTCGGCTCGTCGAGCAGCAGAACCTTGGGGTCGAGCGCCAAAGCCAGGCCGATATCGAGCAGCTTCTGGTCGCCGTGGCTGAGATTGCGGCTGACGATGCCGGCGACACGCGTCAGTTTCAGCATCTCCATGATCTCGCCGGCGCGCGACACCGAGGAGCCGAGCGGAAACGACTGCAGCTTGACGGTCTCACGTCGCTGATGGGCCTGCACCGCCGCCGCCAGCGCCTCCTCGACCGTGAGCGAAGGGAAGAGGCTCGCCACCTGGAAGGCGCGGCCGACGCCGCGGCGGACGATCTCGCGCCGGCCCAGGCCGGCGATGTTGTCGCCCGCCAGCAGGATGCGGCCCGAGTCGGGCGGGAAACGGCCGGTGATCAGGTTGAACAGGGTCGTCTTGCCGGCGCCGTTGGGACCGATGATGGCGCTGAAAGAGCCGTCGGCGAACTCGAGCGAGACATCGCGCGTGGCGGCAACGCCGCCGAACGATTTCACGACATGCTCGAGCTTCAGCATGGCGGCGCCCCCGGTTTCACGGGTGCCGTCATGGCCGCCCCTTCCGATCGGCCGCGTCGCGCACCAGCTGGGCCGTCGCCTGACGGCGGCTTTCGAGGCGCTCGGCGATCATGTCGATCGGACCTTTGCGCAGGCCCAGCACCAAAACGAGGATCACGATGCCCAGCACGAGCTCGGTGTGGCTGGTGTAAGCGATGGTGACGTCGGTCAGCAGGCGAAGGATGACCGTGCCGACGAGCGGACCCAGGAACACCGAGGAGCCGCCGAGCAGGATCATGAAGATCGCCTCGCCCGAGGTCGTCCAGAAGCCGAAGTTGGGATAGGCGCCGGAGACGAACAGCGCCAGCAGGATGCCGCCGACCGAGGCGACACAGGCCGAGATGACGAAGCAGACCAGCTTGGCGCGCGCCACGTCGACGCCAAGGAAGGCCGCGCGCTCCTGGTTGTCGCGGATCAGGCGCAAGGTATAGCCGAACGGCGAGATCACGATCTGGCGCATGATCGCAAGGCAGGCAATGAACAGCACCGAGCAGAAGACGTAGAGCTGGGTGCGGTCGGCAAGGTCGATGCCGAGGAATTTCGGCCGCGGGATGCCGCCCATCAGCCCCTGATCGCCGCCGGTGAACGACACCCAGCCAAGGATGATGTTGTAGATCAACATCTGAAAGGCGAGCGTCAGGAAGGCGAAGTAGATCTCGTTCAGGCGCACGCAGATCGCACCGATGACCAGGGCGAGGACGGCGGTGAACACGATCGCGAGCGCAAAAGCGGCCGGAATCGAGAACTTGCCGGACTGCATGGCGAGCCCGAAGGCATAGGCGCCCGACGCGAAGAACATCGCATGCCCGAACGAGACCAGGCCGGTGTAGCCGATCAGCAGGTTGAGCGACATCGCCAGCAGCCCGTAGGCCATCGCAAACATGATGAAGTCGCGGATCGCCGACGACGCGCCGAGCAGCGGCACGAGCAGCAGGGCGACGAGGCCGAGCCCCGCCAGTCCGAAATCGCGCCAGCGGCGGGTCATGCGCGGCTCACCGATGGGGACGGCCGAACAGGCCGCTCGGCTTGAAGATCAGGACCAGCGCCATGAACAGGAACATCACGCCGTCGACGAACAGGGGGAAACCGATGCTGCCGAACGAGCGTGTGAAGCCGATCAGCAAAGCGGCCACGAAGGCGCCGACGATCGATCCCATGCCGCCGATCACCGTGACGATGAAGGACTCGATCAGGATCGAGAAACCCATGCCCGGCGTCAGAGACCGTACGGGGGCGGCCAGCGCCCCGGCGGCGCCGGCGAGCGCGCTGCCGATGCCGAACACGGCCGCATAGTAGAGGTTCACGCGGATGCCGAGCGCCGACACCATCGGCCCGTTCACCGCGGCGGCCCGCACCACCTTGCCGAAGCGGGTGCGCTCGATGACCAGCCACAGTACCAGCCCGATCGCCGCCGCCGTCACGATCATGAACAGATAGAAGGGCGGGATGACGCCGCCCATGAAGCGCAACGGCGGTAGACGGAACTCGGCCGGCATGCCCATCGACAGCCCGCTCGGTCCCCAGATGATCTTGACCAGGTCGTCGCAGATCAGGATCACCGCGTAGCAGACCAGCAGCTGCATGAGCACGTTCGAGCCGTAGACCTTGCTCATCAACAATCGCTCGAACGCCACGCCGAGCAGGCCGACCGCCAGCGCCGCGCCGATCGCGGCCACGAAATAGTTGCCGCTGGCCTGGTACAGCGTCAGCGCGACGTAGGCGCCGATCATGTAGAGCGAGCCGTGCGCGAAGTTGGTGACGTTGAGCACACCGAAGATCAAGGTCACGCCCGACGCGATCAGGAACAGCAGCATGCCGATGATCAGACCGCTGGTGAGCTGGGTCACGACGCACGACCCCGTCCCCAGGCAACGCAACAACGCTTCGAGATCCACGAGCTCTCCCTACTGGGTGGATCGGACCATCGCCGATCAGCCGTAGCCCTGCTTCTTCTTCCACTCCTTCTCGAGCTCGAGGATGGGAACCCACGACGAGCTCTGGAAGTCCTTGATGTAGGGGTCCTTCGACTGCGACAGGCCGTAGCCGATGATGTAGTCGATGATCGTGTTGTCCTCGCCGCGCATGGTGATCGTGCCCTCGGCGCCCCACGGCGACTTGATCTTCATGCCCTTGAGCGCCGCCGCGAGCTTCTTGCCGTCGGTGTCGCCGTTGGTCGCCTTGAGCGCCTCGACCAGGAACGTGGCGGCCGTCGCGTTCTCCCACGACCAGTTGGTCGGCTTGTGCTTGTAGTTCTTCACATAGGCCTGGTACCAGTCCTCGTTCTCCTTGGTCGGCGGCACCGTGCGATTGTAGCGGCCGCCGGAATAGACGCCGGACGGGAACTGCTTGACCTCGTCGACCACGCCGTAGTCGCCGAGATTGACCATGAACGAGGACATCTTGTCGAACAGGCCGTAGAGGTTGCCCTGGTCGATGAAGGCCGACAGGTCGCCGCCCCAGAGGGCCGAGTACATGGCGTCGGCCTTGGAGTTCAAGACCTTGGTGACGACCTCGGTGTAGTCGGGCTGGAACAGCTTGGGCCAGCTCTCCTCGATCACCTGGATCGAGGGTTCGAAGTGTTTCGCGTACTCCATGAACTCGGCGGTGTTGGAGCGGCCGTAGGCATAGTCGGGCGAGCAGGTGACCCAGCGCTTGAGGTTCTTGGCCTTGGCGACCTTGGCAGCATAGTCGCCGCCGCCGATGGCGTCGTGGATGCCCTGGCGGGCGGTACGGAACGCCGTCGGCACATGCAGCTTGGGATCCGCCGTCAACGAGGACGTCTCGGAGTTGCTGTGGATGCAGAGCACGCCGATCTCGCGGATCACCTCATGGACCGCGAAAGCGCCGCTCGACGCCTCGGCATCGAGGATGATCTGGCACTTGTCGTTGTTGATGAGGTCTCGCGTCACCTTGGCCGCTTCCTGTGGCGCACCCTTGGAATCGCGTACCACCAGTTCGATCTTGCGGCCGTTGATGCCACCGGCCTCGTTCAGCGGATCGAACACCGAGCGCATACCGCCGACGCTGGTCTGGCCGACCAGGGCGACGCGGCCCGACTGGATGGTCGGCACGCCGATCTTGATGGTGCCGGTCTGGCCGGTGACGATTGCCGGCATGCCGACGACGCCCGCGGCGGCCGTAGCGCCGGCGGCCTTCAACACGCGACGGCGGCCGACCCCCCGCGCCATGAATGGCCGCGACGTGAGTGCAGTCATGATTTCCTCCCGTAGGTCGCACTGGGCCCGTGCGACGACTTTTCCACCAGTGATCCGGCTCTGAGACCGATTGACGGAAGTCTATGGACTACGGTTCGGCAGGGTCAATGAAGCACGGCGCGCGACGTTCGCACCTCGATAATGTGCCGCACCATCTTAGACCCTCATCCCTGGCGACGGACCGAGACCAGCAGGTTGCCGAGCTTGTCCTGGGTCACACGATCGCCCGGCTCGACGACTGTCGTGCAATCGAGCTGCTCCAGGATCGCCGGCCCATCGAACGTGGCGTCGAGCGGCAGCTTGTCCCGGCTGTAGATGGGAGTCTGGTGCCAGCCGTCACTGAACCAGACGCGTCGCTCGCCAGCCTGGGCCGCCTTCAAGGTCGGCGCGCGCTCGCTGGCGGCGAGCGCGCCGAGCGAGATCTCCGGCCGCACGCCGATCACGGCCGTGTGCAGGTTGACCAGCACCGGGGGAATTTCGGGCAGTTCGATGCCGAAGCGGCGGAAGTAGGCCGCCGCAAAGGCCTTGCGCAGGCCCTCGACGCCTATGCTTTCACTCTCCACGCCGACCGACAGGATGTGGCTCTGGCCCTGGAACTGCATGTCGGCACTCAGCACCCGGCGCAGCTCGCGCACGGGCACACCTTCCTTGGCGATCGTCCTGCGGCCTTCGGCTGCCTGCTCGGCGTAGATGCCCGAGATCGTCGTATCGTCGATCGCCGACAGGGGCTTGTTGACGGTGCGCACATAGTCGTGGCGCAGGTCGGCGACGACGCAGCCCAGGGCGTTAGTGATGCCGGGCCGCGCCGGCACCAGCACGGACGGAATGCCTAGCTCACGGGCGAGGGCCGTGGCATGCAGGGGACCTGCGCCGCCGAAGGCGAACAGAGCGAAGTCGCGCGGATCGTGGCCGCGCGACAGCGACACAAGGCGGACGGCGCCGGCCATGCGGTCGTTGGCGACGCGCAGGATGGCTGCGGCGGCGGCTTCGGCATCGAGGCCGAGCCTCTCGCCGACCTTCTGCTCGATCAACGCGCGCACATGGTCGAGGGTCACCGGATGGTCGACGCCGGTCAGCCGGTCGGGATTGAGCCGGCCCAGCACCAGGTTGGCATCGGTAATGGTGGGTTCGACTCCGTTGCGGCCGTAGCAGATCGGCCCCGGTCGGGCGCCGGCACTCTCTGGGCCGACGCGCAGCATGCCCGCGGCATCGACCGCGGCGATCGAGCCGCCGCCCGCGCCGATCGTGTGCACGTCGACCATCGGCACGTGGATGGGCATGGCGTATTCCAGCTCGAGCTCGCCCGAGACCGTCGGTACGGCGTTCTCGATCAGGCCGACATCGGTCGAGGTGCCGCCCATGTCGTAGGTGATGAGGTTAGGATGCCCCGAAGCGCGGCCGGTGTAGGCCGCCGCCATCACGCCCGACGCGGGGCCCGACATCACGGTGTTCACCGCCGACAGCGCAATGAACTGCGACGACGCCGTACCACCGTTGCCCTGCATCACCAGGATGTCGCGGTCGAAGCTCTTGCCCAGAAGCTCGAGCCTGAGGCGCGAGAGATAGCGGTCGAGCACAGGCTGCACCGAGGCATTGACCGCCGCCGTCACGCCGCGCTCGTACTCGCGGTATTCCGACAGAATGGCATGACCCGCCGTGATGTAGCCGTTGGGCCACAGCGAATGCACGATCTCGGCGGCACGCTTCTCGTGCACGGGATTTATGTAGCTGTGCAGGAAATGAATGACCACGGCCTCGCAGCCCATGGCGATCAGCTTCTTCGCCGCCTCGCCCACTGCCGCCTCGTCGAGCGGCGTCAAGACGTTGCCGTCCGCATCCATGCGCTCGGGCACTTCCAGCCGGACCTCGCGGTCGATCAGCGGATTGAAAGTGCCGCGAAGTCCGTAGGGCTGCGGCCGCGTGCGGCGGCCGAGCTCCAGGACATCACGAAAGCCTTTGGTGGTTATGAGCCCGACCTTGGCGATCTTGCGCTCGAGCAGCGCGTTGGTGGTCGTGGTCGTGCCGTGCACCAGGGCCTGCACGGCGGCGGGATCGGCGTCGGCCGCGGCCAGCGCCGCCATGAAGCCGACAGCCTGGTTGTCGATCGTGGTCGGTACCTTGGCGAGCTTGACGGCGTTGGAACGCGGGTCGACCGCCAGAAGGTCGGTGAAGGTGCCGCCGACGTCGATGCCGACTGTGAGGAAACGCGGAGCCATCTTCTTCTACACCGATAGATACTGTTCACGCAGGGAAGCGTCGGCCGTCAGCTCGGCCATCGAGCCGCCGAAGCGGATCTGGCCTTTCTCGATGATATAGGCGCGGTCGGCCACCGCCTGGGAGAAATGCAGGTTCTGCTCGGACAGGAGCACGCAGAGACCCTCGCCCTTCAGCGTATGGATGGAGCGGGCCATCTGCTCGACGATGATGGGCGCCAGGCCTTCCGACGGTTCGTCCAGAAGCACGCAGCGCGGATTGCCCATCAGGGTACGGGCAATGGTCAGCATCTGCTGCTCGCCACCCGACATGCGCCCGCCCGGCCGCTCGCGCATGCCGGCGAGGTTGGGGAACAGAGCGAACAGCTTGTCCTCGGTCCATGCCGGCGCACCGGGTCGGGGCGGCTGCAGGCCGACAGCAAGGTTCTCCAGCACGCTGAGTTCGGTGAAGATGCGGCGATCCTCGGGAACGTAACCCAGGCCCAGCCGGGCGATGCGATAGGGTTGCAGCCGTTCGATACGCCGCCCTTCGAAAGTGACCTCGCCCGCTGCAGGTGGCACGAGCCCCATGATGGATTTCATGACGGTCGACTTGCCGGCGCCGTTGCGGCCCAGCAGGGCCACCACTTCGCCGGCCGAGGCCTCCAAGGACACGCCGTGCAGGATGTGAGCGCGGCCATAATAGGCATGCAGGTCCTTCACGAGGAGCATCAGTAGCCGCTCCCCAGATAGACGGCGCGTACGTCGGGATTGGCGTGTACTTCCTGTGGCGTGCCGCCGGCGATCAGCTGGCCGCGATCGAGCACGATGATGCGGTCGGCCTGGCTGAACACCACGTCCATATCGTGCTCGGTGAACAGCACCGCGATCTTCTGGGCGCGCGCGAGTCTTGCCGCCAGTTCCATCAGGGCGACGCGCTCCTTGGGGGCCATGCCGGCGGTCGGCTCGTCCATCAGCAGCAGGCGCGGCTGGTTGGCCAGCGCCATCGCCAGCTCGACGCGCTTGAGATCGCCGTAGGCCAGCACGCCGCAGGGACGCTCGGCCTGGTCGAGCATGCCGACCTGGCCCAGCAGGGCGTCCGCTTCGGCGGTGAAGGCGCGCCCGAAGCGGCCGAGCAGCGAGCGCAGGCGGCCGGCGTGCGAATAGAGCGCCATCTGCACGTTCTCGCGCACGGATAGCGAAGCGAAGGTCGCGGTGATCTGGAAGGTCCGACCGACGCCGAGCCGCCAGATCTGCCGCGGCTTGAGGCCGACGATATCGCGGCCTTCCAGCCGCACGATGCCGTCATCGGGTGCGAGCTGACCGTTCAGCATGTTGAAGCAGGTGCTCTTGCCGGCACCATTGGGGCCGATGAGGGCGAGAAGCTCGCCGGCATCGACGACGAAGGAGACGTCGGCCACCGCCTGCACACCGCCGAAGGACTTGTGCAGCCCTTCCACTTGCAGCACGGCCGTCATGCCAGCTTTTCCCTCGATCTGGCTTCGCGCCAGCGCTGGGTCAGCGCCTTGAGCCCGCCAATCAGGCCCTGCGGGAAGAGAAGCACGATCGCCAGGATCACCAGTCCCATGACGGCGCGCCAGAACTCGGTGCGGCGGGCGACCTCGTCGCGCAGCCAGGTGAATATGGCCGCTCCTGCCAGTGGCCCGGTCAGGGTCTCGACGCCACCCAGCAGCACCATGATCAGGCCGTCGGTCGACTGAGCGATGGAGATGGTCGAGGGAGAGATACTGCCTTTGGAGAAAGCGTAGACGGCGCCCGCCAGCCCCGCCAATGCGCCGACCAGGACGAAGGCCATCCATTGATACGCGCGCAGGTCGATGCCGATCGCCTCCGCGCGCAGGGCCGAATCGCGCCCGGCGCGCAGGGCGTAACCGAAGGGCGAGAACAGCACGCGCCACAGGAACGCGATGCCGGCGCCGCACAAGGCGAGTGCCACGTAGTAGTAGGCCGTCTTGCCGGCCAGCCAGGGCGACGGCCAGACGCCGAACACGCCGTTGCTGCCGCCGGTGAACGAATCCCACTGGAACACGATCGACCAGCTGATCTGGGCGAAGGCCAATGTCAGCATGGCGAGGTAGACGCCGCTAAGCCGTACGCAGAACCAGCCGTAGACGACGGCGAAGGCGCCTGCGATCAGCGGCGCCAGCACCAGCGCCGCTTCCATCGGCAGGCCGGCACGCTTCAGCAGCAGAGCGGCGGCATAGGCGCCGAGACCGAAATAGGCGGCGTGGCCGAACGACACCATGCCGGCCGGCCCCATGATGAAGTGCAGGCTTACGGCGAACAGGGCGAAGCAGAAGATGTCGGTGAGCAGGATCGTGACGTAGCGGTCGGCGGCGAAAGGCACGGCCAGCATCAGCGCCAGACCGACCAGCATGAAGGTCCAGGACGGCACGGTGAGCGGCGGCGCGGGATCGGCGGCGATACGTTGCACGGCCTGCGGCTTGCCCAGGAGACCGAAGGGACGCACGACAAGCACGATCGCCATGATCAGGAACTCGACCACCAGGGTGAGCTTGGAGAGGACGATCTCGGCGCCGAACCAGTTGAAGGTGCCCAAGCCGATGCAGAACGCCTTCGCGACGCCGATAAGGACTGCTGCCAGGAAGGCGCCGCCAATGCTGCCCAGGCCGCCGACCACTGTGACGACGAAGGCGTCGGCGATGACGGAAAGATCGAGCTCGAGGTTGGCAGGCTCGCGCGGAATCTGCAGTGCACCGCCCAAGCCGGCCAGCACGGCGCCGACGAAGAACACCGACGTGAAGAGACGGGCCTGGTCGACGCCGAGAGCGCCCACCATCTCGCGATCCTGCGTGGCGGCGCGCACAAGGGCGCCCCAGCGTGTGCGCGTCAACAGGAGCCACATGACCAGCAGCACTGCCGGACCGATGGCAATCAGCAGCAGGTCGTAGCTGGGAATGCGCCGCCCGAGGATCTCGACCGTGGAGAGGCCGGGCGCGCGCGGGCCGATCAGGTCCTCGGCGCCCCAGACGAAGAGCGCCATGTCCTTGATCACCAGCACGACGGCGAAGGTGGCGAGGAGCTGGAACAGCTCCGGCGCGCGGTAGATTCGGCGCAGGATCAGCACCTCGATCAGTACGCCGACCACGCCCACGGCCAGTGCCGCGAGCACGACCGAGGTCCAGAAACCCAATGGCGTGCGGCCCAGCGCCTCGATCAGGCTATAGGCGCCGTAGAGACCCAGCATATAGAGCGAGCCATGCGCGAAATTGACGATCCGCGTCACGCCGAAGATGAGCGACAGGCCGGCCGACACCAGGAACAGCGACGCCGCGGCCGCCAGCCCGTTCAGGAGCTGGATAATGATGGAGGCGAAGGTCACGTCAGCTCATGCGGACCGCGAGCCCGGAGGCTCGCAGCCCCGGAAGGTCAATTGGCAGGTCTCATCTTCCTGATCTCGTCGTCCGGCGGCAGCACGTCCTTGCCGTCGACGAAGCGCCAGTCCTTCATGACACCCTTGCCGTCCTTGACGCCAAGCTTGCCGACATAGGCGCCCATGGTCGACTGTTGGTCGATCGGCCGGAACTCGATCATGCCGAAGGGCGTCAGCACGGTGATGCCGCTCGCCGCCTTGATCAGCTTGTCCTGATCGAGCGAGCCCGCCTTCTTGATGATCTCGACGGCCGACATGATGGTCGCATAGCCCACGACCGAGCCGAGGCGCGGATAGTCCTTGTACTTGGCCTGATAGGCATTGAGGAACTTGACGTGCTCGGGCGTCTTGAGTTCGCTCCAGGGATAGCCCGTGACGTACCAGCCTTCCGGCGTCTCCTCCTTCAGGGGATCGAGATACTCGGGCTCGCCGGCCAGCAGGTTGAAGACTTCCACACCCTTGAAGGTGCCCCGCTGCTGTCCCTCGCGCACGAACTTGGCGAGGTCGGGACCGAACAGCGAGGAGAAGATCGCATCCGGCTTGGCGTCGGCCAGCGCCTGCACCACCGCGCCGGCGTCGATCTTGCCCAGAGGCGTGGCCTGCTCGGTGACGAACTCGACGCCCGGCTGCTTGGCCGACAGCAGCTTCTTGAAGGCAGCCGTGGCCGACTGGCCATATTCGTAGTTGGGATAGACGATCGCCCAGCGTTTCTTGTTGAGCTTGACGGCGTCGGGAATGAGCATCGCCGTCTGCATGTAGGTCGAGGTGCGCAGGCGGAAGGTGTAGGCGTTGCCCTGGTCCCAGACGATCTTGTCGGTGAGCGGCTCGGCGGCGAGGAAGAACACCTTGCGCTGCTTGGCGAAGTCGGCGACCGCCAGCCCGACGTTCGACGGGAAGGTGCCGACGAGGAACGAGGCGCCCTCGCGGCTCAAGAGCTCCTCGGCCACGCGCACGGCGTCGCCGGGATTTCCATTGTCGTCGCGGCTCACAACCTCGATCTTGCGGCCGAGCACGCCGCCTGCGGCATTGACCTCTTCGACCGCCAGCTCCCAGCCCTTCTTGTAGGGCTCGAGGAATGCCGGGAAGACCTTGTAGCTATTGAGCTCGCCGATCTTGATCGGCGCCTGCGCGGCAGCCGGCGCGACCACCGACAGTCCGACCAGCGCCGCGGCGCCAGCAAGCAATTTGTTGCGGGTCAGCATGTCATTCCCTCCGTGAAGCAGAGCTTCTCCCTGTCGGAGCCTACAGAGCCCCGCCCATCCCTCACAAGCTGCTCAGTCCGCGAAAGAAGAGCGCGCCTGTATCCCCCAACGACCATCCTGCCGCGTGACGATGTAGATCGTCTCGAAGCGACCGATCAGCAAGCCGTCCGCCTTCCAGCGGCTGAACGCCACCTTGAGATGCACCTTGTCCGGCCCGACATGGATCGGCGTTCGATCATCCCACTGGCTGCGCGCCCAGCCTTCGCCGGCGCGCGCTCGGAAATCGGCCAGCCTGTAATCGCCCGGCTTTTCCCACACCGTCACCTTGCCGGCGGCCAGGCGCACATGCGGGAAGTTACAGGCCGCATTGGTCGCCGCCTCGTCGCCGCGATTGAGACCGTCCATGTAGGCGTCGAGCACCGCCATCGCCTGCTTCAGTGGATCGCTCATCCCGCCTCCATCCGTGCAAGCGCCGTGCCGCCAGTTTCGATTCGCCATTGACCGCAAAGCGAGATCGCCGCGCCTTCGATCAGGCCGCAGAGCCGCAGGCGGCGGGCTTCGGCGGCACCGCTGTCGAGGGCCTGCGCGATGACCGTATCCGGCAACGGCCCGACCGCCACCGTTATCGGCAGATCGCCGAGATCGCTGTCCGGGTCGAGCGCGCACGCTGGCCGGCGCTCGATGGCGGGATGATCGACGTTCACCGCATTGGCAATCAACGTCGCCGCGGCGTCGGCGGCAGCGGC
>CADECW010000049.1:11107-30973 GCA_902825855.1 uncultured Rhodospirillales bacterium | reverse complement strand
GATCGACGTTCACCGCATTGGCAATCAACGTCGCCGCGGCGTCGGCGGCAGCGGCGGTCGCCGCGATTACCGTCGCCGAATCGGCAACGCCCAGTGAGAACGAGCGCCCGCCGCGGCCCGAGGTGGCGATGCCGCGCGTTGGCCGGTCGTGGGTGAGGCAGGCAACGCCGTCGAGCGCCGCGGCAAAGATGCCGGCGCGCAGCTCATGGCCGGGCGTCAGGTGGATAGCGATGTCGCCGCCGTCGTTGACATAGGCTTTGTCGAGCATGCGGTCGCGCACCAGCGCCTGCAGCATCTCGTCGGCAACGGCGCCGGCTACAGCTGCCATGGGCGTGATGTAGACGGCGCGATGCGGCCACACCGCCTCGGCCATCCGGCGCGCTACTGGACCTTGCAGCAACGGATAGGCCTCGCCCACCGGGCGACGCAGTGTCGCGAGCTCACGCACCAGCGTCGGCAGGACGTCGCCAAAGCGCTCGACCGCCTGGCCGTAGGCTCGTTCGACTTCGTCCGCTGCGCCGAAGGCTTCGATGATCAAGTCGATCGGTCCGTGCTGAAGGTGCAGGCGGCCATCAGGAAGTCTGGCGGCAACGGCGCTCACTCGCTGCCCTCGTCGAGCCGCACCTTGTGGGCACGCAGTACGTCGTCGAGGGTCACCGCGCGTGAGGCGTAACCGCCCAGCGCCGCATAGTCGCTCGCGCGAAGAGTGAACTCGATGGGCGCGACCAGCGCCGGCGTCGGCACGTAGCCGAACGACTTCTCCGGCATCCTGGCGACGTCGACCATCAGCGTGATGCCGCCGCCCGGCCAGACATAGGCCGGCACGCCGCCCAAGGTCACCCTGGTCAGCGCATCGCGCACCGAGCGCGTCAGCCGCACGGGGTTCTCGGTGACACCGGCGCGCAGCGACCCGCCGGCGCCGGCCATGAACATCACGGTGCAGAGCGCCGGCTCGCAGTTCTCGGCGATGCGCTCGACGACATGGCGCACCTGAGTCGGCATGTCGGCCGGCCGGGGCTTGAGGTCCTGGTCGAGCTCGAACCAGGCCGAATGCTCGCCGGTGGTCGAGACCATCAGCAGCTTCAGGCCGGGCCAGGCCTGCTTGGGATCGATCTTCTCGATGATCTCCAGCGGATCGGAAACGTTGGTGCCGCCCCAGCCCAGGCCTGGCTCGGCGACCTGGAAGTAGCGGCCGGGGGTCGACTTCCGGCCGCGCACGCGAATGCCGGCGGGCTTCATGTCGAGGAAGCGGCCGCCCTGGTGCTCGCTCAGCACGCCGGTAATGTGATCGTCGACCACGATCACCTCGTCGACATGGCCTTGCCATTGCGGCGCGAACATGCCGATGGCGGCCGAGCCGCAGCCCACGCGCATGCGCTCCTCGCGCGTGCCGTTGACCACGGGCGGCCTGTCGGCCTCAACGATCACTGTCGAGCCGTCGTCGATCGAAAGCTCGACGGGTTCACGATTGCAGAGCGCCAGCAGCGCATCGCAAGTGACGACGCCCTCTTTCTTGCTGCCCCCGACCAGGTGATGCACGCCACCCAGCGACAGCATCTGCGAGCCGTATTCGGCGGTGGTGACGTGGCCGACCGCCTCGCCCTTGACGCGCACGGCGGCCTGCTCGGGCCCGAGGTAGCGGTCGGTGTCGATCTTCACCTTGACGCCGCAGTAGCTGAAGATGCCCTCGGTCACTACCGTCACCATGTCGACGCCCTCGTGCCTGGACGAGACGATGAAGGGTGCGGGCTTGTAGTCAGGATAGGTCGTGGTGGCGCCGATGCCGGTGATGAAGGCGCCCTCGCCCTTGCCGAGCTCACCGCGCCAGGAATCGCTGCCTTCGACAAAGGCGACGCGCGCGAGGTCGGGTTTTGCCAGCAGCACCAGCGGATCGACCCGCACGAGCTTGCCCTGCTCGTTGGCATAGCGATCGCAGGCGCCGGCGCGGCCAGGCCGGATGCGGCACAGGACCGGACAGGCATCGCAACGCACGATGCCGGCGCTAGCCTCGGCCTCGGTGAGCGCGATTTCATCGCTCATGGCTGTTCCCTTTCTTCCCGGCTGCGTCGGGCAGGGCAAGCAAAGCCTCACGCAGGCGATGCGGCAACAGCGGCACGCGCCTGGCCCGCACGCCCGTGGCGTGATGGACTGCACCCAGGATTGCCGGCGCGGTCGGTACCAGGCCGGGCTCGCCGACGCCCTTGGCGCCGGAGGGTCCCAGCGGCTCGCGATCCTCGATCAGGATGCATTCGATCTCCGGCACGTCGCCGATGGTGGGAATGAGGTAGTCGTGCAGGTTCTCGGTGCGGCCGGGTAGGTACTCCTCCATCAGCGCCAGACCGAGGCCCTGGGCGATGCCGCCTTCGATCTGGCCCTCGACCAGGGTGGGATTGATCGCCCTGCCGACATCGTGAGCGGCAACCATGCGCAGCACCTTCACGGTGCCCAGCTCGATATCGACTTCGACGACGGCGATCTGCGCGGCGAAGGCATAGGTCGCATAGGGGATGCCTTGGCCGTCGGCGTCGAGCGGCGTGGTCGGCGGGTCGAAGCTGCCCTCGCCCATCAACGGGCCTGCCGTTGCGAGATCGATCACCCGCACCTCGGCGCCGTCGCGCACGGTGAGCTTCGGTCCGTCGAGCAACAGCACGGCCTGCGGACCGGCATTGGCGAGGCGCAGCACCTGGGAACGAAGGTCGCGGCCGGCCCGCTCGGCCGCCTGGCCCGAGACGAAGGTCTGGCGCGAGGCCGAGGTCTTGCCGGCGTCGGCCGTGAGATCGGTGTCGCCCGATACCAGGGCGAACTGGCCTGCAGGCAGGCCCAGCGCATCGGCGACGATCTGGGTCATGATGGTGTTGGAGCCCTGGCCGATATCGACTGCGCCGTTGTAGAGCGTCAACGTTCCGGCGGGCGACAGGCCTACCCGCATGCGCGAGGGGTTCGCGAGCGACGTGTTGCCGATGCCGTACCACATGCACCCGACGCCGACGCCGCGCCGCGTCGGGCCACCGACGGCATTGAAGGCCGCGATCTCATCCTGCGCCTTGCGCCAATGGGGCCGCAGCGCTTCCAGACATTGCGCCAGGCCGGCCGAATGGGCCAGCGTCTGGCCCGTCGCCGTCGTGTCGCCGACACGTAGTGCATTGCGATGACGGAATTCCAGGCGGTCGATGCCAAGCTTGTCAGCCAGTTCGTCCATCATCGCCTCGTGGGCGATGGCGGCCTGCGGCACGCCGAAGCCGCGAAAAGCGCCGGACGGCGGGGCGTTGGTGAACCACGCGTCGGCCCAGGTGCGAACGTTGGGCACGCGGTACGGACCCATGGCATGCACCGGCACGCGGTTGGCGACGGTCGGTCCCCACGAGGCATAGGCGCCGGTATCGAAACTCGCCGTCACCTCGCAGGCCAGGAGCCTGCCCTCGGCGTTACAGCCGAACTTGGCGGCGACGCGCGCCGGATGGCGCTTCGTCGACGCAGCCATGCTTTCCGGCCGCGAGTAGACCAGGGCGACCGGCCTTCGCAGCTTCCACGCCGCCAGCGCCAGCAAGGGCTGGACCGAGAGGTCGAGCTTGCCGCCGAAGCCGCCGCCGCAGGCCGTCGGCAGGATACGCACCGCCTCCGGACGGAGCCGCATGATGTTCGCCACCTCGTCTCGATCCATGTACGGCGTCTGGGTAGAGACATGGATTTCGATTCGATCGCCCACGCGCTCGGCCCATCCGGCCTCGGGCTCGATGTAGGCGTGCTCGACAAAGGCGGTCTCGAACACGCCCTCGGCCACGGCGGCCGAGGTCGCCAAGGCCTCATCCGTCTTGCCGCGCCGGACTCCGCCCTCCAGCAGAAGGTTGCGCGGCTTGTCGGCCTGCACCAAGGGAGCATCGGCGGCGGTGGCGGCGTCGATGCCGAGGACCGGAGGCTCCGGCTGCCAGGTGATCGGCACCTCCTGGTCGCGGATCGCCAGGACGGCTTCGCGCTCGCCAACCAGGGCGACGACGGCTTCGCCGCGATAGCGCACCTCGCCGTCGGCCAGCACCGGCTGGTCCTTGATGTCGGGGTAGACGCCAAAGCCGTTCGACGGCACGTCGGCCGCCGTCAGCACCGTCGCGAGCCGCCGGCGCAGCGGCTCGAGATCGCCCACGGTGAAACGCGCCCGCGCATGCGGCGCGCGTATGACGCGGATCCACAAGGCATCGGCGGGGATGCCGTCCGCGCCGAACTCCTCGCGGCCCGCGATCTTGGCGATGCCGTCGACCCGCGCCAGCCGGGCGCCGACGGCGGCGCCTGCCGGCGGCGCCGTGGGCAGTGATGCCGTCGCATCCATGACGGCGTCGACGATCTTGCCGTAGCCGGTACAGCGACAGAGCACGCCGCCCAGCGCATCCTCGACGTCACTGCGCGTCGGCCGGGCTTTCCTGGCCAATAGCTCCTGCGCCGCCATCAGCATGCCGGGCGTGCAGATGCCGCACTGGGCCGCGCCATGCGCGAGGAACGACGTCTGCAGGGCCGCAAGCGCGCCGTCGTCGCCATCGCTGAGGCCTTCCACGGTTTCGACGGTGCGACCGGCGATCTGGCCCATCGGCACAAGGCAGGCGCAGACCTGTCGCCGGTCGAGCAGGACGGTGCAGGCGCCGCAGTCGCCTGCGTCGCAGCCGACCTTGGTGCCGGTGCGTCCGAGATGCGTGCGCAGCGCTCCGGCGAGCCGCGTGATCGGCGGCCCTTCCCAGGCGGCCGCCTTGCCGTTCAGGGTGAAGTCGATCTTCATCGAGCGAAGCTCGTCAGCAGACGGCGCAGCAGGATGACGACGGCATCATGCCGATAGGATGCACTGCCGCGCACATCGTCGATCGGCGAGAGCGGCGCGAGCTGCGTGGCATCGACGTGCTCTGCCAGCCGATCGCGTGGCCTGCCGATCAGTGCCTGCTCAAGCGCTGGCAATCGCTCGGCGACCGGCGAGCAGGCGCCGACAGCGATGCGGGTGGCGGCGATGCGGCCGTCCTCGAATTCCAGGGTCGCCGCCGCCATGGCGATGGAGATCACGAGGTAACGTCGCGCGCCCAGCTTGAGGAAGGCGCTCTCGGCACTATGCCGAGGACGCGGCACGTGGAGCGCCACCACCAGCTCGTTCGGCGCCAGCGCGGTGCGGCGCACACCGGTGATGAACTGGCGCAGCGGCAGCCGTCGTGTCGTGGTTCCCGCGATCTCGACCTCGGCATCGAGCGCCAGCAGGGCGGGCACGCCGTCGGCCGCCGGCGATGCGTTGCAGATGTTGCCGGCCAGCGTCCCGGCGTTCTGGATCTGCCGGCCGCCGATCTCGCGGGCGGCCTGCTTCAGGCCATCGAACAGCGGCGGCAGGTCGGCCTCGATCAGTTCGCTCCAGGTCGTGGTCGCGCCCAATCGCCAGCCTGTCGCACCGGCAACGATGCCGCGCAACGTGTCGATGCCGCCGATATCGAGCACGTCCTCGTCGATCGTTCGCCCCACTCGGGCAGGGTAGAAGTCGGTGCCGCCGGCCAGCACCGTATGTGGCCGAACCAGTGCGCTCAGCGCGTCTTCAAGGCGGTGTGGACGAAGGTAGACAGCCATATCGTTCGTGTACATACGATGATGATGAGCGCAACGCGAGTCAAACCGGGCGCAGACCTCGGTACGCGTTCATCATGATGAGCGGGCCGGGAGCTGTGCTCCCGTCAGATGATTTTCGACAGCAGCTCGAGGAGCTGGCGCTGCTCCTGATTGTTGAGCGGCTTCAGCGTCTCACGCGACACGGCGGGCCCGTTGACCAGCAGCTTTGTGATCAGCCGGTTGCCCTCGGTAGTGAGGCTGAGCAGCGTGCGACGCGCGTCGCCGGGATGCGGACGCGAATCGACCAGGCGGCGTTCCTTCAATCGCCGTACCACGCCCTGCATCGTCGCCTTGTCCATGCCGACGAGACGACCGAGATGATTCTGCGAGAGTTCCGTGTGCTCGTACAACCTCACCATGCTCGAGTACTGCGTCGGCGTGATGTTGGGATCGCCGATCGTCACCTGGAAGATGGAGGAAGCTCTTTGATGAGCGCGTCGCAGCAGATAACCAATTTGCTCTTCGATGCGGTAGGGCCGTGATGCCGGACTCGATGCCGGCCTGCTCTCGGTTTGTCGTCTTGCGACGTTGCTTCGCATCGCCCCCGCCTTTGTTGTTCCTTGGCTACACCGACAACGCGCGCCGCACAACGGTCTGATAACACCCGATGCAGAAGGTGAATTTCGAGGAACTCTTGACTCGTTCGCACAAGCGTGCCGCTCACTCATCAATGAGCTGCGACCCCGCGCTGTCGATCAACCAGCAACGGTTCGCGCAGTTCCTTGCGCTTGCTGCCGACTGCTTGTCGTAGCCAAGGTGAAAGTCTGGAGCTCGACCAATTCGTTCTCGTCGACTGGCGATCCACCACCATGCCGTCCCACGCCACGATGTCCTCGGCTGCGAGGAGCATGGGGAGTAGTCGCTGACATGGAGACACCGACGTCGCCGGTCTTCATCCAGCCATCTACGATGGTCGGCCGCGTCCAGAAGCGTGGTATTGGCGAGGATGACATTTGGCCGTCATCTCTGAACGCGGTTGTATCTCTCGCCGTCCCTCATCCCAATAGATAGTGTTTCACTCTGCTCGTGGCGCTTGATACATGGCGTTCCCGAAAAGCTCATGGGGCTTAGGCGCGATCCGAGACCGGCGTGGTCGCAGCAACATGCAGTTGAAATGGAAAAACTTCCTTTGCTCGATGCCAGAGGTGCGGCTGATCGCTTTGCGCATTGCCCACTCTTGCTACGCATCCGGGTGCCCACGTCCATCGTTCTCTTCGGCGTTTTGCGTCGCAATGCCGGGGCCGGTGACGCCGCATCAAGTCAGTGCCAGTCTCGTACGGTTTCCTACATTCGAGAGAGAAATGCCGGGCGCGCTTGAAGGAATAAGGATCGTAGACCTGACCAATATCATCCTCGGTCCTTACGGCACCATGCTGCTGGCCGACCAGGGAGCCGACGTGATCAAGGTCGAGGCGCCGGAGGGCGACATGGTGCGCCATATCGGCAAGCCGGCCAAGACGCCGGGCATGGGCCCGACCTACCTCTACGTGAACCGCAACAAGCGCTCACTCTGCCTCGATCTAAAGAACCGGGCGGCCCGGACGGCGTTGCTCAGGCTGGTGGCCACAGCCGATGCATTCGTTCATGCGCTGAGGCCGCAGGCCATCGAGGGATTGGGGCTGGGTTACGAGGCAATACGCAAGATCAAGCCCGACATCGTCTATGTCGGCGCCTACGGCTACTCGTCGGACGGCCCGTACGGCAAGCTGCCGGCCTACGACGACGCCATCCAGGCCCGCTTCGGCATCGCCGACCTGATGGGACGCGCGGCGGGCGATGACGTGCCTCGGTACCCGCCGACCATCATCGCCGACAAGACGGTGGGGCTCACCTTCGCCTTCGCAACACTTTCAGCGCTGATGCATAAGCAGCGCACCGGCGAGGGACAGTTTGTCGAGGTTCCGATGTTCGAGACCATGGCCGCCTGGCTGATGGTCGAGCATCTGTGGGAGCGGACGTTTTCCGACGAAGGCGAGGTCGGCTACACGCGGCTGCTCGCGCGCACCCGCAAGCCGTTCCGTACCCTCGACGGCTGGATGGCGATCCTGCCGTACAACGACAAGCACTGGCGCAACTTCTTCGAGATCGTCGGCCGGCAGGAGGTGCTCGAGGACCCGCGCTACTCGACGCTGAACGCCCGGTCCCTGCACATCAACGACATGTATTCCATGGTCGAGGCGCTGGCGCCGACCAGGACGACGGCGGAGTGGGTGAAGCTTCTGGACGAGGCGCAGATCCCCAATGCACCGGTTTCCAGGCCCGGCGACCTGTTCGAGGACCCGCACCTGGTGTGGCGGCAGCTCTTCCGGAAGTATCCTCATCCCAGCGAGGGCGAGATCATGATGGTCGAGCCGCCCATGCGCATGAGCCGAACGCCGCCCGCCATCCGCCGTATGGCGCCGCTGCAGGGCGCGGATTCGCGAAGCGTTCTCGCCGAGGCGGGCTTGAGCGACGCCGAGATCGACGCCCTGAAGAACGACGGCGCGCTTATCGAGCCGTGATGGCGAGCACGGCCGCCGCGAGGTCCTCCAAGGCGGCGCCGACGGACTTGAACAATGTGATCGAGATCACATCGCCCGGCGTTCGGCCGGGGCGTTGCCCGCGCGCGAGCTCGTAAAGGTCGGCGATCACATCGCTTTCGCCGATAACACCGCTGGCCAGTGGCTGGACGATATCGCCGCCTTCCTTCAGCGCCCCGGCCCGGGTGTCGACGTGGACGCGGGCGCGTCGCACCGCCTCATCGTCGCTTTCGCGCATCTTCGGTGTGTAGGCGCCCACCAGGTCGACATGCTGGCCGTCGCGCAGCCAGCTGCCTTCGACCAACGGCCGGCTGGAGAGCGTCGCACAAGAGATAATGTCGGCCGCGGCGACGGCCTGTCGGCGGTCAGCCACCGCGCGCACGGTGATTGGCCGCGCCAGAGCTCGCGGCAGCGACCCCGAAAGGTCCGCGGCAAGACGCACGGCCTCCTCTGGCCGGCGCCCCCAGATCGCCACTTCCTCGATCGGTCGTACCTTGGCATGCACACGGATCAATTCCGGCGCCAGGGCGCCGGTGCCGATCATCAGGAGACGATGGGCGTCCGGACGCGACAGGTAGCGCGAGGCAAGGCCCGAGGCACACGCGGTACGTCGTTTGGTCAGCATGGTGCCGTCGAGCATCGCCACCGTCTGCCCGGTCGTGCCGTCGAGGAGCAGGTACTGGCCGTAGATCGCGGGCAGCGAGCGCTTGCCGTTGTCGGGGAACACCGTGACCACCTTGATGCCGAGATGGCTCGCCCCATTTCCCGCAGGCGGTCCGCGCGTCCAGGCGGGCATCAGGAGGAGCATGGCTTCGGCCGAACCGGGGCCGGTCGGCTCGGCGATGACGTGATGATGTCGCACCGGCATCTCGCAGCCGGCCCGGAACAGGCCGTCGAGGCGATCGATCAGGGCGAGATCGTCGAGGGCGGCATCGACCTCTGCGGCCGAGAGGATCTTCACTGAAATGGGCCGCGCGCCGTGGGCACCGCCGACAGCTCCGATGCGACCAATGCGCTCTGCCGCTCGAGTGATTTCTGGTCGCGCGGTCCCAGCCGGTTGGGCTCGGCAGTCGACGGCGTGTCGGTCTGGCGCAAGCGCTGGACCTCGCGTTCCAGGCGGACGGCCTCGCCGCTCGCCACCCGCGCGCGACGGCGATGATGGCGACCGGCCCACCAGCCCATTCCCAGCCCTCCCAGCACGCCGAGCAGCAACACGCCGATCACCAGCAGATAGAGCGGCATGACCATGAGATGCGGCAACGGCCACAGCGCGAGTTCCACCGGCTGCCGATTGCTGACCGCGATCAGCACACCGATCAGGATGAAAAGGATGAACAGGACGCGGACGAGAAGCTTCATGTGACGGCGAGCATGGCACAGCGACGTCGGGAAATGCGAGAGTCACGGCAGCGCGGCCCTCTGGCGCGCGCTCCCGTTCGTTACTTGTCTTCGCTCGGCTCGGGCGGGGCCAGGCCAGCCGCTTTGACCGCCTCCTTGTTCAGGCGGTCGCGCAGGTCCTTGCCGGTCTTGAAGTAAGGTACTCGCTTGGAGGCCACCGCAACCTGCTCGCCTGTGCGCGGATTTCGGCCGGTACGCGGCTCGCGCTTCTTTACAGAGAAGGCGCCAAAGCCGCGCAACTCGACGCGATGCCCTCCGGCCAAGGCCTTGGAGATTTCGTCGAAGACCGTCGCCACGATCCGCTCGACATCCCTTTGATAGAGATGGGGATTCCGGGCCGCCAGGCGGGCAATCAGCTCCGACTTGGTCATTGCCGTGACAATAAAGGAAAAAGTGGCCTCCTTCAAGCCTAAGCCCTTGAATCAAAAAGAAAAGAAGCCAAAAGCGGGCGCAATAGCAGGTTCAATGCGGGTTTTTCCCAAGAAAAAGGGCCGGCTCTGGCGAGCCGGCCCTTTTCGAAGATGCTCGGGAGCGAGACCTTATTTGTCCTCTTCTTCCTTCCTCTGGGCCCGGCTGAGCGCCGCGCCGAGGATGTCACCCAGGCTGGCGCCGGAGTCGGAAGAGCCGAAGTCGGCCATCGCCTTCTTCTCCTCGTCGAGTTCGCGCGCCTTGACCGACAGCACGACCCGGCGCGAGGCCCGGTCGATGTTGGTGATCTTGGCGTCGAGCTTGTCGCCGATGGCGTAGCGGTCGGGCCGCTGCTCGGAACGGTCGCGGCTAAGCTCGGACTTGCGGATGAAGCCCGGGATGCCGTCCTGCACCGTGACGTCGATGCCGTTCTCCTGGATGCCGGCCACGATGACGGTGACCACGTCGCCCTTCTTGGCGACCGAGCCCACCTTCTCGAACGGATCGTTCTCGAGCTGCTTGATGCCGAGCGAGATGCGCTCCTTGTCGATGTCGACGTCGAGGACCTTGACCTTGACGTTGTCGCCCTTCTTGTAGTCGCGAATGGCCTCGTCGCCGGCCTTGTCCCACGACAGATCCGACAGATGGACCATGCCGTCGATGTCGCCGGGCAGGCCCACGAACAGGCCGAACTCGGTGATGTTGCGGACCTCGCCCTCGAGCTCGGTGGCGGCCGGGTACTTCTCGGCGAAGCTTTCCCACGGGTTGGCCATGCACTGCTTGAGGCCGAGCGAGATGCGGCGCTTGGACATGTCGACGTCCAGCACCATCACTTCGACCTCCTGCGAGGTCGACACGATCTTGCCCGGATGGACGTTCTTCTTGGTCCAGCTCATCTCGGAGACGTGCACCAGGCCCTCGACCCCAGGCTCCAGCTCCACGAAGGCGCCGTAGTCGGTGATGTTGGTGACACGGCCCTTGAGCTTGAGGCCGACCGGATACTTGGCGCCCGCGCCGTCCCATGGATCGCTCATCAGCTGCTTCATGCCGAGCGAGATGCGCTGCGTCTCCGGGTTGAAGCGGATGACCTGCACCTTGACCTGCTGGCCGATGGTGAGGGCTTCCGACGGATGGTTGATGCGCTTCCAGGCGATATCGGTGACGTGCAGCAGCCCGTCGACGCCGCCCAGATCGACGAAGGCGCCGTAGTCGGTGATGTTCTTGACCACGCCGTCGAGCACCTGGCCCTCGGACAGCGCGCCCATCAGGCGGGTGCGGTCCTCGGCGCGGGTCTCTTCCATGACGGCGCGGCGCGACACGACGATATTGCCGCGGCGGCGGTCCATCTTGAGGATGGCGAACTGCTGGGCCTGGCCCATCAGCGGACCGACGTCGCGTACTGGGCGGACATCGACCTGACTGCCCGGCAGGAAAGCCACGGCGCCCGACAGGTCGACCGTGAAGCCGCCCTTCACGCGGCCGAAGATCGTCCCCATGACGCGTTCCTGATCGTTGAACGCCTTCTCGAGCAGCGTCCAGGCTTCCTCGCGACGAGCCTTGTCACGCGACAGGACGGCTTCGCCGTCCTTGTTCTCCATGCGGTCGACAAAGATGTCGACGGTGTCGCCTTCGCGCACTTCGGGAGCACCGGTGCCGCCATTGGCGAATTCACGGAGAGCGACGCGGCCTTCGGACTTCAGTCCGACGTCGACCACGACGAAGTCGTTGGCGATACGAACGACGCGGCCCTTGACGACCGTGCCTTCGAAGCTCGAGGAACCGCCGAGCGATTCCTCGAGGAGTGCTGCGAACTCCGCGCTGGCGGCGTCGTTCGGCTGTTTACGCAGGGCGCTGCCCTTGGCCATTCAATACCTCTTCCTTCATCGATCCCGGGCGAAACGCTGCCGCCCGTCGGCCAACCGGTTGAGTCCGGCGGATCCACTGCCTTGAAAACCGCGTCCGGAGCGAACTCCGCACGCAATCGCCGCTCGAAGTCTTCGAGTCCCCCGGCGGCGACTTACGGCCCGGAGGATCGAAAGCCCTTGCTCGAAATGAACGCCAGGGCGGCGGCGAAGGCCGCATCGGCATCCATGTCGCTGGTATCGAGGTGGTAAGCATCGGGTGCGGCTTTCAAAGGTGCAGCCGCCCGTTCGCTGTCGCGACGGTCCCGCTCCGCCATCTCGGCAAGAACGCGCGGCTTTATAATGTCGGCACCCCGCTCGCGCAACTCCTGGTACCGGCGCTCGACCCGCGCCTCCAGGCTGGCCGTGACGAACAATTTCACCGGCGCATCGGGGCAGATCACCGTCCCGATGTCGCGCCCGTCGAGCACGGCGCCAGCTGCCTGATGTGCGAATTCTCTCTGGAATTTCAGGAGGTTGGCCCGGACCTCCGGGATCGCCGCCACCTTCGAGCCAGCCTGGCCCGCCTCGTCGCTGCGCAGCGCCGGATTGTCGAGATCGGCCGTCTGCAAGGCTGCGGCGGCTTCGGCTGGCATTCGGCCTGTATTCGCGGTCGCCCAGCCGACCGCCCGGTAGAGCAGGCCGGTATCGAGATGGGGCAGTCCGAAATGATCGGCCAGACGCTTGGCCAGCGTACCTTTGCCGGAGGCTGCTGGCCCGTCGATGGCAATTACCAGGGGGTTCACGCCGCCTCGATACGGGCGCCCAGGCCGTTCATCAACTGGGCAAACCCCGGGAAGCTGGTCTCGATCGGCGCGCCATCGTCGATCATCACGGGCTGGCGGGCGGCAAGCCCCAACACCAGGAAGGACATGGCGATGCGATGGTCGAGCTGGGTCGCGACCAGACCGCCGCCGGCGGGCGGCGCGCCGGTGCCGTGCACGACCAGTTCGGCCGCGCCCATCTCATGCTCGACGCCGTTGGTTGAAAGGCCGGCCGAAACGCTGGCCAGCCGATCGCTTTCCTTGGCGCGCAGCTCGGCCAGGCCCAGCATGCGCGTCGTGCCTTTCGCGCAGGCGGCAGCGACCGCGAGGACGGGATATTCGTCGATCATCGACGGTGAGCGGTCTGCCGGCACCTCGACACCCGTCAGCGCGCCGCCTTTGACATGCAGGTCCGCGACCGGTTCGCCGCCGACCTCGCGCACGTTCTCGAAGACAATGTCGGCGCCCATGTCGCGCAGTGTCCGAAAGATCCCTACTCGTAATGGATTGACGCAGACATCTTCGACCGTGACGTCGCTGCCTGGCCGGATCGCCGCCGCGATCACGGCAAAGGCTGCCGACGACGGATCGCCCGGCACGACGATGTCGCGGCCGAGCAGCTCGGGCCAGCCGACGACGGTGATGCGCCTGCCGCCGCCATCGTCCGCCGCCACACGCACTTCGGAGCCGAAATGGCGCAGCATGCGCTCCGTGTGATCGCGGGTAGCCACGGGCTCGACGACCGTCGTCTCGCCGGCGGTGTTGAGTCCGGCCAGCAGGATGGCGCTCTTCACCTGCGCCGAGGCGACGGGCAGGCGGTACTCGATGGGCACCATCTCGTCGGTGCCGACGATGGCAAGCGGCAGGCGCCCGCCCTCGCGGCCTTCGAAGCGCGCGCCCATGCGCATCAGCGGCTCGATCACCCGCTGCATTGGTCGCCGCCGCAATGAGGCGTCGCCGGTTACGATGCTCGTGAAGGAGTGGCTGGCCAGGATGCCGGCGAGCAGGCGCGCCGAGGTGCCGGAGTTGCCGAGGTCGATCACGTCAGAGGGCTCGCGGCCACCGCCTACGCCAAAGCCGCGGACGCGCCACAGGCCCCTATCTCGATCATCCGTGATTTCCGCACCCAGCGCCCTCAAGGCCGCCGCGGTCGCCAGCACGTCCTTACCCTCGAGCAGCCCTCGCACCGTGGTCTCGCCCAGGGCCAGGGCGCCCAATATCAGGGCGCGATGAGAGATGGACTTGTCGCCCGGGGCCCGCATCCGGCCCTGCAGACGGCCGACCGGACGGGCGACAAGCTTGGCCGAATGGGCACGCAGTGACAGGACAGCCTCCTGGAAAGGCGGCAGAAATACGACGCCGCGACCTCGTACCATGGAGGAATTTGGTTTTGACAGGGTGAAAGACGCATGACATACGCCCTCCCTCGCGGCCGATTTGGCCGATTTCTGCGGAATTTCCGGGAGTTTCTGCGTGGTGAAGGCGAGCTGGGGTACTAAGCGCACCTGCCAGAGCTGTGCTGCGCGTTTCTACGACCTGAACAAGGGGCCGATCAAATGCCCCAAGTGCGGCCGGGAGCATGATCGCGAGGACTTCGTGAAGGTCCGGCGCGGCCGCGGTGCTGCCGCAGCCACGGCGGCAGCGACGGCAGCTGCCGCAGCCGCGGCGGCGAAGGCCGCAGCCAAGAAAAAGAGCGACGAGGCGGCGCTGGCGGGAGACGAGTTGCCCGATGTCGAGGGTGACGAGGCGTTGGAAGAGGCCGACGATCTCGCCGACGACGCCGAGGACCTGGAGGTCGAAGTCGAAGTCGAGGACGACAAGGGCGAGGGTGACCGCTAGGCACAGTTGCCAGTGCGCGAGGCAGCAATTATACCTCGCGCCGCCCAGACCGAATTTCGGGGCCATAGCTCAGCTGGGAGAGCGCTACAATGGCATTGTAGAGGTCGACGGTTCGATCCCGTCTGGCTCCACCATTAAGTTCAAGGGGCTAGCTCACAGGAGCTAGCCCCTTGTTCTATTCGGCGAGCGACTGCTCAGTCCGCAATCGCCGCTTCAATGCCACGCAGTGGCTCTTCCTTGGGACACCGCAGTCGCGCTGAGCTCCGTCCGCCGTTGCTCGCGCTGTGGCTTGCGCTGTCTTGCGTGAACGTGGGTGAACTCCGCGCCGAACAATACGATCTGCGCCGTGTAGTAGACCCAGATCAGGACGACGACGATCGATGCGGAGGCGCCATAGGTCGATTCAAGGCCCTGCTTCCCGATGTAGAAGCTGATAAGGAACTTGCCGACCTCGAACAACGCCGCCGTGCCAACGCCACCTAGCCACACATCGCACCAGCCCACCTCCGCATCGGGAAGCCACTTGAACATCAGGGTGAAGAGTGCGCTGACAACGGCGAAGGACACGGCGAAGCCCGCCGCCTGCATGAACGCTTCGGGAATAAGCGTGCTGAAGTGGCGCGTGAACGCGGCCAGGCCGCTGTCAGGAGCATTGACACCAGCAGCAGGAAGGCAAGGGTCAGCACACCGGCCAGCGACAGGACGTAGTTGCGGGCAAATCCCCAAATGCCGCCGCCGCGGCTCCCGCCTGGACGTTTCCGTCGCGGACATCCATCAGTGCTGCCGCCGAAAAATCCTTGGTCGCTGTCCGCTCAGAATCGGCAAGCCGTACCATAGGCCCAGAAGCGTCATTGAAAAACCTCCCGCCACGAGCATGGCCACCTCTTTATCAAAAAGTATCAAACGCGCGACCCGGTAGGCGTCGAGGCCAAAGCGAGCGACCAAGGGCAAAAGTACCAGGGTGAGCAAAACCGATGATAAGTCGACAAAATACCGCGTGACGCGGCCGCGCTCGACCTGGCGATGATACGCTGCCGGCGTCATCATCAGCCCCATTGCCAGGGCGATCAACAAGAAGGCGGCGAGATGGATGAGCTGTTCGCCGGCGGATAACTCCTGAAAGCGCTGGTTGAACACGGCGACGAACTGGAAGCCCAGAACGGTTTGCACCCCTGGTAACAGCATGCGCGCTTCGTCGGTGACGTGGGGTGACTCTTCTTCGAGCGTCTTGTGATGGACCTGCATCATCCGCCTCACTGTTTGCCCTTGAAGACCTTGACGCCTGCCCGCAGCAGCCTGTGCGCACGGCGACGCCCGCTGCGCCGCAGCACGCGGAGTTGCTTGCCGTTCAGACCCGCATACTGAACGAAGAACGCCTCGACCTCCGGTAACACATGCGGCGACAGGTCGCTCAGCCACAACGCGATGTTGTTATGGGCGTGCACGTTCGCATTGGAGACCTTGTCCTCGAGCGATGCGGCTCAAGAGGGATCAAGTATCTCGTCTGCGTGGGCCTAATGGAAGGTCGCAGCGATGAGGGTGGAAGCGAACGGCCACAACACACTCGTCACTCCCGTTCACGGGAGAAGAGAACGGAGGCTCCCCCCAATAAGAACCCCCGCTCTCCCGGTCCATCCCAAAGCAGCTGTAACTAGCGCCCAATCGCTGTACGTCGCGATGATATGGATCACACTCCCGAGCAAAAAATCCTCCACTAGCAAAACTCAGCCTGGGCGAGCCGGTGGCGGGCCACTTGGCAAATCAATCGCGGTCCCGGCGAATCCGCGTTGGATGCTAAAGTTGCACAACGCCAACTGTTGCACTCTCTGGACTTTCTGTCGGATCATCGCGCAGTGAACGCTGCGACGTGATCCACCCATGGATGGCTGGCTATCTGGAAGGCCTTCGTCGACGGAGATGACGACGTGCGGTCGTCATCGCTTGCGCGAGCGACTGCAGCGGTAGCGATGGCCGTTTCTCGACCACTCACAGGTCGGGCCGACTGGTCCATCAGCCGCACGATGGCAGCGTCTTCGCCATCGTCCAGAGAGCGCGCCAGCCTCGACTGGATCATCCGGCCCAAGCTCGCGCAATGACGAACCAGCGTCCCAGGTTCGAAGAGGGGTTGAAACCATCAAAAGTGCGGTGCAATCATCGCAGGGGCGCCGCACGGGGAGGCTTCAAAGCTTGCGGCGTGACAGGGGGAAGAATGTATAAGCCAGCTTTGGTGCCGGCGCTCACGCTTCTGCGTGCGCTTGCTTGGCGTTTTCGGTTTGCCTGGATCGCCGCGAGCCTTGTCGCCGCTTTCGTGTCCAGGCCCCATGAGCTGCTAGCGCAGACGGCTCCTAAATGGGCGCAGGTCGGCGGCTGGGAAATTCGAGTCGACAAGAGCGTCGGCAATGGCTGCTTTGCCATGCAGCGATACGAGGACGGCACGGTCGTTCGCATAGGAGTCAATGTTGGCCAGAAGAGCGTCTACCTGCTGTTTCTGAACGACGCCTGGAAATCATTGGAGGTAGGAAAGATCTATCCCGTTCGCATCGTTTTTGACGGGGTATCCTCGTACGACGGCGAGATGAAAGGGCATCGACTGGCGGGAGGCGCGCTGGTTCTGGCACACAGTAACCTGAGCACCGAGTTCGTCAGGGATTTCATGCAGCGCAACTCCATGCATATCTACTATCACGGCAGCCGAATTGCGGCACTTTCGCTCCGAAACACCTATGCTGCCATAGGCGAGGTGATCAACTGCCAGAAGGAATTTGGCGTCGCGCCTCGTGAGAATGATCCGTTCTCATCAAGCGGAGCAGGAACCAACCGCGATCCGTTCCGCTGAGGCACTCCCCTTGGCGAAGGACGTCCTGGTCTTGCACTTGGCGGCATTTGATGCATTCGAGCGCTACATCGCGAACGGTATCGTAGCGTCTTTCCCAACTACCATTTCAGGATTTGGCGAAGTCCGTACCACGCGAGATACCCGACCGATACTACCAGAACGGCGCCCAAAACGAGGTCGACCAGAAGGGTCCAAAACATCGATTGCCCTCTAACCAGGAATTAGACCAATGCCGTCTGAGCGCCTGGGGTTGCAGATCGACCTCGACGATCAGACGTTCGAGCTTGCTATCCTGTGATGGCCCTCAAGATTTTGGGGGAGGTGGCCGATATCGCGACCATTGGCGCCATCTGGGCAGAACTGGCCGCAAGCGCCCGCGAGGCGACAAAAGTCCGGAAAGCGCAAGCGCTACGAGGAACATGCCGCCGCCGTTTCTGGCGCTGCGCCGCATTAAGACATGAAGCAGGTTCAATCCGGCCTCCCACCGTTGGGGGAGTAACGACGCGGACCTCTGGCGGGTTCGGTTATGCATCCATTTTTCCGGCCACGGGCGGTGTACGCCGAACGCGACAAACTGATGATGGGATTCCCATTCAACGTCGGTCGTCGACCCGCCGCCCGGGAACAGACAGGTTCAACGGTCGATGCATCGGGTCGCCCAGCCATCTGTGAGGCGCTCGACGGTCGCCAGGTATCCTCAAAGCGACGGTCCTGCATGAAATTTCAATCCGGTCTCCTTGTCTGGAGCTCAAGGCTTCCTAAATCGACGCCGATATCCCGGCTGCCCATGCGGGGGCCGACCGCGACCATCGCTCATTGGAGGATGCATGCGCACTGACAGACAGCCGCAATTGCGGCCGCCTGCGATTTGATGGCAGGCCGGCCATGGTCCGAGGACTGCTTGCCCCGCTCAGCCCCAACGAGGAAATCACGCTACGCAGGATTGCCGTTGGAACCGAGTCCGCCTTGCCTTCGGGAACTGTCAGGCGGCTCGAGCGACTCGAACTCATCGAACCTGGTCAGCCAAACGGTTGGAAGCTCACCGCCTTGGGCCAACAGCGCTATGCCGCGCTTCCACGGCCGGCGCCTGGAGATGAGATCGGGCACATGCTGTCGGGCATGCGCAAGCCCGAGAGCAACTAGGTGCCTGGCTGTCTCGAAGATGCCCGAACCCCAGGCGTCCTCCAACGGTGCTACCTCTGGCCCATTAGCTTCCTGCTGAAGGCGGCGCAGACCTGGTAGGGCCCATCCTGCTCGGCCCGACTTATGATGCCGGCCTCATCGACAAGAAGGCGCAGCGTGCAGGATTGCATCTGCGGCTCCATTCGCATTGTGTCGAACGTGTTGGGCCGACCCGCTGCATATTCCGTCTCGGTTGCCCTCTTCAGCACGTCTACCCGTGTCTGTATAGTCCAGGCGTAGGCAATCCCGCCCTCGGCATTTTGTTTCGAGTCGGGTGCGCCGAGCTTCGCGACAACCGGCTGGATCGGCTGACCCGTGAGCGTCCCGACATCCTGCTGAGGTGCCACTGCGTAAGCACAGCCTGACAACCCCATCGCCAAAGGAAACATGGCTTGCTGCCAGAGGTACATGATGCCTCTCCATTCCCGCAGAACCACGATACTTGTCTCGCCGAGCGAGAGAAGGTGACGTAAAGGCCAACGAGGAGCACCGTGCTTTATTGTCTGCAACGGTCTCGAAGGCATCTTCCGGCATCACGACTTGACCAGCGTTTGGCGACGGCCCGAAGCTCAACTGCAAAGGGTAGCGATGGTAGGTAGTGCGTTGATCAAGGCATTATGCATAGGTGTGTCGTTTCTTGCGTTCGCCTCCGCGGCCATCGCCCAAACCGCCGTCGACGGCGACACTCTCAAGCTCGGTGGCCAGACAATAGGAATATATGGGATTGACGCGCCCGAGCTGAAGCAGACGTGCGGGAACTGGCCGGCCGGCGAGCTTGCCCAGGAAGCGCTGGCCTCCATGGTCATCGGTCGTCAGGTTACTTGTCAGGGCAAGGGTCTCGACCGCTATGGCCGCACACTGGCAGTGTGCAAGGTGGACGGCTTCGACATTGGCGCCGAGATGGTGAGCAGCGGCATGGCTTGGGCGTTTACGCGCGACAGCGTCGACTACGTGGGGCAGCAAGCCGAAGCCAAGTCGGCCAATCGCGGCGTGCACCAGTACGACTGCGAGCCAGCGTGGGACTACCGGGCGAGGGTGCGCGAAGAGAAACGATGAACTACGGCCGCACTATTCGTTCCTTCGTCCAAAGAGGTGCCTGCGGGAAAGAGGCCTGATGCGGTCCCGCGATGGCTGCGGGTCAGACAGCATCGCCGTGTCGCAGTTGCGACAGGACGAGCCTGGAGCGAGGACCAAGGTCGGTCGCTTGCGCCCGACTCAGCCGAATTGGTGTTGTCTCGTCTCGCCGCCTGTCTGCGCCAGGGGCAACGCCAAGCGACCCTGTCGGGCCGCAACGGCTATCTTCACCAGTTCAGAATCGACGCCAAGCTGGCCAAGATGAACAGGGTCGTTCATCTCCCGTTCAGGTTCACTCTGCTATGGAGAAAGGTGGTTCGAGA
>CADECW010000049.1:0-11007 GCA_902825855.1 uncultured Rhodospirillales bacterium | reverse complement strand
GGGTCGTTCATCTCCCGTTCAGGTTCACTCTGCTATGGAGAAAGGTGGTTCGAGAGTACCCCTACAGATCGTAGTGAGTTAATGACCGAACACGACCTTCCGAACCGGGCGCAACTTGTGGCCCTTGGCGGCCAAGCGGGTGCCATCGAGCGCGTCAACTTGATCTCGGCGCGAGCGGAAGAGCTTTTCAAACTATCTCTGTGTGGCAGCGCCCACGACCAGCGGCTCGAGGCAGCGAAGGCGGAATTCCGAGAACTCGTTGAGCGCCAAGGCCAGGGCAGCCTGACTACTGACGAGATCCGATTCATGACGGACAGCATGATGGTTCGTCTGCAGTCTGTAGTCTCGAAATCGCGACGCGCCAAATTGGAAGCCTTGAAGGCCGAATTCGCGGCGTGCGGAGATGTCGACGACGACTGAGCAAGCGGCCAAAGGGATCTGCCCGACATTACTTTGGGTGCAACCTCGCCCTATTCCCCAATAGAGCGATCTACGACACGGTTGCACCAGTGCCCGCCCGGTCCCCAATCCGGGCGGGCATTTCCTTTTCGCGGGATTGCCGACGCACATCTGCACGTACAACAGCATTTGCAGAGAGCAACGCAGGGATCATCTTGCTGGCTCGACTATGTCCCCGTTGCAGCGACCGCGCGACCGGCGCGAAGATAACTACCGCCGCAAGGTGCGCGAGCGGCACATCAACGGGAGCCGCCGCCACTTCGATGCCCAGCCATAATACGTTTTCGCATCTACTCCTCGGGCCAATTGAGATGGATGCCGTCGCCTGCGCAACGGGGGGCGCTCTGCCCGCGAAGTCAGATAGCCACTACGAGTCCGGAGTTGTCCGCTGAAGGCCTCGAGCTTCGCGCGGCAAACAAATGCCGCGAGAAGCGAGCGACTTTCCCACGAGCGCCGGTGCAACACACTTGGCCAGGCGACGGAACTCCGCTTCGAAATCGCCGTTGTCCTTTCATCACAAACGGAGGGGCCAATGGCTCGTGCAGGTTTATTGTGGTTGCTGGGAATCCCCATTCCCATTCTGTTGCTCATGTGGATCCTGGGCTGGCTACACTAGCGTACAACAGCTCAAGGCACTTCGGTTTGACTCGCTGCATGTCATGCAAAGGGAGGTTGTCTTGCTTCGTTCTGTAGCTGCAGTCCTCGTACTTGCCACCGTGAGCGCCTGCTCGGTGAGCACGGCCACACGCGTTCAACCCAGGCCCGTTGCGGTGGTAGCGGAGGCGCCAGCGCCCGTTTACGTCGCCCCAACGCCTGCCACGGTCGTCTACACCCAGCCCGTTCCGGCGACGACCGTCTACTATCGGTAGTCACACGACCGGCAGGTGCAGATCCGAGCTAGCCTACGGCCCACTTAACAAAAGTGTGCAAAGTCCCCAATGGAGTCTAAGCCTGCCCGGACCTGCCCCCGCCTTAAATTCGGTATAGAAGTTACGCTACAGATCATCCGAGCAAATTCTGCTGCTGGGGTCTTCATCCAATGGCCACAAAGAAAAGCCCGCCCGGATTGGGGACCGGGCGGGCGTAGCAGCCTCGTAGGCGCCTATATTGGGGAATAGACGCGCGTGGGGTGTGGGGAGGCTGCCTCACACTCGTTAACACTCTGGACCCCGTAATATTTGTGACCGGCCTGTGACCCTCGGTCTCGTTCTTGCTTGTCGTCCGAGCTCACTGCCGATGCCCGCGCCTCGTCCTCACCGACCGAGGCCGTTCCGCATGCGAGCCTTCAGGCCTCGATACGGGAACGCCACAGTGGATTCGAGTTTGATGCGTCCGGTCGAAGCGCCGGTTCCCGGGCAGCACTGATTTTTCGATCAGGCGTTGGCTGCGCCTCAGGCATTTGGGCGACTGTGCAGAGTGGCTGCCCTTGGCGGAGCGCCGATGCTACAGAAACTGTAGTTCAGGCGCACATTGCCAGCAACGCGTTCAGGATTCATTTCGTCGCATCCGAACTGGCTTGACTTTCATCCTCCTCAAATTTCAATGCAGGAGGAACAGCACGGCGTCATTCAGGATCGGAAGCCGATCTGGCGCCGCGTCAAACGATCGCTCTGCCTGATTGTTCGCGCGCTCCTCATGAACGATGTTCCTATGAACTCATTCCAAGCCGCTGGTTTCCCGTTCGGCAATACCGACCTCACCCGTATGTGGTCCCATCTCAAGCTGCCGTCGATCAAGATCGAGGAGTTGATCGAGGTGCATCGCAAGAATGCTTCAGCCTTGACCAGCGCCAATCAAGTCGTATTCGACGGCTTGACGACACTGGCGCAACGTCAGAGCGAGTTGATGAAGGCAACGGTCAATGATTGCAGCAAGGTTACGTACGACTTCCTGCGCGGCGCATCGCTGGCGGAAAGGGCAACCAAACAGGCCGACGCCGCGCGAGACATCTGCGTCTCAAGCGTTGCCGGTCTACAAGAGCTATCCGGCATAGTCCTCAGGACCAATGTCATCGCGGTCGACATACTGCACGCCCGCGTCAGCGAGGCGCTGGCCGAGGTCCGGGCGCTATTTGCCGACCCGGTTGCGCCGGCTACCGCGACCACCGCAACGGCGCCGCCGGCAATCGCCGCGCCGGTAACCATCGCCGAAGAAGTGTCCGACGAAGATGCGGTCGCTGCCGAGCCGGTTGCCGCCCTCGAAGAAGTCACTGAAACTGACGCTGGCGCGATGGCAGAACCCGAGCAGATCATCAGCGCCGCCCCGACAACCTCGCCGAAAAAGGCAGGCCGGCTTACAAAGGCCGCCCGACGTCCCGCGAAACGCTGAGCATTCAACACCTCCGGCGACCAACCTGACGTCAGCAGAAAGGACGCAAGCAGATGCCTGGCCCCAGTTCCAGGCGAACGAGGGTTCACTCGTGGAGCGGCCTGCTTGTACAAGCCATGAGCAACATGGAGGCCGATGCGTTCGCGACGTCGGCACTTATTTAGGTATATAAGGCAACCGCCGGAGCGAGATGCTACCGCTGTACCGGCGATCGGCGATCGGCCAAAGGTCGACACCCGGAAGAAGCTTCGGCGAAGGCGGGCCTTTATCTGATGAAGCAGCGTGTTTTCGGCTGGATCTCGGTCGTTTTCGGCATCGTGCTGGCTCTGGCCGCGATCGAACTCGCAGCCATTGCCTGGCTGTTCATCGAGGACGGCCGCTACACGCCCGCAGCGCAGCTCTTCGAGCGTACCCAGAACACCTATCTGCGCGACGCCACCAAGGGCACGACGTGCCGCTACGTCGACACCCTCTATCCGCACCCCTATGTCGGCTTCGTGCACCACGCCAACCCGCCGTGCGGCCAGCCGTGGGTGAACAACGTCGGTCTGTACGGCCCCGACTATCCGACGGTCCGCGATCCCGAACGCTTCACCGTCATGCTGAGCGGCGGCTCGGTCGCCTCGCAGCTCGCACAGAACAACGCCCCGCCGGCGCCGCGCTATCTCGAGGAGGAGCTGAACAAGAAATACGTCAGCCCCAACGGCAAGCCGTGGTTGATCCTGAACGGTGGCGACGGCGCCTGGAAGGAGCCGCAGCCCTTCATCCTCTTCTCGCTCTACGCCAGCTCGATCGATGCCGTCGTCAATCTCGGCGGCTTCAACGAGCATTACTTCTTCTCTCCGGGTGTGCCAGAGCGGCTGGAGCGGCCGGCCAGCAACTTCATCGAGGTCAACCCCTTCGTCGCCGAAGAGAATTTCGGCAACGCCGCCATCGGCTGGGTGATGGGCCGGCTGGCGGGCTCGCTGGCCGCCACGCCCGTCCTTGGCCATTCGCATGCCGCCTACCTGGTGGTGCGTGGCATCGAGCAGGTCGCCAAGGGCCAGGACATCTTCAAGTCGAGCAAGAAGACGACTCTCGACAGCATCTTCAGGCTGCCCGAGGAGATCCGCCGCGATCCCGAACGCGAGTTTGCGGTCCAGCTCGGCCTCTACCAGAAGTACCTGCGCGCTACCGAGGTTCTGGCGCGCGATTATAATCTGAAGTCGGCGTTCTTCATCCAGCCGGCACCGGCCTACGGCAAGGTACTGACGGAAGAAGAGAAGCGCGTCGTCGGCGACCTCTCCTATGGCCCGATCTATCGCAAGATGGTGGCGGGACTGCTGACCTTGCGTGAGCGCGGGCTCGCGATCTACGACCTTGGCGACATCTTCGCCAACGAGAAGGGCACGATCTACGCCGATCACGTCCACTACTGGCGGGACGCCAACTCGGAGGGCCCGGGCAACCGCATGATGGCGGCTTCCATCGCCGCCCAGCTCGCCCAGACCTGGGGCCTGCAGAAGAAGTAGAAGCACTTCCGCAGTTCCTGACTCGAGTGCGACCCGGCGCAGAAAGGGACGGCAACGCCCAGGCCAAGGCGTGCTGAACGGGTCGGATTCTTGTGGCTGATGTGCAAATAAATAGAGCGCGTTCCCCCACTGCGCCTGTTATTGGGGAGTAGCTGCCGCCTTCTACAGGCGGCGTGTCGGCATCGGGGGATGCCAATGCAGATCTAGGGGAGATATGGAAATGCATGGTCCGAGACCTGGGATCAGCCATGCTGCCGCCTTCTCGCGCATGCCGTGGTCGACGGTGCGTTCATATGTCGACCAGCTTGTTGACAATCTCGACGACTCGAGCCTGCAGGCAGTGTTCAAGTTGATGCTGTCGGAGATTGATGCCGCCATTGTCAAACAACGGGGACTGATCGCCTTGCAGCGGCTGGACGGCCGCGATACCGCCCGACGGACCGAGCAGTTGCGGGAGCTGGAGATCGTGCAGGATCAATTGGTCACCCTCTACGCCCGCTACACTGACACCGGAGACGACCTCGCGCCGCAAGACGCAAAAGTCGGCCATCCGCGTCCACTCGCCCACCCGCCGGTGCGCCATTTGTCGATCCTCCTGGCAACCGGATCAGCAGGGCGATCGTTTGGTGGGCGGGCAGCGGGGCTCACCAAGCAAGAAAAGGACGGGGTTTACGTTGGCGCGCTGGAAGGGGAGCCTGATCGCGCGGAGCGCACATCCGTCCGCGATTGACGAAGTCGGCAGGCCTCTGGTCCTGGCCGCGGACGAAATCCTGTATCGGCAAGGCGAAGCATCCAATAGCGTTTACTATCTCGTTTCCGGGGCCGTCATGATCGGCGTCGAATCGGTCGGCGGTGAGCAGATCATCATCGCCGTGCACGGTCCAGGAACCTACTTTGGCGCGCGTTCACTGAACGAGGAAGTGCACAACGCTACGGCCACGACGATGCTGCAAAGTGCGGTGGTCAGCCTTTCCAAGCGTGCCGTGCAGGGCCTGGTGCAGACCGATCCGACGTTCGCGCGGCACTTCGCGATGCACATGATGCGCCGCGCGGCCCAATTGGAAGAGGACCAGATCGACCGCGCCGTCAATTCCTTGAGGAAGCGTCTTGCCCGGACCCTGTTGATCCTGGCGAGTCTTGATGTCGACAGTGACGAGGGGCACGTGCTGGAGCGCATGACCGCGGCCACATTGGCGCAAATGCTCTCCGCCGACCCTCACTGCATCGGGAAGCTCCTTCGTGACTTTCGCCAGGCCGGGCATCTCGAGCGAGGCGAGTCTCTCATCGTGCGCAGCTCCCTCGTCAACATCCTGCTGCCTCCACATCTTTCGGAGGACTACAGCCCGCTGGACATGTTCACGCATGCGCCTACCGAAGGCACATGAATGGCGGAGACATCTCCTCAATCGGCCGACCGCTGATCGACCGACGTGGTCGCCGTCGACTGGATTTCCCGAAGGATGAATTGTGCGATGAGTCGATGGGCTCGTGGGTTGGGATGGTAGTCGGGAACACCGAGAATGTAGTCGTCCTGGTCAAAACGGTATCGTGGGATTATCCCTTCGAGCGGCAGTGGGTTGATGCCGGACTGATGCATCTCGTACTCGAAACCCAGCATATCCTCGGCGGAAAAATTCACGTCCATCCATGAAGAGACACGATATGAGATCAGGTGCATCCGGATCTTGGGATACTCTCGCCTGAGTATACTCGCCGCCTCGACAATGATGGCCCTCGCCAGTCTTGTCGTCTCCCCTTTGCTGGTCGGCGTCAGTCCGATCCATCGCCGCCAGTTGTACGGGTCAGGCATCCCAAGGTTGCCGTCGTGGACCGGCCGTCCATCAGCACCCAGGCGGTATCTCGGGCCATATTGGTCCCAAGGGTTCAGGGCGCCGCTCGTCCACCAGATCTGCGAAGGCACCAACAGCAGGAAGGCATCCGTGGGTTCGCAGCTCACCGCTCGCTGAAAGCGTCGGGACTGCAGCCCTCCGAGCATTTGATGCAGCCCCCACCCCGAGACAGCGAAATTGTGGACGTGCACCCGGCGATTGCTCATTTTCACGAGCTGTGACGCAAAAGTATCATCGTCGCGAACACCATCGCCGAAGGTGAAGGAGGCACCGAACAATAAAACGCAAGCATCCGGCGTGGCCGCCGCCGTCGGTACCACCCGAAAATGGTCTGGCCCTGTGGTGTAGGTCACCCGGTCAGCTGCGGGGAGCCCTTCCTTGGCGGGCGCGGCTGTCTGCGCGTTGGCCTTCGGTATGTAGCCCACATCGTCGACAAGTTCGTAGAAATGACTGGCGCCCAGCAGAACGAGCCCTTGCGTCTTCGGCACAGACTCGAATCGCTGCCACGCACCGAACAGCACTACGGCCACTATCGCCGCAGAGAGGTTCACGACTGCCGCAAATCCCCAACGGCTCCTGCTTGTCACTGTCTCAAGGCTCCAACTCATCCTTCAAAGTAAGGCCGCAGCCCCATGACCCTGCCTGCTCTCAGGAGTTCCTTTGCTCTCTCATTCAGTCTTGGAAAAGAAGCTCGACCGTCGAGCCATCGAAAGCTTTGAACGATGTCTTAACCCAGCGCCCCACGTCGTCAAACCATTGGTCGAGCCTCAGATCGCCCATGTATTGGTATCGCGTAGCCTGGATGGTCTTACCGGATGCTGTCGTTATGGCCTCGCGACCTATCTCGGTCGTCTTGACCTGGGCACGCACGCCGTACTGGGTGTTCAACAGCACCGACTTCTTGACCTGTGCGATGTTCCAGTTCGATGTGGGCAATATGTCAACCGGCATGTTTTCCTGGGCAACCGTCGGAGCCACCAGGCCTCTATCGAAGTTCGAGGCCAGGGATGCACTTGAGGGAGCTACCCTTTCCACCGCAAGGCCGGTGCCGTTGAGGTGCGCCCGCACCATAAACTGCCTCCCGTTGTCGTCCGTCTTCGCCGTCAGAGATTGCAAGGCAGCGCCATTCCAGACTTCATCACTGCTGTGGTTGTAGCGGTACGTCACAACCCCTTGCATCTTTATCTCGAGATTGGTGGTCACGCTGACGGTGCGATGGGTTGCGCTGCCACCGAACAGCAGCGTGTGCATGCCGATTGTCTGACCGTTCCGATGAACAGTGAGAACGTGCCGTTTTGCATACGGGAAGTCTGCTGCCACCGCACATGTCGTTGACGACGCGGCGACCAGCGATAACCCCGCGGCCAGTGACTTCGGCACAACCATCATCGACCGGACGATGGAAGCACATTGCTTCAGCACGAGTGGCGCGGTGCGTGTCATCTCTGTCGCCCCCTAACTTCAGGGATGCTAGATCAGACCAGCCAAGTCGATCAATTCGCCCGAGTGGTGGCGATCCGAGCCAGGATGGCAGTCTGCCGGTTCGCCGAGCGATAAAGCCGTCGGCACATCCACTGCGGCCGATCTGAAACGTTGCAGCATGGTCAGAGCGTTCAGACGATGGCGGACGCCGTCATCGACGGGAAGCCCGCAGCGATAGATACCGCCTGTGCGGGGACCCACCGCCGGCGACGCAACATGTTCGCCATCCGAACATCGCAAACCCCAAACGGTTCGTGCCTATGAGACGGCCTCGTCACTTAGGCCTGTTCCCGATATGGGCCCCACGAGGTCGCCATGCCGGCCCGGTCCCAATCCGGGCGGGCATTGCGAGAGGCCGCCGAAAAGGCGGAACTTGCTTGGGCGATCTGTGGTGCAACTTCAATACCCAGCGCATGCCCGAATCCTGACGCGCCACTGCTCCTTCGACACCTTCGCGCGAACAACAATCCGTCGGGAGGTCTGGCCGTGCCGCGCAGTTACATGCTGCGCTTCCAAGTATAGCAGGCGATTACCTTCCCGCTCGTATTCAAATGATTGTAGCAAACGTCCAGTGTGTTCTGGTCGCGTAGCGTGAACAGATATTGACCGTCGTCATCCAGCATGACGCCGCTCTGGTTATTCGGCGAAATCGCTCCGATCAGAGTCTCGGTTCGCTCACCGGCCGTTTTCTTTCCACTGAACCGATTGTCCTTCTGATCCACGATCGTGACTGTGAACTCCATCGGGCTCGCAGAAAAAACCGGCGCAGCAGACGTGGGCGCCCGGTAAGGGTTCACGCCCATGTGAATGGCCTGAGCCGTTCCCTTCCATGTGCCGACGAGGCTTGGAGCATTTTGTGCTCCTACGGGACTGCTGACAGTTCCTATTGCCCCGACAACAAGGCCGACAAGAAGTCGAGTGCGGCCTCTCACGCCACAATGACGCATGACTATCCTCCCGCTTCTCTCAAAGATTCAGCGGAGCAGGTATATCACCGGATTTGCACTTCAAAAACGCATATCTCGGCGTGGCGCTTGGCGTAAGCTGCAGATCTCGCGGCAAGGCAAAGGCGACAGTGCACGTTCTCGAACGAAAGGCACTCGCTACGTTCTGCCAACGACGATTGATCGGGGCTAGAACGTCTTGCTGATAGTGAAGATTGCCCGGGCGTCGCAGTTCATGGTGTTGGCGCAACCGGCGACGTCGAGGTTCGTGTCGATGTAGGCGATGGTGAGGTCGATACCCCATACAGTTGCGGTAAGGCCGATCTGCCAATCCCAATAGTTGTCGTTGCCAATGCCGTAACTGGTGAACCGCTCGACGTATTGATTGCCGATCGTGCCGAAGACCTTGAAGGCAACGTTCTCGTTGAGCTTGATGAAGCTGAGCGGCGCGACGACCTGGCCCCACTTGTACCAGGCGATACCGGAATTGGCGTAGAAGTTGGGGCTGTAGCGAACGGCGCCCGATACTTGGGCGACACCGAAATCGTAGCCTACGACCAGGGAGAACTCGTTGAAGTCGTAGAACAAGTCGGACGGCGCACCGAGGTAATTGTAACGAGTGTACCCGAGATCGAAGGAAAGTTTACTATCAAGCGCCTTGAGCCGGAGCCCGGCCAGCAGATCGACCTCGGCGACCGTAGGATTGGTGTTGCCAAAGTAGACGTTGGAACCCCAGGCACCGACATAGGCGCTGAGGGCCACGTTCTCACTGAACGCCGCCGTCTCATATCCGATGGCGGGCTGGAACGCGACTTGACGCTGGGTCTGGGAGATGCCGCGGTACGAATAGTCGGTCGCGAAGGCAAAGGTTGCTGCAAAGGTGCCGCCAAAGGGTCCTTTCCACGAGCCTTCAGAGACGGGCTCTGGAGCGGTGTTGGTTTCGGTTTGGGCGTTTGCTGTGCTTTCTGCGTAACTCGCGAGCACTACGACGCTGACGGCAGCTAGAATTTTGCGCAAGACCACTACTCCTGAACTCCATTTGACATCGTCGCAGCAACTTGAATGCCAATTGGATCCCATCGGAAGTCGCTATCGAAAGTCCGCTGCTTCTCATCCTGCCGAGCGCATCACCCATCTGGGTTCTGCCCTCGCCATCGAACAGCAGGCTACGCCCTCGCCTTCCGTACTCCCCTCAACTTGCTTGAGCCGGCCAGCCAGTGCGATGTACACCCATCGCTTGCTAATTTGGCCGGTCTCGGCGCGCCGGATTGGGGGACTGTCGTCATGGATCGGTTCTGGCAGGACACCCTCGACTATCTCATCGCCAAGAGGCTGGTCGACCACCTCGTCGTAGCGCCGGACATGTTTCGCCAGTTGCTGCCGACGGTGCGAACCTATGGCGAGGTCAATGAGGGAGATACGGCGAACCTGGCCGCGCTTGTGCTCCATAAAGGCCTCTTTGAGGAACTCGATCGACCCTTTCTGAAGGCCGCCCTGAGCGAGCTTCATCCGAGCTTTGCCAACGAAGTGTTCATCGTGTTGACAGCCGATGGCGAGCCGCTCGACGCGTCAAGTCCCCATGCCGGCCATTTGCCTGCAATTCGCCGATGGGCAGAGGGTGTTGACCTGCATCGGGGCGGTCCGCCGTCCCTGAGAGAAGTCGGAACACCCGACTACCGCCTGTTCGCGATGGATGGCCGCTACCTCGACCCGCTGAACATCTCGCTATCGAGAGGCCAAGTCTACAGCCAGAACAACGAAGACGGCATCCTTGCCGAGATCTGCCGACGCATCGAATTGGACCGCGGCACTTTTCTGGAGATTGGCGTCGGCACTGGTCTGCAGAACAACACGCGCTTCTTGCTGGAGCAGGGCTGGACGGGAACCTGGATCGATGGCGAAAAGAATGCCGCCATCGCGAGCACGACCTTTGCCGATTGTGTCACGGACGGCAGTCTGCGGATCATTGGCTCCCACGTCACGGCCGAGAATATCAATCATCTTCTGGACCAAGAGCGGGTCCCGATGGAAGTCGATCTGGTCTGCCTGGACATTGATCACAACACCACGCACGTCTGGCGCGCCCTGAACCGCAGCGCCCGCGTCACTTGCATTGAATACAATGCCTCATTGCCGCCAACCCTCGCGATCGAAGCAGCCTATGATCCACTTGCCAGCTGGGATGGTTCAAACTGGTATGGCGGCAGCCTCAAGACCGTCGAAAACATCGGGCGAAGCAGGGGCATGAGTCTGGTGGGATGTGATCTTGTCGGCGTGAACGCGTTCCTGGTGGCAAACGACGACGTCAAGGATCGCTTTCGCGCGCCGTTCACGGCCGAGAACCACTACGAGGCGCCGAAGTATCATCTGCTCGGTCAACTGGGACATCCGCCATCACGGCAGCCGCGAAGGTGGTCGCTGAAGCAGGACTAG
>CADECW010000048.1 GCA_902825855.1 uncultured Rhodospirillales bacterium | reverse complement strand
CCACCGTCGAAACTGCGCTATTGTCGCCGCTTGTATCCGTCACTCCCACTCGATCATTCCGCGGTATGGTAACGCGTTGGTCCAGCGACGCAATTTTTTCAATGCGTCGCCGAGCACCGTCTCCTCGATCCGTAAGAATCGCCGGCTCTTGATTTCAAACACGAATTTCGACGATCCCACAGTTCCTCGATTTCAACAACTATCGGCATCGATCGCTCGATTCTCTGGGAGATCTCGCTATTCGCCTTCGATCTGGCCGCAAGTCAGAACACCGTCCGCACTCCCAGAGTTGGCCGTCTTCTGACGCACCCCAAGCCACAAGTCGAACACGGTTGGTAGGTTCAGATCGCGGAAGCGCAACCGGCACAACTTGGCGTCGCGAATTCGTCTTCGATAGAATGGACGATAGCCTTCCGTCCGACCGCCGGGTCCCAGCAAATGCATACCAAGCGCCGCGCAGCCCTGATCGAGACCCTGGCCCAAGGCGTCGAGCGGGTCGGGCCCGAGTTCGAGCGGTTCGCCGGGATTGTGATGGGTGCGCGCTCGGAGGTACGCCTAACCCACGCCGGAGTGAACCTGCGCGGCTACCCGGTCGCCGGAGTAGTCGACAGCGAGAGCGATGATGGCCAGGAGGCCGTCGAGTATTCGGACCGGCGCAACTATTTCGACGGGACGATGACCAAGGCGGAAAGCGATCTTCGCAAGATCCTAAAGGATCGGCCAGCCGCCAAGCAGATCTATCTGGTAACCGGCGAGCGGACTCGGCCCCAGAAGGTCGCCGACTTCAAGGCGCGCGTGCTCGCCTGGCCGCAAATGGCTGGCAAGGCCCTCTCCTTCTTCGGCAGCGAGGAGATCGCGACCGAAATTGTCGATCATCTACTGCTCGACGAGCAGTTGGTCGGGCGCCTAGCGCCCTATCTGGCCGACCTTCAGCGCATTGTCGACGAGGAGGCGGCCGCAGCACTCGTGCCCTCCCTGCCGTCCGAGATCTTGGCTCGGCCAAACGTGGACCGCGAGATCGTCGCGCGCCTTGCAGTCCAGCCCGTGCTGACGATCGCCGGCATGGGCGGCCTTGGCAAGTCGATCGCGGCGATGGCTTACGCCAACGCCCACCGCGGCGCCTATCAGATGCAAATTTGGCTCGACGGCGAGGAGGTCAAGCGGGCCGAGAGTCTGCGCGCCTTTCCATTGGTCCGGGCCGACGATCCTCGCAACATCGCCGGCCTGCTCGAGGCCGGGGGCTGCCTTTTGGTTATCGACGACGCACGCCAGGACCTGAGCATCGAGGCGCTGACGAAGTTTTGCGGAGAGGGCTCGCACGTGGTCCTGACCCGTCGTCTCGCCCCACCGGAGGCCTACGAGCCGCCACTGCTGACACAGGACGAGGCGCGGGCGATGCTGGACGCGCCCGGCGCGCCCTGTCCACCAGCGGTTTTCGAGATCGTCTGGGCGAGCGTCAACGGCTACCCTCTTTGTCTGAGCCTGCTGCGCGCCGCCGCTCGGTCTGGCGTTCCGTGGGACGATCTGACCGAGGACTGTCGCGCAGTCGGCAAGCTCCTGGACGAGGACGGCGTGCGCTTGGTCGATCGGCTGCTCGACCGATTGAAAGACCAGCTTCAGCAGGAGCTTTCCGTTTTTGTTTGGGCTGACCTGCCCGCTGTCGACAAGGCTTTCCTCACCCACCACGTCGCGCCGGTGGGCGTCCGGAACCTGAGCGCCTATGGCCTCACGAGCGTCGACCGCGGAGGGGTGGTGCGCCTGCACGATGTGGTGTTCGCCGCCCTAAAGAGTCTGGATTGGTGCGGTGCCGCGCGATCGTCCGAGCTCGACCGTGCGCTTCAGGCCTTCATAATGAAGGTTGCCGACGAGCCAAGCTTGCGCCTGTGGACGCTCGTCCGCTCCATGATGCCAAAGCTCGAGGCCATGGTGATTTCCGGCATGGACGATGGCCCTTGCCTTTACGCACTGCTCGCGGTCTGGGAGGCTGATGAGGTGCGGCGTGACCTTGTCGGAGATCCCCTGGCCGCCGCGGCGCGCTTGGCCGAAGGCCTGCGCGGTCCACTGGCCGTGATCACCGTCATCGAGACAGTGGAGAAGCTCTTCCTGCTCGACAAGCATGATGGCGAGCGGGTGGCCCGGGAGCGGCTGGACGAGCGGATGCCGGTCTTCGCCGCCCTGGCGGGCTTGCCGGCGCTGACGTCGCGCGAGCAAGCTCAGATCCTGCACCACGAGGGCAAGGCACTCAAGCGTCTGGGCAAGCTAGGTGAAGCGGCAGAGCGGTTCGAAGCCGTCTTGGCCGGCCCCTGTCCGATGGATGAGGCCCGGCTGCAGTTGGTCACCATCTACCGGTCCAAGCCGGAGAAAACGGCGGAAACGATCACGCTGGTCGATCAGGTGTTCGCCCGATGGGGCGCAGGCGAGGATGTCACCTATTCGGTGATCCTGGGCCTGATCGAGCGATTGCCGGCCGGCGAGGGGCGTTGGCGCAACGACATCATCGCTCGGCATGCCGAGGCGATTAAAACAACTATTATCGAGGCCGCTAACCAGGGCGTCGGTCAGGGGGTACGGGCCTTCGCCCCGCTCGGCCGGTTTATCTCCACGGAGATGCCTGAGCTCTTCATGGAGATATTCCAGCAAATCCCGGTGCCTGTTCCCGAAGGCTCCGGCGTCGATGGCGACAAGTTCGCTTGGGCCGAAATCCATGCCGAGGCCGCCAAGGCCCTCAAAGCCGATGCTACGGCGCTGCGAGCCAAGGCTCTTAGGTTTTACGAGGCCATGGTCAAGCCTGATGATTTCAATACACAACGTCGCGCCGAGGTTCTGATTGAAATGGGAAGAGCGCCAGAGGCCGAGGCGTTGCTGCTGCCTCTGCTGGGCAGGAGGTCTCCCGAATGGGTAGAGCGTCTGCTCGCCCGCACTCGCCTAGCGCTAGGTGATCCGGCCGGCGCCCTGGAGCGGATCAACACGGCATTGAGCCTGCTGAAGGCGGAGCACTTCAGAAGTGAGTTCTTAGAGCTACGCTTCGACATCCGGAGCGCCCTCGGCGATGCGCAGGCGGCTGGCGACCTGGAAGCGGCGCTTGAGGCGAGTCAGAAGGCGGCCGAGAGTAAGCGGCTGGCCTTCCGGCTTCAAGCTCACGGTGGCGATCAGGCGCAATAGGTATTGCGGCAAGCCATCGCTTCAGTGTGACGAGCCCCCTCGACCGCAGGGCAACTTCTCGCGCATCCATGGACTCAATCAATGCCGTGACATGAGATGACGCCTATACGTGCCGATCGCCGTGCAGTGGGGCGAGCAAGCTCAGCAGAGGTTTGACGACCGACAATCGATCATGTTTGGTGATGTCGAGGTCTTCAAAGTCGACCTGGACCTTGGGGCTGTCGGTCCAAATGGAGAGATTCACCTTAGGATCGTTAGCGACAACGCAACCGCGGAATACAGCATCACCATTCGTGAGGATCTGCCGAGCGGATACGTGCGTTGTCTGGGATCTGAACGACGTTGACGCATGGCTTGATCAGCGGCGGCCGGCCCACCTCGCGCTGCCGCTTTGCCGTGGCAGCTTGGGCTTTCGTGCGGTCGTCACTCCATCCCGAACATTTCGGCGAAGGTCATGATCGGCACGACCTCCTTTCGCCGGAGCGCCCGTGGGTCGAATTCGTCGTCGATCAGGGGCAGGCCCGTTCGCCTAGCCATCAGCCATAGCAGGGTCGACTCGACATCGACGCCATCCTGCAGAGACGAAAGCCAGGCGCGACCGCACGAAGAGAGCGGCCAGCGGGGGAATTGGGCGTCGTTCGTCGAGACGTCGTCGCTTTCGTCGAGGAAGGGGTGGTCCGTCGCCAGGAGGCCGTGTTTGATCGCCAGCTCTCGCGCGGCCAGGTGGTCGTCGATCATCGACAGGGCGAGCGCCACACGGGCGTCGGAGGTATTGGCGCCGCGAAGGGCCTCCAGGGTTGCGGCATCGCAGTCGACGGCCAACTGCGCGCCGAGCGCCAGCAGCAGCGGCGCGGCCAGCTGCGGATCGATGTGGTCCGCCGCCGCCTTGATCGCCGCCCACGGCACGAGATTGTGCTCGAAGGGATGTCGGCTGATCCGATGTACGATGGCCCATCCCGCCGCGTAGCGCACAGGATAGAGATTCTCCTCATTGTCGCCGACAACGTGGTCGTCGCTGATGCAGTGTTCGATCGCCTTCCAGGCCGGCGGATGGTCCGGATAGGTCAGTAGATCGAGGAGGTCTGCGTGCAGTACGACATCAATGGCTTCGCCGTCCTCTCGGGCGAGGAAGGCGATGATGTGGTCGAGGACCGTCGCCGGCAGTGTGTCGAACCTGCCGAGCGCCGCCGCGGCGGCGCGGGCGACGTGATACTCGGGTTCTTCCCGCTTCTGATATTCGGGATGCCGGGCGTAGTTTCGACGGTCGCCGAGAAGCGTTAAGAGGGTATCGAGCCCGCCCGTCCAGCCTTGCTGGCCGATGACGACGGCCAGGGCTGCTCGGACCGGCGCGCTCTTGTCCGTGGCTAGACTAAGAAGCGCCGCCTTTTCAGCCTCGTCGGCCTTCGGGGCTAAAGTCCCCACGGCGGTGCGGCGAACTTGGTAGTGCGGGTGGCCGAGCGCCTTGATGATCGCGCTCCGGGCCGCAGGGCCGCCGAGCTCGGCCAAGGCCCGGACGGCTGCCTGGGCGTCGTCCTCATCCTCGGATCCGGCCCACTGTTCGGCCAGGGCCAGGACATCCTGGCCTTCGGCCGCGGAGATCAGGAGCAGAAGACGCGCCAGGCCGCTTGGGCCTTCCGCCAGCAGGGTATGCACTTGGCCCAGCGGGAGGTCTCGGAAGCACTGCAGGAGGGTGGCGTCGTCAGCCCCGAGCGCGCGCGAAAGCACGAGGTGCACGGCGGCCGCGCCACCGGGCGGACTGGCGGCCAGGATGCGCTGCGCGAGCGCAGCCTTCTTCTTCCCGAGTTCGAGGTCGGCAATCTCTGGCGCTAGCAAGGCGGCGCGGACCGGCGACAACGTTGGCAAAAGGTCAAGCAGAATGGTCTGGGCCGACGGCTTGCCCGATTTGCCCTCCCCGTCACCTTCGAGGAATGCCAGGGCCCGGACGGCGGCGTCGATCGCCTTGGGCTCGCCGCTGGTCAGCGCGCGCAAAACGCGGTCTCGTCCGAACTCGAGGCGTCGGTCGGCGATGACGCCCAGCCCTGCGGCCTGAAGGCGGTCGTCCTCCCCCGCGGCCTCGAAGAAGGCGTCGAGCTCGTCGGCTGTGACCTTGGGCAGGCTGTAGCGCATTGCCTCGGCCCAAAGCGGCAGGATGATATCCGGCCTGGGATGTCCCGCGATCCAGCCGTGGCCTTGCTGGCGACGTCGCGCCTTGACGTAGCCCTTGGCGAAGTGATCAGCCGAAGGTCCCTCCTCCTCGACACGCTGCTGGATGTGCAGACCCGCGGCGAAATCGAGTTCGCCCTGCCAGGCTTGGCGGCGGTCCACGCTCGACTGGGTCAGGGCGGCGTCGACGCTCGCCTGCATCTTTACGATCTGGTCCCACACCGCCTCATACGGCGGCTGAGGGCCCGCCAGAGCGCATTCCGAAATCGCGTCGGCGCTCGTTATATAGTCGGCCGCTTCGGCCACCACCTTGCCGGCGGTCAGGAAGGCCTTGGTGAAATCCGCCCCGAACGGCTTCAGCCAAGGAAGCAGATCATCGGCGTCATAGTTAGTGTGAGTCCGGGGTAGCTGGTGAGCGATGAACCCCTTAAGGATGCGCAGATCGGGATCGGCGGCGATGACGGCGTCGCGGTCGGCCTTGGAGACCTTGGGCGGTCGCCAGCCGATGGAAGCGAAGCCGCCTTTCTCCTTGGGCGCGCCGTGCTCGAGCCAGTCGACAAGCCAGCCGATCGGCGACTCCGGGCTGAGCCGGCGATCGGCCGCGCGCCAAGCCCTGTGGAAGGCGGTGGCATGGCCGACGGCCTTGGTCAGGCCGTCGATCAGAAGGCCATCGAAGGCAGTTACGACGGCCTCGTCGAGTTCGACGCCGTCGTCCTCGAGCGCCCGCGCCCCGGTCACTAGGCTCTCGACCACATCCAGCCAGTTAAGATCCTGCCCGGCCAGCATGACGGCCGCCCGCGCAGTCGCGTTCAGCGCGTCTTCGACCGCGCGAGGCTGCTCGCGGGCCAGCTGCTCCATGGCTTCTACGACCTTGGAATGGGCGGCATAGGCGCCGTCGCCGTCCTTGGTCAACTGGGTCTGAGCCAGATGCTCGGCCAGGTCGTCGAGCGCGATCTCGACCTTGTCTTCGCGATCGACCTCACGGCGAAGCCGGGCGAGCTGGCCAGGCGGCAGACTCCGTGAATAGCGCAGCAGCGCCCAGAGCACAGCCGCGCCGCGGACGCCTCGGTCGCCGAAGCCGCCGATCTGGTCGCGGACCACCTGCAGGCGGCTGTCGCTGAGCGCCCGGTCCACCAGCCGGTCGACGTCCGCTTCAGCGGGTTTCGGGACGGCGATTAGTTCACGCGCGAAGGCGTTCAGCTCGAACGGCGACTTCAACGCGCGAAGCAGGCGTGCTTCGTGCTGGCGCGCGAGGTCCTGGCGCCATGCGCCGGCTGCAGCCAGGGGGCTGTGCAGGATCAGCCGGCGCGCGGCCTCGTCATAGGCGTCGTCGTCGATGACGACGGCGCGGTCGGCCCACACCGGCGGCGGCGACGCGCTGAGGGCCGCGCGATAGATCTCGCTTCGCGAGGTGATGACGAACTGCTTGTCGGGGCCCCCCTGGCGGATGAGGGCGCTGATCCGTTTGGACCAGTTCTCGGCCTCGCCCCTCTTTAGGCCGGACTGGCCCCAGGGGTCCTCCAGGTGGAACAGCACCCGACCGGGGCCGGCGAACGCCTCCTCGATCGCCGGCAAGCCCGCGCTCTCGCGGACCACCTTGTAGGGCGGATCGGCTTGGCGGCGATCGAAGGCCAGTTTGTCGGCGGTCAGGCTCTTGCCGTAGCCCGACGGACCGATCAGCAGCACTGCACCGAGCTGGGTCAGGCGCGCTTCGGCGACGGGGAGGTTGGCGGGGGGCACGTATCGGGCTAGCTGCGGGTTGGCGTGTGGCACGCCACCGAAGCCCTCCGCAATCTTCTCGATGTCCGCCTTGCGCAGTGGGTCGGGGACCGCGAGAAAGCGATCTTCGACCGCCCGTTTGAGGCGGTCGACGCAGGCGTCGAGCGCCTGGGTAGGGACATGCAGCGTCCCAGTGAGGATCTTGTCGATCTGCCGCCGCGTCTCCTCATGGGTCATGCCCTCGATCAGGGCGAAACGGCCGGCGAGGCCTTGCCGCTCCGGCGGCTTGAGATTGAGGTTCGCTGGCGTGAAGGCGGCGTCGGGATTCTGTTCGGGATACTTGACCCGGCCCTTGGCCAAAGCGCTGTCGACGCTGGAGTTGGTGATGAAGACATAGCGACGGTTGCTGTTGGCCAGCAGCAGGGCCTTGGCACGAGGCCGCGGCTTAGGGCCCTTGGTCCCCTTGGCCGCCTTGTCATTGATCACGCCCGCAAAGTCCTTGGCGCTCCAGGCGCCGGCGCCCTTGAACTTGATTTGAACATGCAGCTCGCTGCCGGCTGCGATCTTGAGGCTGGCCTCGGCCGCCTCTTCCGACACTGCCAGGAGCGCCTTAACGTCGTCGTGCGAGGCCGGCTCGACCACGACCTGATCCGCGGCGGCGCCCGGCCCGAACATCAGCCGCAACGCCACCCAGATCGTTACCAACTTCTGGTAGTCGTAGCCCTGGTAGGACGGGTTGGCTCCGCCTTCATCATTTTTCATCGTCATAGAAATCCTCAGCCGAAATATATCGGCTCAGGAACCCCAAAAAACCTAGTCGTTCCATCGAATCTGTCAGTAGCCGTGGCCACATCCGTCGCCAGCTCAATCAGCTTTGCTGTTTTCTCAGTCATGGCCATTCCGATTCGCGATGCCGACGCGGCGCTCGTTCAACTCTTACAAGAAATTGGCTCCGACCTCATCAATGACTTTCACCGCGCCAGCTCTGCGGCCGATAAGATAAAACCTGTATTGAAGATTAATCTGTCGTCACGCTTCTCATGACGCCAATTCCATCGCCTGTCCCCTCTTCCGAGGCCGACGCGATTTTCTATCGGCGGCATTCGCAATCTATCGAAGTATGAAACTACGCTAGGCAATCCTACTGTATCCCCGGTCACCCCCTCGATTGTTCTAGACCCAGCTAGGTCATTGATCTAGCTGGGTTTTTTCTTATCTTCGACGCCCAAAGCTGACCCTCGGGCCGTCAAAATCTTGCGGTGTTGATTTTAAAGGGAAAATCACAAAAAAATTTTTGTGCGGTTTCGGTATCTATCGAAGTCGATCGCCTCTCAGACCCATTTCGGTGACGCGGATTGGTCTGTCTGAGAACCAAGAAAGTACCGTCACGAACTCTTAGCATAGTGCGCTCTGCGATGCGACCCGCCGCAGCAGCGTTACCCAAGCGCCATCCCTCCATCTGGCGACCAGACAACAACATCGCGCAGCCGCCCTCGAAGAGGCTCGCCCAGAAGGGCCAATCCGTCGCGGAACAGCGCATACTGGTAAGGCTCGTCGCGTCAGCCCTGGCAATGTGATCTCCCGCGGAGAGCGCAAAGCCCGTCGGCTCGACAGTTGGCAGCCTCATCGTTGCTCGGCTCCCGCCTTCTCCTCGATCGCGAACCAGCCGAAGTCAGAACCAGGATGGTGCGATGGCGACAATCGTGCGCGCCGAGCAAGTCGCCACCACTCAGGATGATCGAAGAAATCCTCGATCCACCATGGAGGCCCGCCTGGCCGCAAAAGCCATGGAGGCGCCGCCAAATAGGTTCGACCCGCATAGCCAAATCGAAGAAACGGAACGTCATGTCGCTCGGGAGCTGGGGAGTCTGGTAAGCGGATCCAGTCGATCCAATTCGTTACCTCCGGTGCGCCCATCAAGAGAAAGTTCGAGCGATGGGTCGCAAGAGCCGTCAGCGCCGGCGTGCCTTCGGGTATCGCGCCTCTCTGCGGGACACTTGGCGGTGGAGTTCGTTTTCGCGGCTTCGAGATCCGTGTTTCCGACACGGCCAGGAAGCTCCCGGCTGCCGTCGGCTTCGAGCCGAATGCAATTGAATAGCCGTGGATGATCTCTCCGAACGGCGACGGTTTCGCCACAAAGGGCTTTACCTGCTTGACGTACTTTCTCTTCGCCGCGTTCGCTATCTTGGCAGCGCTCGCATCTTTGGCGAACGAACCGTGCGCCTCTGCGAGCACGACACCGTGGCCGGACGCGTTGCCACCTTCGTAGATGAAGTCCGCATGGGGATCGAGCGTCGAAGAGAGGCACGCCGCGTTCGCTCGCCATGCATAGCCGAGAGCGTCCATATAGAGGTGGGCAATGCCGGCGCCGACCTTGGCCGCGAACTGCGACCCTGCAGTATCCGCGAGGAATTTGAAATGAGATTCGAGCGCAAATGCCGATCCATCCTGGAGCAAAGTCTCCACTTCAATCAGAGCACTTTGCTGCAATCCGTCGAGTAGGACGACGGGTGCATCATCCCAAGTCGTCGCCGTCCTCGCGATGGCGGCGGCCAAGGCAATCGAGTTGAACGACAAGGCAGGCTGCGCCGGCGGCGCCACGAAATGCAGCGAGACCGGGCTTGGCACGTGGCCGTGCTTCGTATGCTTTGTCAAACCAATCAGCTTGGTCGACGTCCCCCGTCCGGCTGTCGATACGGGCCCGCTCATACCTTCGGCTCCGCAGCCTGCGCGACCAGGTCGACGAGTTTCCACCCTTGCTCCGTGGCGGGGCCTATCAGGGCCATTGCTTCGGATTTGCGCAGCGCGAGGCCCAACAACTCGCGCGGCCTGGTCACGCCCACGAAGACGTTTGTCGCGGCAGTCAGCCTTACGCCCGTAAAAAGTTCGTCGGTAACGCCGAACGCGCGTGGAAGCACCGCAGCTAGGTCGACGCACTGCTCGTCCGCACTACTGCCTTTCCAAATCTCGCTCTCAACGACGAGAATGCCATCTACGCTCTTGCCCTTGACCGAGTGGATCGACCCCAGCCGCAACGTGAGATCGTCGAATTGAACCTGTTTCGTGGAGCGGCGCTCGGGGTCGGCAAGATCGGCCTTCTGTTCGGCGACAAAGGCGCAAAAGTCCGCGATATCGCCCTCGGAGCCCTGAGGAGCCGGACTGAACAGTGGTAGCAACGCTTCTATGAACGCCAGCCATGCCGCCTCTTCCCACACTGCAGCGCCGGCAAGCACATGGTCCCGCAGCAGTCGACGTATGGTGCGGGGCAACGCGAGGTCGCGATGCGCCAGCGCCGCCCAGACATTGTGCGCGGTGATCGGACGATCATTCGCCGCTTTCCAACCATGAGCCCGCGCCAGTCCAGACACCCCCGCGGCGAGCATCTCACTGACCTCTGCGGGCGGTCGCGCCGCGGCATAGTGCACCGCAGCCTTCTGAAGCTGCCGGCAAAGGAGGTTCGCTTTCGATCGAGACCCGCCCTCGCTGCGGTATGCGGGATGGTAGTCGACAAGACTTTTTGGCTGCCATGCGCCTTTCTTGCCGGCCAGATTGTGACGCGACGCGACCGCCCAGACGTCGCGCGTGCTGCAATCGCCGCCCCACAGCGTGCGTGCCTCTTCAGCGAAGGCTCCGAGAACCCCACTGATCGTAGCTTCGTCGAACAGGAACATCACGCGCGACGCCGGCCGTGCGCCCAGCCCGACAATGGTCTGAGCCTGGCGCACGGTCAGTCGGCTTGCAAAACCAGCGATCTCCCCGCCGAACCTGCGGCTCGTATCGAGAGGGATGCACCCGGGGCCCGGCGTCCAATATGCCGGTACTGCTCCATCGTCCTCGTATAGCGTTTGATTGCTGTCCCCGAGACGCTGGAATGCCGCCCCGTCTTGCTTGAACACGTGCTCCAGCAGCCGGAGCTGGTCGCCATGTGTGTCCTGCGCCTCATCAAGAATGACGAGCGGAAACCGGTCGCGAAGCCGCTCGGCGAGACTCGGGTTTTCGCGGAGCGCACGCCACGCGAGCGCAGTCATGTCGGCGTAGCGATAGAGCCCGCTTTTGACCATCGCGGCCTTGAGCTTTGCTAGTGCCTTGCCGCAATTTGTATCAGCACCGTGCTGACCCTTTTGCCGCTGCACTATCAGCCTTTCGGGTTCATGCCTTACGTCATCGAAGGCTGGATCGAGTGTGAGATTACCAACCCATTTGGCTACAGTTGCGCTAGCCCTCTCTGCTTGTTTCTTCAATGCCCAGAACGACGGATAGCGCCGCAACGCCTCGGCCGCGAAGGCATCGTCGTCAATCTGGCGCACGTCCCAGCCCAGGCCTCGAAGATAGGGCAAGGCGAGATACTGGTTGATGAAAGCCGTCACGGTGCCAGTGAAATGGGGATAGGCCATCAGCCGTGCTGCGGTCGGATGGTGGGCGATCAAGTCTTCGACCTCCGTTCGCGCGGCGTTGGTGTGCGAGATAACACAGACGCCCCGCCTGCGGGTCGTCCAGTTGCGCGAAATCAGCGCGAGCTTCGCCGCTAGCAGCGTCGTCTTGCCGTTGCCTGGTGCCGCCTGCACGTCACAGGGAGCGGCCTTGGCCAGGAAGTCGATCTGGCTCGGATCGGTAAAATCGCAGCCGCCCAGTTCGTCACCAAGTTCAGCAAGCAGTTCGGGCGTGAGCGGCAGGATCTCGAACACGGCGCTACGCCTTCACCGCAGCCACGCCGTCCATCCCTGCGACCCCGATGTCTTCGTCTTCGGCCTCCGGCTCGGCCGCGATCACCGGCGCTCCGGGGACATAACCGCCCGTCACGTAGTCGATCGCGCGAACCAGATAAGGCGGGAGCCGATCGCGCATCTGCTCCGGAGTATCGTTGCGTTTGCGCAGAATGGCGGCGAGTTGCTCGGCGACCTCGGCCTTGGAGGCCTCCTTGTCATGGACGGGCTGATAAATCTTGACGGCTATCTCGGTCGCAGTGAGCACAGCCGCTTTCCACCCCGCGTAGGTTTCGCTGGCCTGCTTCACGATCTTAGCGCGCCGTTCAGGCTTGCGACTGCTGGTCTTGGCGAGCTGGACCGCCTGGTGAACGCTCTCGGCAAGCTCGGGCCGTAGCGCAAGATCGAACTCGAGCGTCCAACTGTCGGCGATGAAGGCGTCGACGGGATCTCCGACGTCGCGCCGCAGCGTCTTCAGCCGCCCCGCGATCTCGTCCTGCGTCAGCTCGTTCTCGGTCTTCCGACCACCGACGAGGTTCTTCGCCTCAGCGGGCGGGATATCCCTGTCAGGGATCAGCGCCACAGGCACCGGGATCGCGTTCCCAGTCCTGCGCTGCAGAATCCGGCTGTACCGAAACAGGCCGCGGTGACCGACATTGACGAGCGAGACGCCATACCGGCTGAGCGGACGTCCGAGCTTCTCGGCGATTGCGGGCAGCAACAGGTGCTCACCGTCGCCCTCCACGACGATCAGCGCGCGGGCGAAGAACAGGTTGGCCTTGGTCGCATCGAGGAACCGGCGCAGGAACTCGTAGTCCTCCCCTTCGAGCCGGGTATGTGCCGCTGCCAACGGAAAGGCGCGGTGACCGACGATCATCGTCATGGTCTCAAGCTCGGCGCCCGCCGCGAGCTGCGGGCTATGACTGGTGAGCAGGACCTGAACCTGTTGATGGGTTTCGCCCTTCTGGGGGTTCGGTTTGGCGGCACGCGCTACGAGCACCTCCATGAACAGCGTCTGGTGCTGGGGGTGCAGGTGCGCTTCCGGCTCCTCGATGAGCAGGAACGGGACCTGATCGGGGTGCGACTGAAGCAACAGCAGCTCGGCTGCCATGAACAGCAGATTATTGTAGCCCAATCCACGCTGCACGCGCTCGCTGCCTGTCTTGGCGTTAAGATAGAGTTCGAACCGTTCAAGGATCTGATCGAACGAACCGCCCGCGCCCAGGTCCAGCGTCGCGACAAGGCGATCATCGACGAACGACAGCTTGTCGAGAAAATCAGTGTTCACGCTGCTGGCGACGCCTCCCACGGCGGGGTTGCATCGGACCGCAGTGTCCGCGGCAGCTAGCGTGTCGTGGAGCGTAGCGTTGGCGCCCGGCGCCGCCGGTTTGCTCTGGGGCCCCATCGTGGGCATCGCGCCGAGAATGCGCGACAAACGCGACCGGCGGCCCGCTCGCATCTCGCGCTCGGCGTCGCGCAACGGCTTGAGGTAGGTGGCCTTTAGATACTCACGCAACTCTCCGTCGAGCGGCAAGCCTTCGCCTTCGGCGCCAGCGCGGTGCTGGCTGGAGATGACGCTGCCGCCGCCTGGTGAGACGCGTCGAGCGCCGCGCATGCAAACGTGCAGGCGAAGCTTTCCCCTTTCGTTGGTGCACCATTCGAGAAAGCGGGCTTCCTCGTCTGCGCTGAGATTGTCGAAGGTGCACCGAACGAGGAAGTCGCATCCGCGGATGCCGTCCGAACCGACATGGAAGTCGTGTTCGTCCGGGCGGACATAATCGTCGCCGCGTGTCCAAAGGACATAGCGGGCGGCGTCGATAATCGCGCTCTTGCCGGCGTCGTTTGGCCCCACGAGGATATTGAGACCGGATGAGAGCTTCAACTGCAACGGGGCGGTCGAATCGAAGCACCGGAAGCCGCTCGCGTAGATCTCGGAAATGTACACTCGCCGCCTCCCAGGCCCGTTGTATCTATTCTGCCGCGCTGTTCGCTCGCCCGGCTATGTCTGCGTATCGTTTCATGAGCGTCTCGAAAGGCTCGGCTTCCTCAAGGGGAGAGCCCATCGTCGACCATCAGCCTGTAAGCTTCTGCGAGAGCTTTGGCGCCGTCGCCGGCTGGGACGAGCGTGGTGCAAAAGAGTGATGATCAGGGGGCCAGCTTCCAGAACCAGATCGGATCAGCGCTCCAATAGGCATCTCCGGCGGGCGCTGTACCGTCCCACAGGTCGATATGCCCCTGGCCCGGAAAGCCGGGCACGTTGATATAGGCGACGAGCCCCTTCTTGCCATTGACCGACGACGGCGCCGATCCTGGATTCGAGAATCCGTAGTCGTAGAGTCCGAACACGTCCGCCTTGCGAAGCACGCCTGCGAGATCCTCCGCACCCCGGACGTAGTCGTGCGGGCAGAGATTGACTCCGCCGGTCTTAAATTTGTCCTTGATCCCGGTGACGACCTGCGCGAGCGCCTCGCTCATCCGGATGGCACATGTGTTGGGGAACTGCATAGAGCAGGAATGGATCTGTGTCGGATCCGTCTTGTACACGCCGCGCAGTTTTGTGTAGGTCGGTCTCGGCAACAAGAGTGGCAGGAGCTTTTCGCGAAGCGTCTTCCACAAAGCGTCCTCGTCGTCGACGATCTCGGCGTGCGGCGCGAGCCCATCGAACGGATAGCTGCCGACGCGATCGCCGCGCCCGACAAAGGCGACGACCGGCTTGCGGAGACCGGCCGCGATCTCGAACTCGGCTTGCGTGCCGGGGCCGCCCGGCAGGATGACGATCACGTCCCCCGACGCCATGTTCAGAAAATTGCGTGAGTTGGCTCCCTTGGGATTGGTACCGGGCAGATGCGTAAAGATCGGCACTTCGATCCATCGGTTGGGGTAAGAGTCCTTCCGAGTTAGCGAATACGCCGTGATCGTTCCCAACGTCGCGCCGGCAAAACCGGTGCCCTCGCCCGGTATCACGCCGATTGAACGGCCTGATCGTCCCGGCGTCTCGCAAAACGACCGGGCCACGATTTCCATCGCGCCATATCCACCTCCGGTGAGGAGGTCGCATCCCAGCTCGGCCACCATCCGCCCGACCCGTCTTGCGAGCCGGTCGAGTTCGGAACCGGCAGGACTTCCACTCGCGGCCACCGCAATCGTCGCCATGTTTTCCGTCTCCCCTCAGGATGTGATCGGTCGCGCCGTCACGCCTTTTCGGGAAGCTGCGCGCCGCCCGACCGATCGTATTTCACGAGCTCGATCTCGCCGTCGCTGGCGCCGACGTACGCGAAGCGCCAGACGAACAGAGCACGCCGATTGACGTAGCCATTGGCCAGACCATTGCGCAGCTCCGGGTGCTCGATGTGCTGCGGCAACGGCGCCGCGGCATGCAGCACGACGCGCGACACTCCCTGCGCGCCCGCCGCCGACTCGATCACTGAATAGACGCACGGCGGCGGCGCGATCACGGGCGCCGCGACGATGTTGACGAACACCGCGAGCGTCTTGGTCTCGCCGCCGTTTTCGAGTTCGGCACTGACCTCGAGCCTGTCTCCGGGCTCGAGAGGCGCAACGCCGTCGACGCCGGCGCCGACGCGACGCAGCAGGCGCAGCGAGAGTTCGTAAGGCACATATCGTGGAAGCTCATAACCAGCGCCGGTGTTACCGGCCGGCGGCCCACCGGCAACGAACAGCTTCTCGGGCGCGTGCGCGGTGCCGTCCGGATCTGGCCGGCCGAACCGGCGGAAGCGCACTGTGAAAACCGGATCCGGGGTCGGGACTAGAACGCTGGGATCCGGAGGTAACGTCGCAAAGAGTCCGCTCACCGGATCGATGGTGTCGCACGCAAAGTACAGCGTCGCGCCCGGATCGTACTCCTCCCGGTCGACTGACAGCAACGCGCGGGAGCCGCCGACCTGCTTGATGTCTCCTTCGGCCGTGCTGCCGAGTTGCCGGTCATAGGATGGATCGCCGAACGCGATCGTACGCGTCCGGCTGCGCAAAACGCGCCGGTCGCCTGGGTCAAGCTCCAGCGGCAAAATCGCCTTCGCGCGCGGCGCCGGCGGCAACACGTCGATGTGACCGAACGTGATCACCAGCCTGATCGGCACATCGACGGTCGCGCGGCGCACCGCGTCACGGGCTGCCTGTAACTGGTCCGTCACCGAGAGGGTCCAGGCGAAGGCAGGCCAGGTGACGACCGGCGCCGTCTTGTCCTTCATGTCAAACGACGCAGCGCCAATCTCCAGGCGTGCCGTGCGGATCGCCATGAAGGCATCGAGCGCAGCCCTGGTATCGCTAATGTTCGCCGCAACCGCATCGACCTTGATCGCCAGCAGGCCATCCCAGTTCGGACCGAGCAGTCCGATGGCGGCCTGCGGCGCGTCCCGCACGGCCATCAGCGACAGGGCGACCCGCAGGTGCTTATCGCCCTCCTCGTGGCGCACCACGTCGGCGCTCCCCGCGAAGGCGCCGAACCTGTCGAGGATGAAGGGCGCATTTGGGTCGGCGCGTCTTCCGTCGGCGAGTGACAGATAGGTGCGCCGCCTGAATTTGAGAACGTCGCTCTCGCGACCGGCAGCCCCGATATCGGCCATGTCGTCCGGAAGCGCGGGCGAGCGCGGCGTGCGCAGTTGATGCGCGACCACCGGCCCTGAATTCGCGGGTCGTCCGAACCGGGCGTGCTCCGGATCGAATGCTTCCTTCTCAGCCGCAACGGTCACGGCCGCAGTGACGACCTCGAACACTCCCGGGCGCCGCCCGACCGTGGCGAGCTCGAAGTAGGGAGGCAGGATCGGCCCAGTGTCCGCCGGGACATCGAGCGCCTCGTCGGTGGGAGCGCGCAGCCTCGTGTTGACGGGTGAGAGATGTCGCGCGGCCGGTCCTTCGAATGGCACGCGCAGGTCGCGTTGATAGGCGACGCGATGGTTGAAGCCGAGATAGCTCATGGCCTTGGTGGCGTGGCCGGGAAGCCCGATCTGCCGGAAGCGTGCCGCAAAGCCCGCCTCCGTGGACTGCACCGGACGCTCGGCGCCGAGCCGCAGCGCGAGCTTGTCAAGCCCGTCGATCGCCTCCGAGCTCGGCCAACCGAGCGACGGCGACGGCGCGAGCACCGGATGATCGATCGCGATGCCGTCACGGCGGTCTCGGAGAACGCGCGGACTCGGGATCTCGACGACCGTGATGCCGGGCATCCGGTCCTCGCGATCCACTTCCCGGATCGCACATTCGGCGAAGCGGTCGAGATCGCGGGCCCGGGCGACCAGCTCGGCACGCGGCGCCAGATCTCCCGCGTCATCGGCGCGGTCGGCCTGCACCAGGCGGTAGGCGAACTCCCACGCCGCCCGCCGCGCGGACAGTGCGACGAGGTCCGCCGGCACCTGGGCGCGGTTGTCCACGGCTTGCGGCGGCGACGGCTTGATCTCGATGCCGACGACCGGATCGACCTTCGTGCCACCCTTGTCGCCTCGCGCCGGGTGGAGCGACAGCGCCCGCCAAGCGGCTTGGCCACCCGCGGCCGGCGTCGCGTTCCAGCGGGCCTCGATCGCCATCAGAGCACGCAGGAAGAACGGCGCAGCCTGGATATCGTCGCCGATCTCGAGCCGCCCCTTGCTGCCTTGTCGGAGGTTCTCGAAGAACAACTGCTCGACCGGCATGACGCGGGCGAGCGCTGCAGTCGCCGTGAGTGGCGCGAGGCCTGCGCTGCCGATGGCGCAGAGGACCTGCGCGGCCTCCACCCGGCTTGCAATGACCATCGTGCGCTGCGCCGACGGTCCGATTTGGGCATTGCCACCCCACAAATCGGGCGCGGCAACTTCCCATTGCCCGCCCGCCTGGGTGAGCGGCGCAAATGCGCCGCGCAAGGTCGCGTCGAGGCCCGCCCAGGGCACGACCGTCGTAACCGCGCGCTGCTCAGTCTCCACCCGATACGGGAACAGGGCCGCGCTGCCGCCGAGGAAAAGCGGCGTCTGAAGGTGCGGCTTGAACAGCTCTGTTCCGTAGAGGCGGACCAGGGCTTCGTCGAAGAACCCGGACACGGCCCAGGGCAATTGCACGAGCCCAGGATGCGGCACCTTGGCGTGGGTGTCCTGGCCACGGTAGAGCCGTCCCGCATAGCGCGGCGCGAAGCCATACGCCTGCCCCGTGTCGATCATCAACTGCAGGGAGGTGATCGCCACGTGATCCAGCGTCGTGAAGGTGGCACTGCGCTGATTGCCAGCGAGCGTATGCTCGACCTCTACCAGCAACGGGATCCTGGCTCGTGGCGTGATGCGCTTGGCGAGCCGGCGCAATTGCGCGGCGTCAATCCGGTGGCGCCGGAAACGCGCCTTCACGGTGTGCGTCAGATTCTCGCCGGCTTCGATCCGGATCTTGCGGCTTCGACCCGCCTTCTTGCTATCGGCCTCCTTCGGCGACCTCCATGCATCGGGCAGCGCGTTGCCATCGGCCTGGCGCAGCCCGTTCACGGGCCAGCGCACGGGGCTCGTGAACGCGACCTCCCAGGTGACATCGAGATGGTGTGCGGTGCTGTCCGTATCGGTGCGCAGCCGATGGTCGATGCGGTTCGCGGTGCCCTTCGCGAGGCCGGAGACCCGCGCCCATGCGCTCGCGGCGGCGAGCGGCGCGAGCGTCTGGAGTGGCTCGGGGCTCGCGACGAAGACTTGGAGGCGCGCCTGCACCTCCCAACCGCCCGGCGCTTCGAGGCCGAACAACGGCTGTGCCTGCACCCAGGCTCCCTTCCAGGCGACGCCAATGCGGCCGGACGCGTGGTCGATAGACAGCTCGAACGGCTCAAGCGTGTCCGCGGCCGGCAGGTCAAGCCAGCGGAACGCCCCCGCCTCGCGGCCAACATGGACGAGGGCCGCCGGCTCGTCCGGGTTGTCGATCACATCGGGCACCTTGGTCTTCTCAGGCATCACCTGTAGCGCGCCGTCGATGCGGATCGACTGGCTGTCCGCTGCCAGCGTCACAGCGACCTCGTCGATGTGCAGCAGCACGTGGGATGCGGCCGCGGCCACACCGGTCGGCTTGAAGCTGAACTCGATCTTCGCGCCGATCGTCGCCTGCGATTCCAGCTCGCACGCCCGGCCGAACAGCCGCGCGCCGAGCCGCACCTTGCGGCTCGCGATGTCGAGCACGATCGTGGCATCGACCCGGGCGTGGTGCGCCGATGGGATTCCCCCTTTGGCATCGACCTCGAGCGGAACCGCACAGGAAATTTCCGGATTGCGCGGCGCGAACACGAGCTTCGGCTGAGGAGCATCGACATGCTCGAGCCTGATGCCCTCCCATGCCGGCGTCCAAGAACTGCCATGACGCGTGAGCGTCAGGCAAAACAGGTCTGCACGCTCATAGATCCGGTCGGCGCCGAACGGTCCTGGCTCAGCGTCGGACGTTCCATCGGACTGCAAGCGCCGGCCTATGCGCAACGTGCCGATCACTTTGATGACCTGAATCGCGCCGTTTCCGTCGAACTCGACGCGCAACAGCCGCGACGGCCTGAACAGGAACGGTCCGAACCGCAGATCGAACGGCTTCGGTGTCCTGTTCACGGTCGACGCCTCGGGCTCCTCAATCAGGCGCCATTCGTGTAGCGCGCCGGGAAAGTTCGCGCGGTCGAAGGCCTGTCCGACAGTGCCGGGCGAGCTCTCGACCGGATTCGCAGCGCCGTCGAACACCTTATTGTCGATCGGCAGGTCGCGAACGTGGAAGGCGAGCCGCGCCGCTTTCATCCACGGAATGGTGGCATCGATCTCGATGCGCTCGGGCTGGCTCAGCGTGCGCAGCACGCCACGCGGCGTCCCGTCGAGCCCGACCGGACGGGCGCCATTGCTCGCGGCCGCGCCGAGGCCCGTTCCGCGCGAGTCCCAGACCAGATCCGAGCCATTGAGCCGGAACAGGCTCGCGGCATTGCCGCGGACCACGATCGTCTGGCCCCCGGCTTGCAGTTCGCCGTCCACCACATTGAATTCACCGCGCAGGCCAGCGAGCGCCGTGTCCAACTGATAAGTCTTGCCGTCGAGCAGATAGGCGCCCCAGCGCGGCGCCAGGTCGATCTTCACCGGGACATCTTTCCAGCTGTAAGGCTGCACCAACGTCGAAATATCCTGCTCGCGCTCCGTGCCGGTCGCGATCCAGCCGGTCATGAAGGCGTCCTGGGTGTGCGTCAGCGCCATCCGGACCCGGTTCTGGCGCCAGACCTCCTCAAGGCGCACAGGATCGAGCGCCGTGACAACCAAACTTTCGGTTTCGGTGACGGGCGGCGGGCCGGTCCCGGACTTCGGCGGCGGCGGATCGGCCCAGGCGAACAGCTCGTCGAGCACCGAGAGGTCGTGGCGCAACGCGGCCGTGAACTGCCCCTTATCCTTGGGCCATTGCTGCGGCACGAATTCGGGCCCGGGAAGCGTGGTGAGCACCAGCGTATCCGCCACGAAGGACACGGCCTCCGCGTCGTCGTGAACCAGCGGATGCTCGACCGTCAGCGCCGGTGCCTCGCTGCCGGGCGCATTCGCGAGGGTAAACCCACCTTCGAACGCGTAGCGCAGCAGGCCGCGCGAGATCGAAGGCTCGGCAGGCGTGACCGCGGCCCGCGTCAGCGGATGGTTGGTGATGAACGGCCGGTCGTGCGGCACCTGCCATCCATAGCCGCGAAGCGCGGCGGCCGGCGATGGCGCCGGTGTGAGTTCGCTGCCGGGCGGCAGGGCCTCCAGCAGATCGGTGACATGGAGCGCCCACCCATTGGGCTTCCACATGAAGGTTCCCTTCAGCACCAGCCCGGTCTGCGGGGCGTTGAATGCGATCGGCACGTCACGGGTCGTGGCCGGCCCGCGGCGAAGGTCGGGCAAGGCTTCCGCGGCCGTCGGCGCGGTCTCGGCCACGAACACGAAGCCGCGCAACTGGCCTCGCGCGCCGCGGATGTCGAGGGTCCCGCTCGCGGGACGATATGCGGCGTTCTGCTTGCACCACCGCATGGTAAGGGCGAGGCGCACGGCTTCGTCGACGACGATGCCGCGCAAGCCGTCGACTGACGTGCCGTGGGCGGCGACGACCCGTCCGCTCATGGCGCTCGGCGGCGCCACCGGCTCCGGCAGCTTCTCCCTGCGCGCCGTGGCGAGGCCGAGTTGCAGCCAGCCGTCAATGAGCGGGAGAAAGGCATAAGGCGCTCGCGCCGCCGTCGCGGCGACGACCTGCCCGCTCTTGTAGGCGGCGAGCAGGCGCGCCGCGGTCGCGTCGAGCGGCACCTCGATCGGCTGCGTCTCGAACGTGTCTTCGAGGCTCGTGGTCCAGCCGCCATCCACAAGCGCGAAGTGGATCACGACTCGCGGCGCGCCGGCGGTGTCGGAACCGGCCGCGATCACCACGTCGAAACCATCTGCCTGCTTTCTCCACGCGAGATGCTCGCCGTGGATCGACGCGATGCCCGGAACGTCGCCCGGAAAGCCGCTGACGGTCCGCAGACGCGCGTCGATCGCGGAGGGCTCGACCGCCATCTCGAATTCGCCCGCGACGGTCTCGGTCAGGGCGAGCCCATTCGGCGTGATGGTCAAGGGCCAGAGCAGCGGTGGCACCCCGGGCCGCCGGTCGAAGCGGACGGCCAGTGGCGCATTTTTCTCGCTGCCGAGATCGCCGAACGCGCGGGCGATGCGCGCCTCGAGCTGCTCCATAGCTCCGGGTTTGTCTGGATGCCCACCGATCAGGCGCAGCCAATATCGGGGCTTGGCGTCCTGGCTTGGACGGCGCTCGAGGCGGAAGCGGCCGCGAATGCGCGCCGCCGGGTCAGGCGCATCGAGCAGGTCCCGCGTCGGGTCCGACAGCGAGCCGTCGAGCTCGATGCCGTGCGGCACCAGTGTGAGCGGCAGCGTCTTGGTCGCGGGCTTCTCAAGCCGGAAGCCGCCGAACAAGGTGGATTGGCTGTTCTTGGTGACGAGCTTGAGGAATTTCTGCAGCGGCTTGCCGTCGACCGCAAGCGCCACCGGGACCGCGCCGGCCGTGAGCCGCAGTTGCGGCATCTCGATGTCGGGGCCGAGCTTCTGCGGCCAGCCGCCGATCGGCACCAGCGTGACGTCGCTCACGGGCTTGTCAGTGACCAGACTCCCCGCGAACGTCGCCCCCTGGCCCTCGAGGCGCAGCTCGACGCCGTGATTCTCGCCGCCCTTGTGCTCCTGCGGCCGAACGTAGCCGCGCAACATCAGCGGCAGGTGCATCTGATCGATGCCGCCATGCTCGACCGGCTTGGCATCAGCATCCGCGAGCAGCACCCTCAGGCCGGCGACGTCCTTGACGATCTGGTCCGAATTGGTGCCGCTGTCCCAGTAGAAGACGCGCAGCTTAGCCGAATAGAACGGTTCGCTTTCCCCGCCGGCGATCCGTATCGCCGCGATCCGGCTGGTCTCGCTCATCAAAGCTCTCCCTCGATGCGGCGCGCGATCGGATAGTGCAGCGGCGTCAGCGTGCCCTTGCTGGCCAAGACCACGGGGCGCCGCGCCGGCCCGAACAGCTGCGTGGTCGCGACGCGGAGCAGCAGCGCCCACAGCTCGGTCTCGACGGGCGTCGGCGTGGCACTCGGCCGGAAGCCGCGCAGGTCCTCGTCGCTGGGCAGCGGACGCACGTACAGCAACGCGCGTCCCGTAGCCTGCGGCGGGCCTTTGCACAGATCGTCGAGGCGCTGCAGCGCATCGGAATGGTGCAGGGACGGATAGGACAGCGGCACGGTCAGCTTGTCGCCTTGCTGCGGCGGCGCCTGCCACTGCCGTAGCAGCTCACGCGCCTCGGGAGCGGACCCCAGCGCCGCCATCCCCTTGTCCCAGAGCGGCATCCAGTCGGCCGCCGCTGGCTGCCAACCGCAAGTGAGGACGTGGTCGGACAGCACATCGATGGTTACAAGGTCGCCGCCGGTGACGATCTGCGCGAGGCGCGCGTTCAGCAGCGTCAGGAGATCGCCGTCCACGTCCTGCATGAACGGCCGCAGCGCGCCAGCATCGCGCGGCACGGTGGCGACCCGCAGCCGCCAGTCGTCCCCCGGCCCTGTCGGCGCGACCAGCAGCGGCTTGGTGTCGTCATGAGCCGCGGCCACGAGCAACTGCCCGGTCGACTGCGACAGATAGGCTGAGTCTTCACCCTTCTTCGGCACCACCGGCAGTAGATCGAACTCGCCCGCGCGCGCGACCACCTCGCCGCTCCCAGAAAGCGACGCGTCGATCGAGATCCGGTAGCTGATGCCCGGCTCAGGGAGATGCACGACATTGCGGATCTCGGTCCAATGCTGCCCGGCGTCGCCGAACCACAGCACCGCCTCACGGGCCGACATGCAGTCAATGAACCGGTGCAGCGCCAGGTCGAAGATGATCGTCGTTTGGTTGGCTTCGCGCACCACCTCGTAGGTCGGCGGCGCCGACGGCGTCCGCTGGTCGTAGCCGTCCGTGATCCGGTACGGCAGGTGCGGCTCCGCGAAGCCCTCCTCGAACACCGCGCGCGTCGTCTCCGACACGACGATGCCGGCGCTCATGTGCACTAGCGCATGGGTGCGGAAGAAATATGGCAGGCTCGCTGCAGAGACCAGCGTCGAGCCGAGCCAGGCGTCCGGGACCAGCTCGCGGAGTTCGACCAGCCTCGCCTCCGCATAGGCCTCCCCGAGCGCCGGGAAGGCGAAGTTCGCGTCGGCATCCGGCGCGCCGAATGCCGCCAGCGCCTGGTAGCCGGGATCGCCCTTCACCAGGCCCTGCATCCATTCCTGGTGGGGAAACTCGCGCCGATAGCCAACCGAGATGCCGAGCGGCGCGAGCATCGCGTCGTTGCGGCGATTGGCCTGCGCCAACACCATGTCGGTGCCATGGGCGACGACGATCTCCACGCGCGGCAGATCCTTGTCGTCCTCTGCCGAACGCCGCTGCGCCGCCAGGATCACGGGCTTCTCGAGCGGTTCGGTGCGTGGCAGCGTGATGTCGAGGAACTGGTTGGCGAAGCTGGCCGCGTCCAGGGCGCCGACGAGGTCGGGCGGCGCATCCAAGGCGCCCGGGGCCTCGAGCGCCTTGATCCAGCTCTCGTACCGCCCATAGGGTCTGATCGCGAATTTCCGGCGTGCGCCGCGGCGCTCAAGATCCGGGATCGTCACTGATACGAACCCGCTCGGGTCGGGCGCGCGCCGCCACACACCGGGATCCGCGACCGTGCCGAGCGAGAAGAAGATCATTCCGGCCTCGTTCGCCTGCGGTGCGCAGTGATCGAGATAGCGGGTCCAGAAGCGCACAATAACAGCCGCGATTTCGGCGCGCCCGGCCTGTGCGGCCTCCGCCTCCTCCGCATCCAGATCGTTGCTCACCGGCATACCCTGCGGCAGCGTGATCCGTCCGAACCGCCGCGCCAGTGGATAAGCGAGGTTCGTGAAGGCCCGCACCGGCGAGAGCCGGAACGGATGGCCGAGCTCCGGGCGGAACAGCGCCTCCTCCCAGTCCTGTCCCTTGAGCGCCTCGAACCTGCCGAAGGCAGGATCGGGTGCGCGCGCGTCATTGGACTCGAGCACGGCGGGCTGCACGATTTCCTCGCTCGTATAGGTCACGAGCTGCGGCGCGCCGAGAGTGCCGTCCGGCTGCACGACGACGCTCTCGAGCGTCAGCGCCGTATCGATCTCCTGCGCACCCAGCGGCGTCGTGTTCCGCAAGGTCACGCGCACGATCGCGATCGCCTTGTCGTCTTTCGGCAACTGCGCCGAGACCCGGAAGGCGTGCTCCACACCGTCGCCGAGGCGGACGGCCGGATTGGCTTCGATGCCACCGGAGCGCGCGAGCACGTCGAACCAACGGCCCGCCGACGATGCCTTGAGCTTCAGGCGCCATTCCGGCCGCTGGTCATTGCCGGCCTGGGGAACGATCTTGAAGTAGCGGACGCGCCGCAGCTCCGCGGGAGTCGCCGCGGGAGTCAGGCGGTCGGGCGCGGGACGCAGCGCGATCTGAATCACCGCCAGCGTCTCGTTCTCGATCACCTCGCCCTGCTCGCCCTTGCCGAGGCCTTCCCCGCTGCCGTCGAACCAGAACAGCTTGGCGTTGCCCCAGGGCTTGGTGAGCAGGTCGACGAAGGGCTGGCCGTTGAACCGCTCTTCCTGCCCGGCGGCGTCCGTATCGCGATAGCGCAGCAGCGCTCGCCGCATCGCGGTGCGCACCCGCTCCATCAGCTTGCTGCCGCGCAGATACTCGCCAGACATGCTGTCGTAGAGGCGCAACCCTCGGGCGAGCCCGAGCGTGCGCAACGCGCCCCAGCCATAGGGATCCCGTTCGGGCGGCGTCTCGTCGAGCCAGTCCGCGAACGACCTCGCTTTCACCTCGGGCTCCGGATCGGCAACGATCGAATAGCGCCGGTAGATCCGGCCGTCCTCGATCTCGGCACCGGCGCTCTGCGACGCATAGGGCAGGAACGCGAGCGCGTCGCCGAGCACCGGATGAAGCGCCGGCACGAGATCGACCACGTGCTCGCGGCTCGTCATCATGACGAAGTCCGCGGTCGGATTGCCGTCGGCATCCTGACGGGCGCGCAGCACCTCGATGCGCAGGCTAACTGCGGCCAGATGCGCCGGATCGTCAATCCGCCGCTGCAGCGCCTCGGTCTCCTGCTGGTAGGCGGTCGCGCGCGCGGCGCCATCCGGGACGAGCCGCAGGTTCTGCAGTAGCTGGCGCACCTGGGCGACCGTGAAGTCGCCAACCGGCCGGAAGTGGACTGCCTTTGCGGCAGCATCCAGGTCCGGGGGCGCATCCGCGCCGTCATATTCGCCCAGACCATGGCCATGCTGGCCGACGACGGCGAGCCGCCAGGCGAGGAGCGGATCGCCAGCTTGGTCGAGCCAAGCCGGAATCGAGATGCGTAGCGCGTCGGGCCGGCCGTGCGCGAACAGCGAGGAGATCAGCGCCTCGTCGGGATCGGGCATCAGCGAGCGCCGCAGCGCGGGTTGCGGGAACAGCACGGTTGACTCGGCCGACGAGTACCAGCCGGCACGGCGCATGCCGGTGGCGCGGTCGCCCTTGGGCGGATTGAGCAGCCGCAGGGTCTCGCTCGGATAAGCGGCCTCCAGCCGGCCGAAGTCACCGAAGCCGGACGGCTCGAGGCCGTCGAAGGCGGCCGGCATCAGCGCGACGCGGCCGACCGGCTTCGCGGCCGATTCGAGCTCCGCCTTGACGTCGTCCGCGTCCGACAGCGCCGGCAGCGCGTCGGGGTCGACCACATGCAGGTCATAGCCACCGATCCAGCGATAGAGCTCTTCATGGTCCGGCCCCTGTTCGCGGTGCAGGCTGCGCGCGTCGACCCGCCAGTTCAGCCGGGTGGCGGTGCGCCGCGCGGGATCGCGCAGGGTCGGGAACGGCTGCGGCTCCTGTCCGGGCGCAGGCGCGAGGTCGTCGATCGTGCCTTTGGCCGGCGGATAGATCAGGTGCAGCCGGCCGCTCTCGCAGGTGGCGTCACCTCCCGTGTTGCGCAGCGCCATGAATTGCAGCGCGAGCGGCTGCTCGAAGGTCTCAAGGATGGTGCTGATCGGCTTCGCTTTCTCCGGGGCAAGCGGAGACTCCTCGCGCGCCAGCACGAGGTTGACCGGCATGCTGCGCCATTCGCCGTGCAGGCCGGATACGTGCAGGTCAGCGGGTTTGACGGCCTCGGCGGCCAGCCGGCGCACGAACAGGCGGCGCGAGAGGCCCGGAACGATATTGGCGTCATCGGCATCGAGCGCGGTCAGGATCGCGCTGAGCTTCGCGTCGACCAGCTTGCCGTCCTTCAGCATCTGGATCGACGCGCTGAAATAGCCGGGCGTCAGATCCTTCGATTCCTCGGACGGCGCCGCATCCTTGTTAGACGCCGCGGTTTTGCCGGGATCGCGATCCTCGTTCTGGAACACGAACGGATCGGACGGCGTTCCGGGCTTCAGCTTGAGGACGAACTCAGCGACGTCGCTGCCACGCAGCCGCTCGATCGACCGCTCGTCGAACCGGCCGGCCTGTTCCAGCGCATCGTTGCCATAGGTGCCGAGCGCCTCCACCTTCTCGGTGAGGATGCGCAGATGCAGCGCGAAAGTCTTGTCCTTCGGCTTCGGCGTGAACAGGAAGCGCAGCTTCGGCGCTTCCGGTGAGCCCGGCTTCTCGTAGGTCAGCTGCAGCACCGCCTGGCGCGGCGAGATCGGCAGCGGCTTCGCGGCCCCGGTGATCGGCACCTCATAGGGCTCGCCGAAATCCGAGGTCCCCGCGATGTCGACCGGAACGATCTCGTAGAGGATGTCGACGGCGGTATTGGAGTCGTCAGACGTGAGCTGCCGCTGGTTGAGCAGCGCCTCACGCAGATCCTCAGGGATCGCGACCGCTCCTGTGTCCGGATCCTTTTGGCGCAGGTCGTCGATGAACTGGAAGGGTGGACGCAACATGGTCAGGGTGGTGACGCCTTTCTCCACCGCCAGCCGGGTCGGCGCCGCTGACTTGACGACGAACTCGGCGTGATACTCGCCCTTCTTCAAGCCGCGGATCGTGCGCCGCACACGATAGTGGCGCAGATGAAATTCCGGGTCGTGATAGGCGCCCTGCGACTCGCCCCAGGCCGGCTCCAGGTCCCAGTCGAGCATGATCCCCTGCTCGCTGATGACATGGCGCGGCGTGAAGTGCGGCTGCGCCTTTCGGAACATGCGACTTGGCGGGTTGAACAGATGCACGGTGCCTGCTGCAGCCGGCGCGTCGCTCTTGACCACCGTGAAACCGCCGAGCGGTGGGCTGGTGATGTCGCCGTCCTGCTCGGCGGTCGCGAGGTCCGGGAACAGTTGCCTGAGGGATTCCTCCGAAATCAGGAAGGTTAGGCCGAAATCGCGCGCGTCGACTTCTGCATTGCGGGTCGGCAGCTTGCCCGCAGGCACGCCCTGGGCGGCGAACTGTGCAGCGGTATCGAGCACCGAGGCGAGGATCGCCGAACGCGCCTCCTCAATCTGAGCTTCGCGCTTGCGGAGCGCGGACAGCTCGATGCGCGAGCGACCGTGCCGCGCCAGCATGGCGGCCGCGGCCTTGGTGTCGTCCGCCAGGGTCTCCTGGCCGGGCGTGATGAAGCGCGGGAACGGCTCTGTCGGCTGGCCTGCGTCGGGATCGAGGAACAGGTCGAACAGGAGCTCGTTGAGGGTGACGCCCGCGTCGACCGTCTCGTCGCCATTGGTCTCGTATCTGTCTGCCCATGCGACCGGCTTGGCAGGCCCGTCGAACGGCAGCTGGAAGAACTCTTGCAGAATCGGCTTACCGCTCGCCAGCACGTGGGACGGCGACTGCAATTGACCGCCCGCCATCGCGGGTGATGCGAAGAACGTGGCCGCCGGATCTGCAACAGTTTCGGGCCTGTCGTTCTTGTCGACCGCCGTGTGATCGCGCGGCACAAGCTGCATCACGTACCACTCGCCCGCCTGGCCCGCAAACGAAGTCGGGAATAGCATGGCCCAGAAATTGGTCGCCGTGATCGGCCGCCCCTTCAACTCCGGCGGAGTCACGAGCCCGGGCGCCGGCGCGGCGCCGAGCTCCTCGTCGATGGTCTGGTCGGCAATCGCCGCCTGCTCGTGACGCGGCGGCTCCGGCGGCGGATTGCTCTCGACGCGCCGGCCGTCCTGGCTCTTGTCCGGGATCGGCGTGCTCAGGCCGAGCGCCATGAAGCCGGCGACGCGGGCACGCGCCTGGTCCAGCAGGCCGTTGTTGAAGCTGAAGCCGATGCCGACCGAGGCAGTGCGGCCGAATGCGCGGATGCCGACCGATGCATGCGCCTTGCCACCAAGCCCCTTGGGCGACACCACACCCTCGATCGCGATCGAGACCGCGAGGTGGATCGAGAAGCCGGCCGAGAGCCGGATCCGCTTGCCGAAGATCTTGAAGCTGAGCCAAACCTCGATCCGCGCGTCGATCAGGATGTCGAGACGCAGATAGCCGTAGTACATCGACTCGTCGAAGTTGCGCAGCGACAGGTAGGACAAGAGCCGCGTTTCGAGATTGAAGGTCGCATGCGCCACGGCGGCGGCGCCGAAGCTGTCGGAGCCGATCCGGCCCTCGAGATGCACCTCGCCATAGGCCTTGAAGGCGATGCCCTGCAGGACCGAGAAGTCCTCGACCCGTTGGATCAGCCCGCCCCGGACGCTAAGATAGAAGGTCTCGCCGCGCTTGCCGAGCTCGAAGGCGAGCTCGTAAGGCCAGCCGAGCTCGAAGTGGAACAGGCCCGGCCGAATGTAGAGTGTCGCCGAGAAGTCGGTCGCCTGGATCGCGGTCTTCAGCTGCGACGGCATCGGCGGATGCTCGCCGATGAAACCGTTGCGGTTGGAGATGAAGCGGCCGAGGAACTCGCGCTTCGGCGCCGAAAAATACAGGTAGCCGCGGAACACCGGCTCGCGCTTCCAGTCCGCGTCGCCGCCGTCAGTCACCCATTTGTGGTAGTTCACGCACAGCCAGGCGCGCAGATTGATCAGAATCGTCAGGTCAGTGCGCAGCGCCGCGACGATGTCGAGCAGGATCGGGTTGGGAAGTTTCGCCTCGACCTTGTCGTTGTACTCGCTGCTGGTGCGCTGCGCCGCCGAGAGCGCCAGCATGCCCCGCAGCGCGAGCGTCAGATCGGCATTGTGGTAAGTCGGCTCCCAGGCCTCGAATCGGTCGAGGCTGCCTTGATATTTAGACACCTCGTCGAGAATCTTGACCAGCTCCTGCGGCGTCTTCGCGCTCTCGGCCTGGGCGATGCCGGCGAGCGTGTAACGATAGCCGAAGCCGAAGCCGACCTCGCGCAGGTAGATCGTGCCGATCGGCGTGTCGATCGGCTCCGACATTTTATACATCTGCCCGTAGATAAAAAAGGCGTGAAGCGGCGTGGCGCCGGGATTGGCCTTGTCCTTGAGCTCGAGGAAGCCCAGCGTCGCCGACATCGGCGCCCAGCCCTGGACCTCGACGAAGCCGCTCGCGAGGAAGCCCTGCGCCGAGATGTTCTTGGGCAGCACGCCCGGCCGGTAAAGCGAGGGCAGGTCGGCGTCCACCGTGATCGCGGTGCCGCCGATCTTGACGCCGCTGAGCGAGATCGCGACGCCGAGCCCGTCGAAGCGGATGCGCGGCAGGATGTCGTTGCCCGCCGGCGGCCCGATCAGCATCTCGTGAAAATTGACCTGAATGCTGACCCGGTCGCCGCTGTTGAGGAAATTGACTTGGCCGCCGAAGCCCATGGCGGGGTCGCCGCCGAACTTGTCGGCCGCCGGATAGAACGCGATGCTGCGCAGCTCGAAGCGGAAGATGTCGAACAGCTTGATCAGCTTCGGCGGCTTCAGCTTCACCAGGAACGAGATCGCACGCATCAGCACGCGCGGGTCCGAGGTCAGCGGTGCCTTGTCGAAACGGATCTCGATCGCCTCGAAATTTTTCAGGAGGCCGCGCGCGAACGCAGTGTCGCCGGGGTTGAAGCGCGCGCTGCCGGTGACCAGGAAGAAGAAGTGATAGCTCTCCTCCATCACGAAGCTGAAACCGAGCTCCGTGATGGTGATGTCGAATCGCGTCGAATGGCACTTGATCGGATCGCCGCTCTTGTCGATCAGGGCAGTCGCGGCCTCGACCACGACGTCGCCGCCGGATGGACTGCGCCCGAGCGTCAGCGCGACCGTGGCCTTGGCCTCGCCGATCAGCTTCTTTGGCAGTTGCCCGGAACCGGTGAGCGATCCGCCGCTGAAGCGTGAGCCCTTGATCGAGACCGCGCCCGACGTGAAGGTGAACGGCATGTCGACGCCGCCGAGGCGCACCGCGTCCGGCTTGATCCGCGCCTCAAGGTCGAGGCCGGACCGGCCGATCGCGAATTCGCTGAGCTGGAACTGCAGCCCCTTCCCGGCCGACGCGACCCGGTCGTAGGAGAGGAAGGCGTCGGCTTGGCGGCCGAGCCCGAGCTTCTCGCCGCCGGCCGACAGGTCGAGGTAGAACTGCTCGTACTCATCGTCGGTCACGCCCTCCTTCCGGCGCACTTCTAGGTCGAAACCCAGCGGCCGGTAGTGACGTGTCTCCTTGTTCTTCGCCTTGATCGCGATGCGGTCGCCGCCGGCCACCTTCATCGACAGGTCATCGAGCGAGGCGGCGACGGCGAGCTTGGTCTGCGGCGAGAAGCCCTTGCCAAGATGCACCGTGACATCGAGGGTCAGCGTTGCGGTCCGGGTCGGGCCGTCGAAAGCCAGCTTGGGATTGTCGATCTGAATCTTCTGCGACAGCATCTTGGCGAACTCGCCGCCGCCGCCGGTCTCGTCACCGGCCTTTGGCAGCAGGCCGAGGATGCGGTCCTTGACGTTGCCGACCGTGGGCGTCAGGACGATGTCGTCGGCCGCTGCATTGGTGCCAATGGTGGCCGGGTCGAGTCTGGCCGACTGGTGCTTCGAGAGCACCGTGAAGGTCGCATTGCCAGCCTGCAACGTCACGTCCTTGGCTCGGTCGGCGCCGGTGGTGACCAAACGCTGGAACAGGCGCAGGCGACCGCGCTGCACCGCCGCGACGACGATGTCGCGCTTCGCGCCATCGGCGCCGCCCTGCCCCGGCTCGGCTTTCAGCACGATCAGCCGCTCCGCGGCCCCGGAGGCTGCGCCGCTGTCGTTGTCCAGAGTGCCGAGCGGTTGCTGCGGTCCGGTCTCCTTGTCGAGCCAGAGATCGGTCGACAGTGTCGCATGCGCGCCGGCCACGGGCTCGACAATCAGTCCGAACCAGCTCTCCGGGCCGAAATCGATCAGCAGCGAGGGCTTCGCCTTCGCGTCTATCTCGAGGTCGAATCCGAGCGCGGAGAGATTCAGCGCGCCGCCGATCGGTTGATCGTTCGCCGGCGTGAGGACGATCTGGCGGGTCTGGTAGCTGCGCGCATCGAGCCGGATCTCGATGCAGACCACCTTGTAGGCCGCGAGCGCGGCGTCCGCGAGCGCATCCAGCAGCTTGCCGATTAGCTTGGCGACCGCCTCGACGGCGCCGGCCAGCAGCCCGGCGGCCTCGCCGGCCTGCTTGGCGAGCCACGTCATCGCCGCGGCCAGCATGCGCCCGAGCAGCGTCAGCAGCGCCTTCAGCTTCTCGATATCGAAGCCGGGCATGTTCGCCTTGGGCAGCGGGATCGCGGCGATCAGCCGGATCAACTCGCCCACCGCCTCGACCGCCGCAGTCGCGACCTTGGCGATCAGCACCAGCGGATAGGGCTCGGCGATCTTAAGCTCGGTGAGCTTGGAGTGGATGCCGCCGCCGGGCTGGACCGTGGTCTCGAAGCTGGCATCGAGCACGATGAACAGGGTCGGGTCGTCGATCGCGGCGATCCGAATGCCCTTGAGCTCGTGCGCAAGCGTCACGCCCTGCACCGTAGCGCCGTTGGTCGGATTGATTACGATCGGGTCGAACTTCACGGTCGTGCTGACCGCGGCGATCTTGATGCTGAACGGCAAGCGTTTGTCGTTTACCAAGTCGACCGGGAACGGCTGGCCGACCGGAATGTCCGTCACCTGAAGCGTCGCCGTGAAGCTGTGCTTCTTCGCGACGCCGTCATAGCTGAACGTTGCGTTACTGACCTCGCAGATCTTAATGCCGTTGTAGAACAGCTTGCCGCCGGCGGGCGCGGCGGTAGCGAGCGAGAGATCGCCATTGACCAGGCTGGCCTTGACATCCGGCAACGGATTGTCCGGCGTGAAGGTGAGCTTCGTCGCGAACGGCGGCAGGGAGATCGGGAGCAGCGACGGTAGCTTGCCGAATGTCGGGAAGCTCAGCCCCGCGAAGCTCAGCTTCGGCAGCTTGAAGCGCGGCCAGTCGAGATCGAAGGCCGGCAGGCTCGGCAGGTCGAGCGCGAGCAACGCATCCACCGCGTCCTGCAGCGCCGCCGCTCTCACGCGTAGGTCGAGGCGCCATCGGCCCTTGAGCGACGCGGCCGCGCCGGCCGTCAGGGTCAGGTCGATGTCGACACTCGCGTCCGCCTCGACCCGCACCAGCACGGTGTCGGCCGTGACCGCGGCCGGATCGAGGACCTCTGGCATCAGCCAGAGCCGCGCCGTGACCTTCTGGCTCGCGATCGCCTGCAGCTCGAACAGCGTATCGGCGTTGTCGACCGAGACCTCGAACGGCTGCGCCAGCCGGCGGCGCAGGCGCTCGCGCAGCGCCGCCCATTCCTCCTGTGCGAGCTGCTCCAATTCGTCCTTGTTGCGGAAGACGAGGCCGTTCGCCGGTCCCGTCTTCAGCAGCTTGCGCGGAATGTCGATGGGCGAATTGAGCTTGAGCGTCTGCTTGACGCTACCTGGCCCGGCCGTTCCGGCCACCTCCAGCGTCGTGGCGCTGAACGTCTCGCCGCCGGGCGGTGCCTCGGCGTGCAGCGTGAATCCCAACTTGTCGAACAGCCATAAGATATCGTTCGCCACGCCTGCCCCCAGCCGCGCGTGTCTACTCAATCGAGCTCTACGCTAGGTTGAATTAGAAACTCGCGATTGTCCAGAGCGGCCGATGCCCGGCGGGCGCTGAGCAGCGGGACGGACGCTCAGCCATTCAATCCGTAGGATACGAGCAAGTGCCTCTTTTTCGCCATTACGCCGCGGAAGCGAGCACCGGCGCCACGCCCAGCGTCGTGAACACCACGTCGGGCAGCGAGCGCTTGCTGAACACGCTCCTCATCTCATCGACCTCTTCAGGGAGCATGTGATCGAAGCGCTCGACGATCATGTCGCGGTACCACGGCCAGTCGAAGCCGAGCAGGAGGTCGGCCGGCAGGCAGGGCGCGACGTGCGCCGCGTTGGGCCCGAAGTACTGGCGGCCCTGGATCTCGGTTACCGCGAGGTAGGACCGCATAGAGCCCGCTCCGGCGTAGGTGGCCGCGTCCAATTTTGCGTCCGCGTGACAGAGACGAGTACTGCACCGTGACATCCGCACTTTTTTTTGATTGCGCGCAATTCGAGAACCATGCGACCTTACCACAACAAATACGCGCACGGGGGCTTCTGTGAACGTCGCGAAGCTGGCATTGCTTATCCTTTGCCTGGGTATTGCGCTTCCATCGGCTGCCGCCGCGAATTTTCTGGACGATCTGGTGGATTCAGTAACGGCGCCTGACCGCGTCATACTAAAGAAGCGAACGCAAGCCAGATGGCAAGCGCTTGAACTCACACGACGATCGCTGAACGAGGCGCCGGTGCCGGCCGGGTGGGATGCAGGCGTATTTGTCTCTACCAAATCGCTCGGTGAGGTGATGGGCCAGCTTCGCGGCCTACGGCTCGAGAACACTGCTCCCGGTCTTCTCTCGGGAGTTCAGGTGGACGTTGTCGATATTCGTGTTCTGTCCTCGGTTGGTAGCGCCCACGCCGAGCTAAAACTACGCGCCGCAAAAGGAGACCTTGCGGTTGATCTCCATGTCGCTGCTGCGGCTTCGTTTCAACGTGTCGATCGGCCGGGCGGCGACAAGGGCACGGTCGCATACTTCCGCATCGAGCCGCTTACGATCGAGCCGACGGTGGAACTGGGTTGGTTCAACTTCGGCCTCAGAGGGTTCTGGGCTCGGCTTGTGCCTGAACTTGCCTCCCTGCTCGCCGATCCAAAGATTTTCGAAGTAGGCGTCCCCTTGCGCGATTCATTCTCGCTGACGCTCGGGGTGAAAGAAACCAGGACGGAGTCAGTCAACGATAGAGGAGCAACGATCACCTACGAAGCCAGTATGCCGGAGAGCGTCGTCGAGCAGCGCATATCGTACTCAGCCCCGCTGTTCACCACCGATGGCTTCTGGATCTTCGGACGCCTGAACGAGAAAGGACAGGCAGCTCTGAAACCGGCCGAAACGGAGAACCTAACGGAGGAGCAGCTAAGATTGGAAGTGGCACAGATGGAGCGAGATATAACTGGTAAACTTGCCGCGCTACCAGCGGGGCGAGCGGATCTGCAGGTCTATCTCGGTCAAGAACTCTTCCGAGCGCTAGCACGGAAGATTGCCCAGCTTCCCGCCGACCATTTGCGCCTCACGATAGTGACGCGGGCGGCCACAGGGTTCCTTGCCGGTCGCGAGCGCCGCCACGCTGTGCTACTTGATGTCGCTGCAAATGCTGCGCTCGCCGACGCGACGAAAGGGCGTGCCACCGTCCAGTTCCAGCCTCCGGCTGTGAGTTGGAACGACGGAAAGCTCGTCGTGTCGTTGGAGGCTGACCTCGATGCGTACGCGCCCATCAAGGTTCATGTCGATCCGCCAATCGGCGGTGGCATTGGGACTAGTGTCGGGATGGTTGGCAACGGGCGGGGGCGAATCGTAGTCACGGCCACGCCTGCCGTCGTGTCGTCGAAGGGACTGCAGATGGCTGTCCTGGACGCCCGCATGGGCTGTGAATTGGTGCACGCAGATTTGCGGACCGATGGGGTCTTCAAGACAGACTTCGGATGGACGAAGGTGCCGTCCATAGGCGGGCGGTTGGAAATTCCGATTGGCCGTGAAGCCGCGACTCCAAGGCTGCTCGTCGCTCGACGACCGCAATTCGTACGCCTTCCCATCTCCGACCGGTCAACCAAGGCACCGTGGGTGGTTCGCCCCGCGGTGCTCGGCGCTATTGTCAATATCGAGCCCAAGACAGCTCGCCTCGATGCGGCTGGATACCTATTTGCAGCGGACGTTTCAGTCACGTCTGTGCCTGCACCGGCACAGGATGCAGTATGGAAGACGACGGCCGATGATGCAGAGCGAAGGACCGAAGCAACTGCAATACAAAATGAGACCGCTGCAAGGGCGGCGCTCAAAGAGATCAAGTATGAGTCGAAGTGCGACCTCAAGCCGAAGTTCGCACTGCTGCTTGGCGATCTAGAGTTCGGCGACAACAACGAGATCGTCAAGTTTCTCGTCGCACTGGGAAAGCTTCCACAGCAAGCGCTCGAAGAGCTAAAGAGACTGGGCCACGAAGTTTCGACCGAGAAAGTGCGGTCTTGGCTCGATGATCCGAAAGGGTCGTTTGAGCGTGGCGAAGCTGGACGGCAACTCAAAAAGCTCGAGCACGAAACGAGTCCTGCGAAAGTCAAGGAATGGGTTGAGAAGCCTGCCGATTCCCTGAAGCGGGGCGATCTCAATCCAGGCAACTGGAAGTCTCCCTTCTGATGATCGCTTGAAGCATGAAGCAAAGTACAAGCAACACACTGTGGTTGGTGATCGGCGCGTCGCTGTTCTACTTCCTGCTCAATGCGATCTCGGCAGCTCAAGGATGGCCGTTCAAGCTGCCTGGGATTTCATTCGAGAAATTCGATCGCTATGCCGTTGCCCTCGTTGCGACGCCTATCGGTTTGATCGGTGTGGCTGTATTGCTCGGCATAGGCATAGTGCATGGTCGCGCGAGCACTCGAACCGAGGTTCGTCGAAGGCTGCCGATACCTTTCAAACTGGGCGATCCCGATAGCGTATTTCTTCACATATGCCAGATTGTCGCTTTTGTTGGGCTTCCACTGCTTGCCCTTGCGAGCTTGACCGCAAAATACTTCAAAGGAGACTTCTGCCGGGAGGCGGCCCAGGGAACAGCGTGCGGGTTGAATGGATATATGCGCGTCGGAGACCGATGGGACCATTTCGCGTATGTGGCTCCGGGAGAGGCATTCGCGTCGAGACATTTCATCTACCAAGGAGGTCCTGACTATTGGCCTTTCTGGACGCCTATTGGAGTGTTGCTACTGTGGGCGCTGGTGCTGTGCATGTTGGCTGCTTTCGCGTGGAATGTGCTGAAGGTCAAAATCGCGCGTTGATCTGGGACGGCCTGCGATCATCGCACGCGCAAGTTTCCCAAGGGCGGATTTGAGCCAAAGTCTGTCGACTTGGTCAGGCGAGAGGACGTGGGCGTAGCTAGCCCTCAGATTACTCAACCATGAACCCGCAGACCCGAAAACTGCTGATCCAACGTCTGATTCCAGCCATTGGCGTGATTGGCCCGGACTTCGAGCGCTTTGGCGGGCTCATCTTGGACCATGTGCTCTCCACGCCGCTAGAACACAGCGGCTTGAATGCCCTCGGCTTCCTCCGCGAGTATGTTGAACAGAAGGGCGGCCACACCTATACGCGGTTCTACGGTCGGCCGGCTGCATGGATGGGCGCCTACATGCCGAAAGGTCGGCGGGTGAAATCGTTCCACCACAAGGCCGCGAAAGACATCGTCACGGTCTAAGTCCGTTCCACGGGGCCTGCAGTGGCGGTGGATGCGGCGGCGCGGTCGGTCGTGCTTCCTGGCGGTTGTCACGGCCGGCCGCGCTTCCTCACGGCCCGCTTTTGGGAGGAGCGCTACTCGGCGGCGGCCTCCGGCCGGTCCGACCCGGTCGCGCGAATGACGGCGGAGAGGATGGCAGAGGAGACCGCGAGGTGCGACGGATGGACCGCTGAACCCACCTCGGCGCCAGGGCGTCGGTGGCGAGGATTGAGAGTCACTCGCTGCTGACGCCCCACCTATTCACCATCATTACAGACCGACGCTCTCCCACTGGTCCGTTCCAATCGACTTAGCATTCAGGCCTGGAAAGCTGTTTGCAACTCTCTCTCCCGTGCTGTGCCACGAATCGCCTTTACTTGAATGCTTTGCATAGAGGGCCGACGGCGTGGACGATACCATGGGGGCCGCCAGGGCCATCTGACAGTAGTACCCCGGCTGCATAATATCCTTCAGGGCATGGTGCGCGTTTGTCGAACCCTGGTCTCGGCTGTTCTGGCCCGCCGATGAGTGTCTTAATTCTAACTTCCAATGCAGCGGCGATATCAACCTTCTGCTGGGCAAGTGCTTTCTCGAGCTCCTCAATACGCTTCATCAGTACGATGTTCTGCCTTTTCAGTTCGTTCGCACTGTCGACCATTTGCTGAGCGCAATCCTTTACTGTCGCGCACTCCTTGTCTTGGGCTTCAGCGCTGAAACACAACATCCCCGATAGAAGGCTGGCGACCGCCAAGCACTTCAACTGCGAGAACATCGGTCCCACGATCACTGAATTCTGATGTTTGCTGCAGTTCGCCATCGTCGCGCCTTCTCCCGATAGTTAAGGTATTCCCGATTCCAGTTGTCGCTGCTGCCTGGATAAAAACAGGAGGTCTTAAGGGCGAAAGCGCTCAAGTATTCGTAGGAACCAACGATACGATGCGCCGGCGTGGTTTCCTTGACGTTTTCTTTTGCTATTGATCCTTCGATCTTTTCCCTAACTGCGATGTACGTATCACCGAAAGGTTCCTTGATCCGGATCACATTCGGATCGTCGCAGGTCCAAGGAAGCCAGCAGTACCAAGCTCTCTTTTCGGCCTCGGGGATCGGCGGAGACAATCGAATTTCATGCGTACTCAACAGAGTACCTAGACCACCAAGCGTATTCTTCAAATCCGAAAGCAACAATTGCCTGCCGGAACATTCTGCTTGCCAGATCACTCCTTTAAGATCGGCAACAGTGGCCTCCCTCACAGCATCGGCGTCCTTCTTGGCTTGAACAAGAATTCGCAAAGTTGCTTCTTCAGTTTGTCCAATCAGCCCTCCGACAGTGTTCTTGAGGATGCCGTCAACTTGTTCAAGACGTTGCTTACCCATCTCGTTGGCTCGCTCAAGAAGGGCTTCCCCGGCCTCCCTCGCATGGTCGATTGAGTCGCGCGCCTCTTTGCCCGCTCTATCGATGAGGACGGAACCAGCAATTGTAGTCAGCAGCTGAGCCTGGGCAGTAGTGGCCCCGAATATTAGGCTCGCCGCAATCATCGCTGCATTGCGCAAGTTCCCCCTCCTTAAGGCCTAGCGTCGGATAAGTAGCATTTGCCGCGCTACTATGCAACCCGTTGCTTGCTTTCCTCGGTGAGGAACGCGTTGTGAGCCTATCGCAGTGACTTCACCAGTTCGGGACTCGCTTCAGGTGTTCGACTACCGCGTCCGACACCTCCTTGAACCTCGCGTCGTGGTCGGACCTGGGCTGATCGGCCGGCGGCGTTCAAGCTCGATTTCGACGCTGGCCCGCAATCTCTCGAGGTCGTCGTCGCTCAGAAACTGCAATGTCTGCGCGAGGTTCTTCGGCAGCGCAATCTTGGGAGCATCAGATGGGCCAATACTCAGCGCCGGTTGATCTGCCTCCGGCACCGGAAGCTGGATGCTTGTGCTTGTTGGCCTGGATGAAGCCATCGCTTCCAGAGAGTGCCGCCCACCTGCATCTGTGCCGCAGGTTGACCGAGCCATGGAAGTATCGGGCCGTGGGGATCTTCGCAATGCCATGATCGGCTTGCTGCTTGAGTCGCTGGGCAATCGAGACGACATCGCGAATGCGCCGGATGTGTCGGTAAGCGTGCAGTTGCTCCTGCGCCTGTCGAACGGTCGCGTCGTCATCGCACCCAACAGCAAGTCTTTGCGACTGCGCTGTAGCTGTCAGAGTCCCAAGCCCAGCTTGCGCCCGAGTGACCAGTTTACATCGCCGCCGGGCGTGGCGACGCCCGAGACCTGGCGACCGATATGCTGCTCGAGCGCAGGCCGCCAGGGCACGAGGCTGAAGCCCAGCCCATCATCGATCATGGCGAACCGGCCGCTGGAAAGCTGTGTAGAACCGACCAGCTGGCCGCTGACATAGTTGCCGGGAACAACGGGCCGCCATTTTCGTCCACGCTCGGCCGCGACCGCTGTGCCGGCACGTTCGACGTCTCGGGCCTCGAGCCGCTGGATCAAGTCTCGCGGGGCTCGGATCCGGCCGTCGCCAAGGTCCGTGGCATATCCCTTGTCAGTCAGCCATCGCCGGCGGCGATCCAACGCCGTCGCCACCTCTCGGCCGAACCCTGCATCGGCCAGGGCCGTGCGCTCCCGGGACGCCAGCTCGCGGTCAAGCCAAGTGGCGCCGTCGTGACTGGTTTGCTGCTCCAGGGTCATGGGCGAAAGCACCTGGATGCTGCCACTCGTCCGGTCCCTGGTGCGATCGTAGGCCTGCCCGCGCTCCGGAAGATCGACCGGGATGCGCCACTGGTCAGCATCGATGCGCTCGACATGGCCGGCGCGGCGCAAGGCCTCCAGCCGACGGACATGGGAACGGACGTAAGCGGCGGGATCGCCACCCAGGCGCTCGATGGTGCCGACAGCTTGCTCCAGATGCTTGGTTGGACGATAGACGCCCTCCTTCCCGGCAATGGCCAGGATGTTGCGGTCCGCGGCGCGGGGAGCGGTCGGCCCGGCGCCGGCTGCCACGATCATGCCCCGCTGCACCTCCTCCACGCGGGCTGCGTCCATCTCAACGTGATGGACGCGCCCGTCTACGCCGTCGATCACCAGCCGCACCCGCTCGCCCATCTCGTCGCCACCCAGGCCCTTGTCGAGCACCCGCCCGACGATCGGCTCCGTCGCCTTCTCCCCGTGCAGGACATAGCCCGTGATGGGGCGGGCCTCCGCCAGGCCTTCCCGGGTCAATGCCCGGTGCATGGTCTTGATGATGTCGCCGCGTTCGCCGAGCTCCCGCAAGGCGGTTTCCGCCCTGGGCGACAGGCTCCAGCGCCCAACCTCGACCTCGGTGGCCAGACCCATGCGCTCCAACTTGCGCGCCCGCTGGATCAGCAGGGCCCGGTTCTGTCGTAGGCTGTCCAGCATGTCCCTGTCTGGCCGCAAGTCGGCGAACTCATTGCGGCTGCGCTGCTCGGCGATCAGCATGCGGTCCAGCCGAGTGAAGCGATCGGCATCGACCTCTCGCTCCAGGCTACGCGCAACCTCCAGCTCCGTCTGACGGCCGAGCTCTCGGGTGACCGCCTCGCTCGCCCGCTCCCGGATGCCGTGGCTGATGTAGTCGCCGGCGATGTTGAGGGCCTTGCCGTCGTCGGTCACGCCCCGGACGATGATGTGGGTGTGGGGATGGCCGGTGTTGTGGTGATCAACCGCGATCCAATCGAGCTTGGTGCCAAGATCGGCTTCCATCTGCTTCATCAGATCGCGCGTGGTGGCGCGGGGATCAAAAAGCTCGACGCCGTCCTCGGCCGACACGATGAAGCGGAACTGGTGACGGTCCTCGCGGCCGCGTTCGACGAACGCGCGACCATCCTCCACGTCCCTTCCGGCCGAATAGACTTGGCCTTTCTCGCCGTCCTTCGTCACGCCGTCTCGCTGGAGATAGCGCAGGTGAGCGTCGACCGCCTTGGCGCTGACGAAGGCGCGGCCGCGCGTCGCCCCGCGTTGGGGGTTGAGCCTCACGACCCGGGCCTTGACCGCGACGCGCCGCGCCCTCGTACGAATCCCACCGTCCCGGCTCCAGGGGCTCCGGTCCTTCAGCGCCGCCGCGACCGCTGCGCCGCGGCCACGCGCATTGAATCTGCCGCTTCCCTTCCCGGTGCCGTTCAGGCGGGACGGATTGCCGCCAGCCCGGCGGATAGCCTGCTGGATCTGTCCCGTGAAGCTGGTCGGACGAGCGCGGACACCACGCACGTGGCGTCCGCCGGGTCGCTCACCACTCTGGTCGCGGATCGTGCCAGGACGGAGTCGAAAGTCGTCGTAATCGCTTGCCATGGCATGACGATTGGAAGCCACGCGAAGGCCTGCAAGAGGCAGACTGCACGTCGTCGGCGCATGGAGTAGAAAAGGCCCTCCTGGCGTAGCGGCGAGAAGCCGGATCCTCGAGCGACGGCGCTCGGAGCGTTGAAAGCATAGAGCAAATCGCTTCAAGAGCCAGCACGTCCCTCTCGAAGAGCTGTCGGAATCCGCTCAAGAAACAATGTGCAGACAAGCTTTCGGGCGCATGGCGCCGCCAGCGGGGCAACCCGCTTTATCTTGCCGTCCTAATCGATGGGATGAGTCTGAGCTTCTTCGTCATCGTCGTCTCTCAACTTTGGGCACTAAACGCCACTCTTCCCTTTCCTACAAATCGCCGTTTTTACGGCAGAGTCCCGGCGCGCCGTACAGTCCTCCATCCTCAGCGACGGGTTGATCGGGCTGCGTGATCCCAGGCTCCGAGCCGTCGCGCCGCATGTTTCCATGGTAGTAACGGATCATCATCACAGGCGCTCGAGCGTGATCCGAAGACACCGCGACGGCGTCGGCCACAAGCAAGATGGCGTGCTTTCCCTTGTCCTTGGCCTGCACCAGTCGTCATCCGCCGTGGCGGAGCTCCATGGTCCAGTTGGCGACCGTCAGGATGACCGCTCGCAGCATCGAAGCTGTCGGGCGCACGCTCTTGCCTGGGCGCCCCGGCAGCTTGCCGTCCTTGCGGGCGGTGCGCGCCGCACGAGCGCTGGCGCTGGCCGCCGCGTCGCCGACGTAGCAGGTTCCGTCCGTCCACATGGCATGCATAATCACGGCCAGCTTGCGCGCCACCGCCCCGTCGCCTTGCGGTGACAGCTGCGCTTAGCCAGCGCCAGGCCCCACGTCCGCACCTTGTCGCGCCCCTTGAAGTGCGTCATCAAGGCCGACGCCGCCTCGTACAGCGCGCCGAACATCACCATCGCCCGCCTTGCTGATGCGTCCCTGCACGTCGATCGATGTGCCGGATTGCCAGCGTCGCGAGGTCAGTCCGAAGTAAGCCGCTACGTCACGCGAGCGACGGAAGCGCGACAGATCATCGATCGCCGTCACGAAGCTCAACGCCGTCACCGGGCCCACGCCCAGGACCGCCATGAAGCGCCGACAGACCTCGTGACGCGCGACAGACTTCACCACCAGGTCGTGCAGCCGGCAGTATTGCTTCCACAGCATCGCCCGTGCCGCCAGCATGGCGTCCATCAGCTCACTGGTCAGCGCATCTTCGGCCACCGCCTCGCACACTGCCGTGTCGAAGCCGCTGCGGCCGGTGCCCTTGATGCGGACACCGAACGCCTTCAGGGAGTGCCAGATGGTGTTTTCGAGGTCTAGAACCTTGCGCTTCAGGTTGCGCCGCTGCGTCAGCAGCAGAAGCCGCAGGCGGTAGCAGCTTTCCGTCTTGACATGGGCCCGACGGAACCAGCCGGTGCGCACGATATGCACCAGGCCGAGCGCACCCGTCTTGTTGCGCTGCGCCGACATCGCCGCGCGCACATGCTTGGTCTCCAGACAGACCGCTGGCAGGCCGAGCATGATGAGCTCAGGCTGCAGCCAGGGCGACAGCGATCCGGCTTCATGACCGGCGCGCCGCAGCCGCGGCAGGAACGGCTTGAGGACCGCGGCAATTGCATCTGGATCGGTCACAACCTCCGTCTGCATCTGCACCCCGCCCTTGTCGTCGACCACGCAGATCGCCTTCCGCTCCATCGACACGTCGAGACCTGAGAAGAATTCCATCGTCACTGCAGCGACGCTAGCAGCAGCCGCACGGGTCTGTTGGCCTTCCCCTGCCACACCCGGTGCACACCGATTACGGGCCACAGTCTGTGGATAGGACTCCCCTGACGCCCTCGTCTTACTGGCGGTTTCATCGCACTGGCAGAAGAGGCACTGTTGCCGACGCGTCGCATTATTGCGACCGCCCTGCGCTTGCTCGGCCGACAAACAATCCCGCTGCCCGGGGCTGCAGTGCAAGTTCGCCGGCAAGGGAGCTGCCAGCTGTAGCGCGATCGGCGGAAATGGTGAGAACGATCCCGCCGGCGAACCGCGAGAACCACGCGCGGCAAAATGGCGCTGCTTCCTGCCAGGGGCACCAACCAGGCTGTTCAAGCCCGTTCCGAAACGTCCGCAACCGTCCGCACCGTGCTCGGAAAGCCTTGAAAAATAGGCACTTCCGCGTACGTTCTAGTTCGTCACCGTTTGTTCTCCTCCGATCCCAGCCGCCCGATTTGCTGGTATTTTTGCTGGTATCGGGAGAACAAACGTTCACGGCGACTTTCGCTTTGCCGAATGAAGGAATTGAGCCGATGGGCGGCAAGAACGACGGCGCGTGCGCCAATCCCAAGCAGATTAAGACCGACGTCGACTGCCGCGCCGCCCGACCGAAATTCGACAATGGCGCGTGGAGTCCCGCTAAGATTTCCGACGTGACCGGCGGCTGGCTCTATCTCTTCGTCACGCCGGACGTGAGCAGGCCCGGCAACGCTGCCTCCAAGCTCTGGCGGATGGACTACCGTTTCCACGGCCGCCAGAAAACCTACTCCATCGGCCCCTACGGCAACGGCAGGGATGGCACGTTCTCGCTCGCAGACGCGCGGCGCGAGCGCGACAAGGCCAAAGACCTGCTCAAGGAAGGCAAAGACCCGAGCATCGAGAAGCAGCTCGACAAGCACAAGCAGGCCGCCGCCCGGCCTTTCGCGCAATGGGCCGATGAGTGGCTCGCCAAGAAGAAGGTGGAGAAAGTCAAGCGCGGCAGGATCGTCGCAGTGCGCGACCCCAAGACCGTCGAGGTGCTCGAGCTGCGCGTCGGCTACGTCAAGGCTCGCTTCGGCAAGCTGTGCAGGCAGGACATCAAGCGTCCCGACGTGCTCGCTTTCATGCGTTCATATGAAGCAGAGGGAAGGCTGGAAACCCGGGACCGAGTGCGCAGCATCGGCGAGCAGATCTGCGACTATGCCGACGTCGAAGGCGACGGCTACAATCCATTCCGCAACCTGAATGGACAGATGATTGCCAACATTTCGACGCCGCGTCCCGGTGTCACCGAACCACGCGACGTCACGCGCGTCTTCAAACTTATCAGCGCACCGTGGACGAGAGCGAGATTTGGTGACGTCGTTGGCCTTGCCTTGCGCTTCAATGCGCTGACCATTCCCCGCCCCGGCATGGTCAATGAAATGGAATGGGGCGAGGTCGATTGGGATGCCAAACGCTGGACTGTTCCAGCTCCCAAGATGAAGACCGGTTGGGACCATGTTGTGCCCTTGTCACGACAGGCACTCGCGATCCTGCGTAGCGTCCAGAAGCTGACCGGCCATCGCCGGTACGCGTTTTCCTGCTCGAAGGACGCGCCGCTATCAAACAATACGCTCAACAAGCGCTTGCGGCTGCTTGGCATTGATACCAAGACTGATCATTGTGCCCACGGATTCCGGACCACGTTCTCGACTCTATCTCACCACGAAGAGATCAAGGACGCCAAGGCATGGGATGGCGATGTCGTCGAGCTGCAGCTCGCACATCTCGATAACTCTACTGTGGAAGGTCTCTACAAGAAGCACGGACCCCTCGCGCTGATCGGCTCGCGCACGAAGCTGATGCAGCATTGGGCTGATCGGATCGACCACTGGCTCGATCCCAAGAAGGTGATGCCGATCAAGGGAGGCGCGCAGGCTTGAGTCGCCTATCATCAGGCCTGTTAAGTTGCCCAATTCAACCCGTCGCAAAGCTCATGTGATAATCGTCGACGCTTGTGCATCTCGTGCTGGAAGGATCGATTTCGCATCCGTTGCATCGCGTTGCGCTTGTCCGCCTGAGATAACCGCAACAGCCGTTGTCGCCTAGATCCAATGCTTTGCCGTGGCTTCGAACGGCCGGATACAATGGAGAAGCAGTGCGACGGAGAGAGTGTCAGTCAGCCCCCGCTGAAAGATAAAGCATTTTCGACCTTCCTGGACTACGGCCACGTCCGAAATATCATCTCCGGCAGCCGAAATTACCGGAAGGGTCATAATACTGTTTCGAAGAGGGGATGGTTGCGGGGGGTGCAACACCCGTATTAGTTCGAGGGCAATCCCACGGCCCGCAGCATGGCCCTGCTAATCGGCCCAATGTCGGATGTGGCTACCGGCCATAAGCGAAGCGGGGTGTCCAGCTTCGCTCCAATTCAGCATCCTCATCCTCCTCATCGAGAGGGGCTTCGGGCAGCCCCTCGCTGGTCAACACGGTCAAGGTGTAGCCGTATTTGCCAAGGCCGATGATCTCTTCATCAAGAGTGATCCGACCCGGGCCGTCGAACCATGTCGCCAAGTCGGTTTCACCAACGGCGCGTTCGGCGCGAAGGACATTCGCCGCATCCGCGTTGAACCTCTGCGTCGCTCCGTCGGGCAAAGGAGCGCCTTTTCGCAAGAACGCTAGCTTGCCGAGATTCTTGAAAGACTCCGAGGTAAACGCATATGCGATCTCGTTGCCCTTGCTGACGATGATCGCCATCGGATAGCTGCCGCACTCCGCGGCCCGAATCGCGGCAGCCGTGATCGAACAATGGGCCTTCTCAGCCAGCTTGAGAATGCCGTCGAGGCCGATCTGATAATTGGAGAGCAGGTTGCGTGTGAGATTGGACGGCAAGAGAAGGCCGCTGGCGAAGTGGTCAGCCTCCAGCTCGATCGACGTATTCTGTGTAAAATTGGCGCGGGACATGTGCGCGCCGCCGGCCTTGATAATCTCCTCGGGATGGCCCGGCAGGAACCAATGCCCCAGCTCATGGCCAATGGAGAAATTCTCGAAGCCTTCGTTGCCGTGCTCGGTGGAGTAGATGATGGTGGCCGAATCACCGGCGAAGATGATCGCGCCGGACACGCCCGTCACTTCGGCTGGTTTCGCCTGGATGACAATATCCCTGGCCTTGGCGATCTCTCGAGGTCTAACTGGAAACTGATTGAAGCCAAATTCCTCAGCGACCTTTTCGCCGTGCTGGGTTGCCATCTTCAACCGAAAGCCCGCCATGTTTCGCCCCCTATTTCTTGTCCTTAATCATTGTGTCGATGATGTTCTGAATAAAAAGTCGATCTTTTGCGCTCAGCTTGTCTTCGTCGCGAAAGGCGGTCGTCGCGGCTTGCGCCCCGAGTAGGTAGTCGGCCGAGACCTTCAGCGCCTTCGCGAGCGCTCGCACGTTGTCGAACGACGGCTTGCGGCGCCCAGCCTCAAAATGGGCGATGGCCGAAGGTTGCATGCCGGCTTCCCTGGCCAGTTCGGATTGGCTTAGCTCCCGCGTTTCGCGCGTTTTGCGCAGGCGAGAGGCGAAGTCTTTTGGTGCGCTTGACTCGGCCATGACAGATCGTATAGAGTTCCATGTCTAGATCGTCGACAGCCCCGCGGGGCTATTTCTTCGGCTCAGGCTATGACAGAGCGTATAGCTACTTATTACGATTTGCGAATCAGGTCAAGGAATCAGGAGTTGTGAGCATGGCAGGCAAGAATCAGCATGTCGTTCCGCACGGTGACGAATGGGCCGTGCGTGGCGAAAGGAATGAGAGGGCAACCTCGATCCATCCGACCCAGGGAGATGCCGAACGGGCTGCACGGGAGATCGCGATCAACCAGCAGAGCGAAGTCGTCATTCATCGGCCGGACGGTCGGATTCGCGACAAGAATTCCTACGGGCACGATCCCTATCCTCCGAAGGGCTAAGCGACATGACGCAGGTTGCAGTTCCTTCAGATAAACCGCCGATTCGTCGAATTCTCTCGATTGACGGCGGCGGCATCATGGGAACGCAGCCGGCGTCCTTTCTTACGTCTCTGGAAGAGGATCTCGACCGGCCCATCGGAGAGTATTTCGATCTGATCGCAGGAACGTCCACGGGCGGCATTCTGGCGATCGGATTGGCGATGGGTCTTCCCGCGCGTGATCTCCTTGACCTCTATGTCCGTCGCGGCCCACACATTTTTGGACAGTCGGGCGGCGCTCTGGCGAGCTTCGCCGGCGACGCGTGGCGTCGCCTCAAGCACATCGTCACCCCGAAGCATGACGCTGATCTGCTGCGGAGCGAACTCTCTACAGTTCTCGGCAGCAGGCGCATTGGGGATGCGAGAACGCGACTGGTGATTCCCGCATGGGATGCCGACCATCGCGGTGTCTATATTTTCAAGACAGCGCATCATCCCCGCCTCAAGACCGATTACAAGCGCCTCGCCGTCGATGCCGCGATGGCGACGGCCGCCGCGCCCACCTACTACAAGCGCCACCGGACCGCCGAGGATGTCGGTCTGCTCGACGGCGGCGTATGGGCCAACAACCCGATCGCGTTGGCGGTGGTCGAGGCCGTCACTTTGCTCGACTGGCCGGCCAGCAGTCTGCGAGTGCTGAGCCTGGGCTGCGTCAACGAGGTCTACATGATCGGCGAGGCGCCTGGTTGGGGCGGTCTCGCAAAGGATGTGACCCGCCTGTTCATGGACGGCCAGTCGCATGGCGCGCTTGGTATGGCGAAGTTGCTTACCGGCCATCAATACGAACGTGAGGCGATTTTCCGGTGCTGCCCGGATGTGCCGAAGGATTTCTTCAATCTCGATGACACGCGCAAGATCGCGCAACTCAAAGGCATGGGCGCCTCATCAGCTCGTAAGGAGCGTCCTCGCATTGAACCCGTTTTTCTGACGGAAACTGCCGAATCGTTCAAACCTATCTACACCGTGAAAGGAATTGAGCCATGAATCAGATGTTCACGGCGCCTCCCCAGACGCATCTGCTTTTGCGCAAAGCCGAGGTTTACTCGCTCCTCGATCAGATTTGCCAAGCGCTGGAGTTGACCGCTGCTCAGCTTGAGGCTGCGCGGACGAGCTACGAGGCTGTCGCGGAATGGCTCTCCGGGTCGGACAACCCTCTTCTGAAGTGGATCGATATTTATGCTCACGGCTCGACCGGCCTCGGCACGACGGTCAAACCGATCGGGCGCGAAGATTTCGACGTCGATCTCATCTGCAAGGTGCTGCGCTTTACCGCTGACCGGCCACCGGCAGAGTTGAAACGCATTGTCGGCGATCGCCTGAAGGAGAACGCGCGCTACGCTGCCATGCTCGAAGAGAAGAAGCGCTGCTGGCGCTTGAACTACGCACGCGAATATCATCTCGACATCTCGCCGACGATCAACAATGCCAAATGCGCCAACGGCGGCGAATTGGTTCCCGACAAGAAGCTGCGGGAATTCAAACCGACGAATCCGAAAGGCTACAAGGCGCTCTTTGAACGCAGGGCAGCCCTAATCCCCACCTTGCGGATGCAAAAGGCTCTCGCTGCCGAGGACCGTGCGGCCGTCGAGCCCTTCCCTGTGCATGGCACCGCCAAAGGCATCCTGCGGCGGACGGTGCAGATCCTCAAGCGGCATCGTGATGTGCATTTCCTGGAAGTCGTCGAGGAGATCGCACCGATCTCCATCATCATCACCACGCTCGCGGCACAGTCGTATGAGTATTGCGTCAAGAGCTTTGTTTTCGATTCCGAACTTGACGTTCTGATCGCGACCATTCGGTTGATGCCACACTTCATCGATAAGCCGGTCGTCAATGGTCGGCGGATCTATGTGGTGGCCAACGAAACCACGGTCGGCGAGAACTTCGCCGAGCGCTGGAATACTGAGCCGGCTCGCGCCGCCGCCTTCTACGAGTGGCATGCGAAGGCACTGGCGGACTTCGAGGCCCTTCCGGATTTGCAGGGCATCGACGTTATCGGCAAGAGCTTGGAAGGAAGCCTCGGGAGTTCGGTCGTTCGCAAAGTTATCGATGCTCGCACCGACAGCATTTCGCAGGCACGCACGGCCAAGAAGCTCTACGTCGCGCCGACGGTCGGGCTCACGCTGTCCAGCGCGGCCAATGCGACGCCGGTTCGCTCCAACACGTTCTTCGGTGACTAGGTGTTTTCGCGTGACCGCCCAGACCTGACGCCCGCGCAGCAGTTTATGTTTCTGCGCGCCAATCCCATCTGTACGGGGACAGGCCGGCTGCACGCGACTGGCTTTATTTGGGATTATCGTGACAGGCCGACGCCCCTTAGCCGTGAATACTCCATGCGCATTACATTTCAGCGGGGCGAAACACCAAGCGTCTTCGTCACGGACCCCGAGCTTTCGGCTTTGGCGGGTGAGCGGCCCCTGCCGCACGTCTATCATGATCCCCTGCGCCTGTGCCTCACGTTGCCAGGAACGCGCGAGTGGACCGGCACGATGCGGATCGATCAGACATTCGT
>CADECW010000047.1:26853-49978 GCA_902825855.1 uncultured Rhodospirillales bacterium | reverse complement strand
AGCTCACGAATAACCTGGTCGATCATGCCGGGCATCAGGACAAGCCACCATTGCCGCTCCGTCTCGACGCTCTCCAAGATCCGGGCAACGTCGAACCCGTCGACGATGACCACCTTCCCGCCGATGCTGAGCAAGCTGATCGATTGGTCCAATGACACCATGTGGAACATTGGGGGCCATGCCACGAAGGCATCAGTGCGATCGAGGTCAAAGTCGAGGCAGTTCACGTGCAGCCTCGCGATCTCGGCCCGGTGGCTGATCAGGGCGCCCTTGGGCAGTCCGGTTGTTCCGCTGGTGTAGATGATAACCAGACCATCCTCTGGCTGTGCCGCGATGTCGGGTTCGTCAACAGGCTGTGCCGCCAGCCGTTTCTCGTAATCCGCCCCCAGTTCGATGATGGTGTGACAGCCATGTTCGAGGGCGCTCAGCGCACCCGCGAACCGCTCCGAGACCAGCGCCGCCTTGGGTGTCGTCAAACGAATGCAGTGAGCCAGCTCTTCTTCGGTAAGCCGCCAATTCAGAGCGCAGAGGATCAGCCCGAGCTTTGCCCCGGCGAAAGCCAACTCAAGGTATTCGCAACGGTTCTCGGAAAGGATTGCGACGCGATCGCCTCGCTGCAGCCCGAGAGCGGCCAGGGCATGCGCCAGGCGGTTTACGCGCGTATTGAACTCACCATAGGTGCACATGCGGCCTCGATCGACAACGGCTGGCGATCTCGGCCGCATGCGCGCTTGCGCCCGCAAGAGCTCGCCAACAGTAATTCGGGCGGCGAGGGCGGCATCTTGACCGAATGGAGCATGCGACATGTTTCAGTCCGCCATGACATAAGAGATAACGAGCTGCTTCATGCTGCGCGTCACGAGTTCGTCGTGCCATTCCGGTTGAGGCGTCTCGAGCCGGATTTCCGGCAGCCTCGAAAGCAGCCGGTCGAACGCAATCCGAGCTTCGAGGCGGGCGAGCGGTGCACCAAGGCAGAAGTGAATGCCCAAACCGAAGGCGACGTGGCGGTTGACAGGACGGTCAACCTTGAAAAGGTCGGGGTCCGCGAAGACGGTCGAATCTCGGGCGGCGGAATTCAGCGCAACGAAAACACGCTGCCCTCGTCGGATATCCGCATCAGCCAAACGCAGATCTTCGGTCGCAATCCGCGTCACCGTCTGGGCAGGCCCCTCGTACCGCAGCATTTCCTCGACAGCGCCCGGGATGAGGGACCGATTGCGCCGCAGCGCCTCAATCGAGGCCGGGTTTCGCAGGAGCCAATAGAGCCCGTTGGCCAACAGGCTGGCCGTTGTTTCGTGGCCAGCAAAGAGCAGGAGGATGAGCGTCGAAACCATCTCGTCTTCACTCAGTCCCTCCGGTCCGGTCCCTGCTTCAAGAAGCCGCCCGGTCAGGTCGTCACGTGGATTGCGGCGGTGGTCATGGAGCGTCTCGCGAAAGAATGTGACCATCTCACTTACAGCCGCGCTTGCCCGGTCGTACTTGTCCGGCGTGGCGCGGGCCAAGGCGACGAAGTCCTTGAGGTTTTCGGACCACTTTCTGAGATCCTCGACCCGCTCCCTGGGAACACCGAACAGGTCCGAAATCACGCGCGCCGGCAACGGAAAGGCGAACGCCTCGATGAAATCCACCCGATCGCGCCCCCTGAAGCCGTTCAGCAGTTCTTCAACGCGTTGCGTTATCATCGGCTGGAGACGCGCGATTTCCTGCGGCAGGAAGCACTTGGCAAGGGCCTTGCGCAGCTTCTCATGGCGCGGTGGATCATTGAACACCATCCAATCCGCCAGCACAGCGGTTAGCCGCTCGATCTTGCCTCGCGTGTCTGGTCCGATATGGCTCAGAAAGGGATCCAGCTTTGCAGCCGAAAAGCGGGGGTCTTTCAACACCAGAGAGGCATCGGCGTGGCGCGTGATAACCCATCCCTTAAGGGATGGGTTCCAGTGAAGAGGTTCTTCTGCGCGCAGCCGCCGATACACGTTGTGCGGATCAGAGATGAAGTCTGGATGCGTCAGATCGGGGGCTGTTTCCATGGGCCTTCACCGCATATAAGTCGAAATCTAATGTTCATTTGAAATGCCAGCCGAGTCAAATCGAAGCCGGCGAGCCGTCCAGCTAATTCCGACAAGTTCAGCAAATTTTCGAATGACAATTCGAATAGCCTACCTATAGTGCCTACCTATAGTGCAAGGTGTGTCAACGCAGACTAGGAGTTGGTTTGCGCACAAGACCAGCGACGACGCGGGTAAGGGAACCAGAGGCGACGCGATTAGAGCGAACGACCCGAGTGCCAGCACGAGCCGCTTTGCGGTAGCGATACCGGAGCGAATGATGTCGATGAAGGCGATCGCCTAGTTCGCATCAGGGAAGGACCTTCATGACGCCGACGAGGGAAACGTTGGCCACACTGGCCCGGCACCGCCTACTGACACCGCTCTGCAAGCGACTTGGCTTGGAGCACCCGGTATTCCAGGCGGGCATGGGCTGGGTCGCGCGCGCAGAACTCGCCGCGGCGGTATCAGCCGCCGGTGGTCTCGGTGTGATTGGTGCCGGATCGAACATGACGGCAGACGAGCTACGTAGTGAGATCCGTGCTGTGCGGGCGCGCACGGACAGGCCATTCGGCGTCGACATCTTGTTCGCAACCGTGCGGGCCGCCGGGGCGGAGGTCGAACGCTATACGGCCTCTGTCGCTGCGATGGTGAAGGTGGTCCTTGATGAGCGAGTCCCCGTGCTCATATCAGGGCTCGGCAGCCCCGCCGCCGTAGTGCCGGAGGCGCACGCGCGCGGCATTTTCGTGATGTCGGTGGTCGGAGCAGTGCAGCATGCGGAGCGTGCCGTTGCAGATGGCGTTGATGCAGTTATTGCCACGGGTTGTGACGGCGGCGGCCATGTTGGCCAGATCGGAACTGCGGTGCTGGTGCCAGCGGTCGTAGACGCCGTGGAGGTGCCAGTCCTGGCTGGCGGCGGCCTTGCAGACGGACGCGGGCTCGCTGCGGCATTGGCGTTCGGCGCACAAGGGATCTGGATGGGCACGCGCTTCATCGCCACCTATGAGGCGCGGGCGCACGAAAACTACAAGAAGAAGATCGTGGCAACCAGCACCGCTGGGACCGTCGTGACCCGGGCCCACAGCGGCAAGCCTTGCCGTCTGATTCGCAACCGTTTCACCGACTCCTGGGTTGGGCGCGAGCACGAGATCGAACCCTATCCCTTGCAGGCCGTGCACGTGGGTCACCCGGCTTCGGAGCGCGGCCGGCTGGAGGGTGATGTGGAGAACGGCGTTTTGCCCGCAGGCCAAAGCTGCGGTCTGGTCGGGTCGGTTGTGCCGGCTGCTGAGGTCGTCCAGCAAATCGTCCGAGAGGCGGACGCCGCGCTCGACCGACTGTGCCGGCGGATCGCAACCTGAATGCCGACGAGCGGATCATGTGAGGGGTTGGGCGCGATGCAGGTGTTTACGATGCTGCCGGTGAACGACTGGAATCAGACCGGATCGGCAGCGCGAGCGGCGGAGACGGCTGGGTTCGACGCGCTCATGACGGTGGAGGCGAAGCATGACCCATTCTTGCCGCTCGCCGTCGCGGCGCTTGCGACCAAACGAATCGCGCTTACCACGTCTGTCGCAGTCGCCTTTCCGCGCAGTCCGGCGGTGACAGCAATGCAGGCTTGGGACCTGCACGCCAATTCAACAGGCCGCTTCGTGCTCGGGCTGGGCAGCCAGGTGAAAGGCCACAATGAACGCCGCTTCGGCGTTCCTTGGAGCCCGCCGGCACCCCGTCTGCGCGACTATGTTCGAGCGCTGCGCGCGATCTGGCGCTGTTGGCAGACTGGCGAAGAGCTGCGTTACGAGGGCGAGTACTATCGGCTCACGCTTATGACCCCGGATTTTTCGCCCGAGCCGACCGGCCTGCCGATGGTCCCGGTGACTATTGCAGCGGTTGGGCCGGCAATGTTGCGGGTGGCCGGTGAGGTCGCCGACGGTGTGCGGCTGCACCCGATCTGCTCGCGGCGCTATCTTGAGGAAGTGTGCATCCCGCGCCTGGTGGAGGGCATGCGCCGCAGCGGCCGCAAGCGCGAGCATTTCAACGTGCATGGCGGCGGCTTCGTCGCGACCGGGCCGGACGCCGCGTCGGTGGCGAAAGCCATGGACTGGGTGCGCTTCCGCATCGCCTTCTACGGTTCCACGCGTACCTATATGCCCATCCTGGAGCTGCATGGGCTCCAGGATCTCGGGATGAAGCTGCACGATCTCTCGGTCCAGGGCCGCTGGAAGGAAATGGCGGCACTTGTCTCGGACGACGTTGTGCGCATCTTTGCGGCCTGTGGCACTTACGACGAGATCGTCCCTGCCATCGAAACCCGTTTCGGCGGAGCGGCTGACGCTATCGAGCTGAACTTCGCACCGGCAACGGCGCCCGGACTGATGCGCGAGCTCGTCGCCGACATCCGCCGGATACCGCATGCCTTCCAGGGCTTTGCCACCATCTGAGTTCCGGTCCTCGGGGGAGACGTCCATGCCACTGCCACTCGATGCTCGCCTACGAATCGGCATCCAGACCATCCATCGTCGCACCGAACCTGCGACTGGCCCATGGCTTCCACGCATCGACGAACTGGTCTCGCTGGTGCAACTCGTGGACCGAAGCGGCTTCGACTCGCTGTGGGTTGGCGATCACATCGCCTTCGCCATCCCCATCCTTGATCCGCTGCTACAGCTTGCTCAGGCTGCCGTCGTCAGCCGGCGGCTGCTGTTTGGGACATCGGTCTATCTACTGCCACTGCGGCACGCGGGGCCGGTGGCCAAGCAGGTTGCGACCCTCGACCATCTGACCGAGGGGCGCCTCATCTTTGGCGTTGGTGTCGGCGGCGAGTTCCCTAAGGAATACGCTCTGGCCGGCGCGCCAATTCGGGAGCGCGGCGCGCGGCTCAGCGAAGGGATCGTGGTACTGCGCAAGCTCTGGACTGGCGAGCCGGTCACGCATCAGGGAAGGTTCAGCACCTTCAGCGAAGTTCAGATGCAGCCACCCCCGCGGCAATCGGGAGGCCCGCCGATCTGGTGCGGCGGACGATCGGAAGGAGCGCTGAAGCGCAGTGGCCGTTTGGCCGATGGCTGGATGTCGTACGTGGTAACACCGGAGATGTACCGAAGCAGCCTCGATGTGATCGCGATGGCTGCGACAGCCGCTGGGCGCAAGCTTGCCCGCTTCGGCACGGGCCATCTGCTGTTCACGCGGCTGGACGACACATACGAGAAGGCGCTCGACGCGGCGTCCGAGACACTAAGCGTTCGCTACGCCATGGATTTCCGCAAGGCGGCGCAACGCTACTGTGCCCTCGGCCCGGCGACCAACGTTGCCGAGTGCATGCGTGCCTTCTATACCGCCGGCGTGCGGCACATTGTGCTCGACTTGCTGGGCCCCTATGAGCTGCGCCAGGCGCAGATCGAGCGCGTCGCCGCCGAGGTTCTGCCGCTGCTGACGGATTTGACAGGGACAGACAGCCCGGCCACCGCTCAGGAAAAGCAGGCAGTCGGATGAGCTATTCCAGCTAACTCGAGACATCGCTTGCGCCATTTTTCGTCGGGAGGAGATCATGCTTGGCCTTATCCAGGACCGACCGCTGTTGATATCGTCACTGCTCGACTTTGCGGCGACCTATCACGGCGAGGTCGAGATTGTCTCGCGCAGCATCGAGGGGCCGATCCATCGCTACACTTACCGCGACGCGCAGCGGCGCTCCAAGCAGCTCGCCCAGGCGCTGCAGCGGCTCGGCGTCAAGCCGGGTGACCGCATTGCCACGCTGGCCTGGAACGGTTACCGCCACTTCGAGTGCTATTACGGCGTCTCCGGCATCGGCGCCGTGCTGCACACCATCAACCCGCGGCTGTTCGCCGAGCAGATCGTCTACATCGCGAACCATGCCGAGGACAGCTACATCTTCACCGATCTCACCTTCGTGCCGCTGCTCGAGCAGATGGCGCCGGAGCTGAAGTCGGCCAAGGGCTACGTCATCCTGACCGACCGAAAGCACATGCCGGGGACCTCGCTGCCCAACGTGATCTGCTACGAGGAGTTGATCGCGCCGGAGAGCGGCGAGATGGAGTGGCCGAGGCTCGACGAGCGCACCGCCTCGTCGCTCTGCTACACCTCGGGCACCACGGGCAACCCCAAGGGCGTGCTCTACGCCCACCGCTCCACCGTGCTGCACAGCTTCGCCACCTGCATGCAGGACGTGCTGGGCATCAGCTCGCGCGACACCATCCTGCCGGTGGTGCCGATGTTCCACGCCAACGCCTGGGGCATCGTCTACGGCGCCCCGATGTGCGGCGCCAAGCTGGTGTTCCCCGGCCGCGAGCTCGACGGCCAGAACGTCTACGAGCTGATGGACCAGGAGAAGGTGACCATGTCGGCTGGCGTGCCGACTGTCTGGCTGATGCTGCTGAACTACATGAAGGAGCACGACCTCAAGCTGCCGTACATGAACCGCACGGTGATCGGTGGGTCGGCGGCACCGGCCTCGATGATCGCAACCTTCGAGAAGCAGTACGGTGTCACTGTGATCCATGCCTGGGGCATGACAGAGATGAGCCCGCTGGGCACCACCGGGGTGATGAAGGCGAAGATGGCAGACTGGCCATTCGAGAAGCAGCTCGAATACAAGGCCAAGCAGGGCCGCGCCGTGTTCGGTGTGGACTTGAAGATCAGCGACGACGGCGGCAATGAGCTGCCGCGCGACGGCAAGGCCTTCGGTCACCTGATGGTGCGCGGGTTCTGGATCGCCAGCGGCTACTTCAAAGGCGAGGGCGGCCAGGTGCTGGATGAGGGTGGCTGGTTCGACACCGGCGATGTCGCCACCCTCGATCCCGAGGGCTTCATGCAGATCACCGACCGCGCCAAGGACGTGATCAAGTCCGGCGGCGAGTGGATCAGCTCGATCGACCTCGAGAACCTGGCGGTCGGCCATCCTGACGTCGCCGAGGCTGCGGTGATCGGCGTCGCCCATCCCAAGTGGGACGAGCGGCCGTTGCTGGTGATCGTGCCGAAGCAGGGCAGGAGCCCCACCAAGGAGGAGATCCTGGGCTATCTCGACGGCAAGATCGCCAAGTGGTGGATGCCCGACGACGTCGTCTTCGCGAAGGAGATCCCGCACACCGCGACGGGCAAGATCCAGAAGGTGGCACTGCGCCAGCAGTTCAAGGACTACGTGCTGCCGACGGCGCAGTCGGCCGCCGAATAGCCGGCGCCGACGCTTCCGAAGGAGGCATTCGAAAGAAAAGACGGCGCGAGCCGGCCCCCTTCCGACCCTTCTGCGACATTACCGGCCCAATCCATTGCCTCACCGCGGATCGGCCAGCACGGCTTTTTGATCGGGCCCGCCACCCCGCCTTGAAACACGACACCCTCGAGCTGGTACTTCCAACCGCCCGCACTGCCGGCAACCACGGCCCCTTGAGGCGATGCCAGCGCGCAGCAGCATGCGGCTGCTGGGAATCATGGTGCATTCCTTGATCCGAGTGCAGGTCGCGAGTGCATCAGCACCTTTCCGACATAGCCTGGCAGACGAGCGAAAGAATGCACTTCAGTCGAGAGACATTATTCCGAGAATCGAGAGAACATAGCTCGCCAGCACCCGACTGTCTTTGAAGCGAGGGAAAGCCACCTGCGCAGGGGGACTTATCCGGACGTGAAGGACCACGTTGTGCGAAGCAAACCGATCTTGATTGCCGGTGCGCGCATTGGCGGTTTGGAGAAGGCTTTTGACCGGGCCGTAGAGCCACGTTTCAAGCATGACTCCTCCCCGCGGCAGGGCCTGATCTGGAAAATGGGAACGCCGCCCGTACCACGTACGGCTCAAGCGAAATCGAACACCCTCGACAATGACTTCAATCGGTACTGCAGCGACGGATGTGCCGATAGAGCGTCGTTCGGGCGATACCTAGCGATCGAGCGGCGCGGCTGAGGTTCCCGCCCTCGCGCCGAATGGCGGCTAGCACCGTGTGTCGCTCGGCGCCGCGGATCGTCGAGGCGAGGGGTAAGCCGCACGGCGACTCATCCTCCAGAATTGCCGTCGGCAGAAGATCGAGGCCGAGTATAGGGTCCGTCGCCAGCAGAACCATGCGCTCCAAACAATTGCGCAACTCGCGTACGTTACCAGGCCAACGGTAGCGCAGGAAGACATCCATGACCTCCGGTGCGATCCGTGTCGCAGACGCCGCACCAGCGATGTCGCGCAGCATATGCCCGACAAGATGCGGAATGTCGCCTGTCCGTTCGCGCAGTGGCGGCAAGCTCAGGCAAGTGACGTTGAGACGATGATAGAGGTCGGCGCGAAAGCGCCCGGCCGCCATGTCCTTGGCAAGAGGACGATTGGTGGCGGCAATGACTCGCATCGCGATCCTGCGCGGCGCCGCCTCGCCGAGCCGCCACACCGCGCCTTCCTCCAGGACGCGCAGCAGGTAGGGCTGCAGGTCGCAGGGCATATCGCCGATCTCGTCGAGGAACAGCACGCCGCCATGGGCCTGCTCGAAACGGCCGCGGGAGCCGCCACGGCGCGCGCCGGTAAAAGCTCCTTCGGCGTGGCCGAACAGCTCGCTTGCCAGGATATCGCGCGGCAAGGCAGCGCAATTGACAGGCACGAAAGGACCCGACTGGAAAGGACCCGCCGCGTGCACGGCACGCGCCAGCACATCCTTGCCGGTGCCGGTCTCCCCCTCGAGCAGCAACGGTGTGCTCGCTGCGGCGAAACGCTCGGCCTGCCGCAGAAGGCTCTCGAGCGATGGTGATGTCTGAAGCAGCGCTTGGAAAGCTGGCGCCAGCGGCTCCTCTGCCTCCGTGCGGTGCGACCTCGTGCGCTGTCCGCGACCGGTCGTAGGCAAATGCAGGATGGCGCCGATGCAATGCCCATTCTCCCTGAGCGGGGACAGCCATTCCGGCCGGATTCCCGGCGCCAGCGATGCCAGCCATTTCGGCGCGACCTCTCCGCGCGGTGCCGCGACAAGTTCGCCCATCGCTTGCGTCCGGCTGAGGCCGTGCTCGCGCAATGCCGAGGAGGCCTGCACCGTGCGCGCGATCACGCGGCCCTGCGCGTCGAGCAGGACGGCAGCGGTCTCACGCCCGCCAATTGCGGCTTCAAACAGCTCAATCAGCCGCGCCCGCTTGGCCAGCGCGTGCTTCTGCAAGTGGCCCTGCAGCTGGCCGACCAGCGACATGACGAACGGCCAGGTCTGCGCGTTGACCGTGTCGGGCGGCCCGGTGATATCGACCACGCCGACGATGCGACGGTCTAGTGGATCGCGGATCACCGCGGCGGTGCAGCTCCAGGGCTTGGCGACTTCACAGAAGTGCTCCTCGGCATGGATGTGCAGCGCCTTCCCCAGCGCCAGCGCCGTGCCCACCGCATTGGTGCCGCTGCTGCACTCGTGCCACGCGGCGCCCGGAACGATGTGGTCAGCGGCGAGCCGGTCGGTGAGATGCGGATCGCCGTCGACCGACAGCAGGGTGCCGTCGGGATCGCTGGTGATCAGGATGGTGCGCGAACCCATGAGATAGGGAACGATCGGCGGCACGCACGCGCGCACCGCGTCGTAGAACGGCGCGTTGCGCCGCTGGAAGCGGTCGACGTCAGGAGCGTTGACCCGCAGTGGCGCCGATTTGGTCGCCGGATTGACGCCGTTCTGCCGGCAGCGGCGCCACGACTCGATGACGACATCGCGCACGGCATCGTCGTCGACCGGGCGGTCGGTGACGAACCTTTCCCAGACCCTGCCGACGGTCCGGATGTAGTCCTTGGAGCACAGCTGAGCGAGCGGGATATCTTTCATCACCAAGCTCCTCCCAAGGGCTGCCGCCGATCGCGGCGCACCGCTTCGGCTCTTCGTGACGAGATGCTCGACGCGGGGATCGACGGTCGAGGAGGCAGCTTGCTTGCCGAGAGGATAGGCGCCCGATTGCGACCCTGTAAATCGAGTGCGCTGTAGCGTTTCGCAACAGTCGCCGCGCAGGATGTGTAGCGCTGCGCATCAAGCTGCCATGCATGCCATCCGGCAAGTCCTTGCCGTGCCGTGATTTTCCTTCTGGCACGCTAGTTGCGCTCCAGCGGTCATGCCGCGTGCGGCATGGAAGGAAACGCAAACAGGAGATCAGGACATGCTGGAAATCGGAGTCTTCCACAACGGTGCTTCGACCCTGCCGGTGACCTTGACCAAGGACGGTGTGGCGGTGAACGACGGCTCGCTCAAGGAAGTCCATCGGGCAGCCCAGGAGACGCTTGTGAATCAAGTGCGCCAGGGCATTCTTGCCGAGCGGCTGGGCTTCCAGTCCTTCTGGCTGACCGAGCATCACTTCCAGCCCGAAGGCGCGGAGATGAGTCCCAATCCGCTGATGACGCAGATGGCGATCGCCACGCACACCAAGAAGATCCGCCTCGGCCAGTGCGCCAACATCGTGGTCTGGCATCATCCGGTGCGGCTCGCCGAGCAGGTCGCACTCCTGGACGTGATCAGCGGCGGTCGGGTCGAGTGCGGTGTCGGTCGCGGCTATCAGCCGCGTGAGAACGAGACGCTGGGACGCCCCTACGGCTCGACCATCCAGGACCAGGAACGCAACCGCAAGGCCTTCGAGGAAGTCATCGCGGTGATGAAGAAGTGCTGGACGGAGGACTCCTTCTCCCATCATGGCGAGAACTTCTCGGTGCCGCCGACCTACACCAAGTGGAACCACAAGCAGACCCTGGCCTATTTCGGCATGGAGAAGGCCGGTCGCGCACTCGACGACGTCGTGGCGATCGGCGAGCCCGACATGTACTCCGCAGGCAATCCCGTGCAGGCAACGACCACGACCTTGAAGGAGCTGCAGGTCTTTCCGCAACCGGTGCAGAAGCCGCATCCGCAGCTCTGGGAGCCGGTGACCAGTTCGCGCTCGATCAAGTGGGCGGCTGAGAAGGGACTGAACGGCGTGATGATCGTCGAGCCCAACGACCGTCTGCGCAAGAACATCGATATCTACTATGAGGCGGCCGAGAAGGCCGGCTGGCCGGACATGCACGGGCGCGGCCGCTTCAAGTACGGTTGGGACGCCGCCAAGCGGCGTGGCATCATGACCAGCCGCTACATCCACATCACCACCCCGGGCAAGGAGAAGCAGGCGCTCGAGCGGGCGGCGCGCGCCATGGAGCTGCAATTCGACTACTACGGCCCGTTCGGCTTCGGCGCCGTGGTGGCGCGGCTCAACGAGCCGATGTTCGACCTCAACAAGCGCGTCACCGCCGACATGCTGCGCGAGCGCGAGATTGCCATCCAGGGCTCCAAGCAGTTCGTGATCGACAAGATCATGAAGATGAAGACCGAGTGCGGTTACGAGGACTTCTCGTTCCTCGCCTGGTTCGAGCTCGGCGGCTTCGAGGGCCGTGAGATCGAGGACCAGATGCAGCTCTTCGCGGAGGAAGTGATGCCGGTCATCGCCCGCGAGTGCGGCGGCAAGGCGGAGCTGCCGAGCGTCGGCATCGACTATGTCGGCGCGCCGGCGGCGCAGCGCGCGGCGGCCGAGTGAGGGAGGGCGAGATGCCGAGCGTACAGTCGGAGGAGCTCAAGACGCTCTACAAGGGCTGGGTGGCGGCGCTCGCCGCCAACCCGTCCATGGAGCTCGACCAGATGCGCCGCATGTTCGAGCACTGGGGCGACGTCACTGCCGAGCCTGGCGGCGTTGACTATGTCGAGGTGACGGCCGGCGGCGTGCCCGCGCTGTGGGCGACGCCGAAGGGCTGCGTGCAGGACCGCGTGCTGCTCTGCACTCACGGCGGCGGCTACGTCACTGGCTCGATGTACACGCATCGCAAGGTGTACGGGCACTTCGCCAAGGTGATCGGCTGCCGCGCGCTGATTGTACATTACGGCCGCGCCCCGGAGCACGTGCATCCGGGGCCAGTCGACGACGTGGTGACCAGCTATCGCTGGCTGCTCGATCAGGGCGTCAAGCCGCAGCACATTGCGCTCACCGGCGATTCGGCCGGTGGTGGGCTTGCGATCACGACGCTGCTGCGGGTGCGCGAGCGCGGCTTGCCGATGCCGGCTGCAACCATGCCGTTGTCGCCGTGGGTCGACATGGAGGCGACCGGCAAGAGCTTTGACAGCAATGCCGAGAAGGACGTTCTGGTGTCGCGCGACATCATCAAGGTGATGGCCGGCACGTTCCTGGGCGAGGGCGGGAACCCGAAGGACCCGTTGGCCAGTCCGCTCTATGCCGACTTGAAGGGCTTGCCACCGGTCTACATCCAGGTCGGCGGCGACGAGACGCTGCTCGACGACAGCCAACGGCTCGCCGAGAGGGCGCGCAAGGCGGGGGTCGATGTCACCGTCGACGTCTATCCCGACATGCAGCACGTCTTCCACTTCCTGGCGGGCGTCGCGCCGGAGGCCGACGACGCCATCGGAAAGCTGGCCTCCTGGGTGCGTCCCAAGCTGGGACTCGGTTAGTCGCGCCATCCTGATGGCTTCGCGCGCAAGCGCGCTTGCAGTCGCTCGCAGCCACCTATAGAGGGCCACGCCGATATCGCGAAGAAGGGCTTTCAGATTTCACATGAATGGCCCGAACCAGCGACGGCGGGTTTCCCTGCTGGGCTCGGGAAGAGCGGTATCGGTCAGCTGGCCGATACCGCGCCCGGCTCCGCTGTGGACGGTCCCCACGACCGAAAAAGCGGCACCCCTTCCCAAGTTCAGTATGCCTAGGTGCGCTATCTGGAATCAACAGGGCCTTGCTCGATGAAGAATTGCGAAAACCGTAACTTTTGCGCGGCTGCGCATCGCCGAGCATCGCCAACAGCGGGACTGGCCACAGATGGCAGATGCATAAATGCTGGGGCACGGCCAATTGGTAGGACCGTGGTGACCAAGAGCAGCGTCGGGCGAACGCTTCAGCCGACACAGATGGCACGGAGACTTGACCGTGCGTTTGGTTGATGTGAGTTTGGGGCGCGGTTCAAGCGGGCGACCAGGCGCCTCTGCTTGTGCCAGCATGCCCGATCCCCGCATTTGTCAACTGCGAACCATCGGAAGGTTGTCGCAAATGGCGTTCGAAACCATCGTCACAAGCCAGGACGGCGCGTCCTTTGTCATCACGCTGAACCGGCCGGACCGACGCAACGCCTTCAGCGTCAGGATGATGCAGGAGATCGCGACGGCTTGTGCCAGCGCGGACGAGAATCCGTCGGTGCGCGGCGTGATTGTCACCGGAGGTCCGCGATATTTCTCCGCGGGGGCGGACCTCAACGAAGCCATGGCAATCAAGTCCACTGCGGATGGCGTCGCCTATATAACGCATTGGGAGACGCTGAACAACGCGGTCGAGCGTCTTGCCAAACCGAGCCGCTGCCCACGAAGCGGCCCGCCCACTCGATCAGTTCCTGCGTCCAAGGAAGCGTATCGGCCCGAACAGGCAGACGTCGATCGGCGCCGACGTGATCAAGATCGAGCCGCGTGAGGGCGAGCCAGTCCGAGGTTGGCCGCCGATCAAGGATGGCACCGGCTATTTCTTCACGTACACCAACGTCGGCAAACGCAGCCTTGTCCTGGATCTCGAGCGTCCGCCCGACGTCGAGACCCTGAAGAATCTCGTCGGGCGATCCGACGTGCTGATCGAGAACCTGAAGCCGGGCGCCCTCGCCAAGCGGGGTTGCTCCAGCGAGCAGCTGGCACGCATCAATCCGCACCTCATCTACTGTGCCGTTTCAGGCTTCGGCGCGGACACGATCTATCCCGGGCGGCCGGCCTTCGACACTGTCATTCAGGCCATGTCGGGCTTCATGGATCTGACACGAGCCGGCGACGTGCCGGTGAAAGCTGGCATCTCCATCGCCGACGTGATGGGGGCCGAGATTGCAGTAGTCTCGATTCTTGCCGCTCTGGAGGCACGTGACCGGACCGGGCTCGGCCAGTTCATCGACCTTTCCATGCAGGACGTCTGCGCCTGGCTCTCGGCAATTCTATGGAACGGCGAGCAAGCAGCACCGATGTCCATCGCCGTTCCCGCAAGGGACGGATTCGTGCTGGTCGAGGCGGACGGCATGGCGGACAAGGACATGCTGCCAGCAGGCTTAACTCTCGAACGCGCCCGGGGCATGACGCGGGCGGCGCTTGCCGCCGCTCTCTCTGAGGCCGGCTGCCGCACTGCGCCCATCCTCTCGGCCGCAGAGATGCTGCAGGCGCAGCAGACCTGCGCGCGCCGCCTTGTGATCCACGCACGGGATGCCACGGGCCAAGTCTGGCCACTCTTGGCAAGCCCCCTGCGCTTACAGGGCACCCCGCCCATGATCCATCGACCCATGGGGACCCTAGGGAGCGATGCGCCGGAAATACTGGCGGAACTTGCTGCGAGAACTGCGCAATGACGGACGTGCATTTCCCGCAATATCGGTACATCGAAGTGGCAGTTCGGCCGCCTAGAACCGCATCGATCCTTCGCAGCTGGCTGGGTGCCTCGCGGCCAGCGCCTGAAGGCCAGGGAGCGACATCGACGTTGGAAGACCACGATCTTGAAGGCCCGATCAATGGCCAAGGCTTCTTGCCCTATGTCCAGAAGGTTCTCGTGCCAACCCTTATGCCAGGCGACATCGTCATCAGGGACAGCCTCGGCTCCCACGGAGGTCGAGATGTTCTTCGCCAAGCTCAAAGATTGGCTGCGAAATGCCGCTCAGCATTCCGCCGATGCGATCTGCATGCGGATTCCGATGAGGTCGGCCGGGCGAATGCGGCAACTTGCCAGCCTACTCAGGATATGAGCCGATCCAAAGCCATCACACTCTAGCATCAGCGACGACGCTTGCGGGAGGGCCTCGTCTTCGGCGACGCAACAGAAAGACCGGCGAGTGCGAGCGTCGAGAACTGTTCGGCGACCTCGCGCACACCGAGCCGTCCGCGAGGCTTGTACCATTTGTATGCCCAATTCAGCATCCCGAGCAGACCGTACGTGACCACCGGCACGTCCAGATCCGCTCGAAGCTCGCCGGCCTTTACGCCCTCACGTAAGATCCGTTGCCAATAGCCTTCATACTGCTTCGGCGAGAGATTGAGCTGCTGGCGGAACAGGCGCTTCATCTCCTCCCGCTCGCGGAGATAGACGAACAGGTGGGGTAGTGCTGGTCGAAGCCATCGAGGTGAGCCAGAATGGCGCGTCGGAGCTTCTCGCTCGCCGGCAGATCGCTGGCAGCAATCTCGCCCATCCTGCTGTACATCCGGAAGATCGGTTCCTTGACGATGAAGTAAAGCAGATCGTCCTTGCTCTTGAAATGATGGTAAAGGCTACCCTTGAGGATACCGACAGCATCCGCGATGTCCTGGACGGTGGCGGCGTGATAGCCCTTCCGCTGAAACACCCTCGCCGCCGCCGCAATGATCTCCTCAATGTTTGCCATGGATAGCCATTGTGGCAGCGAGCGCGTCCGCGACTAGTCTTAGTCTAGCCGACGTCGCGCCTCAGCACACCGTCACCTTCCAACACTGCAATCTCGGCTGCGGCCAATCCCAAATGGCGCGACAGCACATCCGCGTTGTGCTCGCCCAGCGAGGGTGCGGTGGGTGTGTTGACTGGCGGCTGGCCGACCACGTGCAGGAGCGGGCCGGGCACCTGAAACAGGCCTAGCGCAGCGTCCTCGACGTCGCGCACGGTGTAGCGCTCGACCAGGTGCGGGTGACGCATGGCGTCCTCGACCGAGAGCACCGGGGCGCAAGGCACGCGGTGCTGTTGCAGCACGCCGAGTGCCACAGCATCGGAGGGCTGCGCTTGGAGCCAGTCGGTGATGATCTGCTCCAGCACCTCGACATGACGTGCCCTCCCGGCACTGTCGGCAAAGCGAGGATCGTCTAAAAGATCGGCACGATCCACGGCGCGGGCCAGGCGACGCCACATGTCCTCGCCTACCGGCACCAGCACGATATGGCCTTCGCGGCTCTTGTAGATGCCGGCTGGCACCACCGAGAAGTGCCGGCTACCGTTGCGGGTCGGCTTGATGGTGCCGCCCGACGCGCTGGCCAGTTCCACTGCCAAGCCGTGGCTGTGGAAGTAGAAGTCGATCAGCGCGACGTCAAGCCAGCGCCCACCGTCGCCGTGCTTCAGTCGCCCATAGAGCGCGGCATGGATCATGGCCAGCGCCGTGACGCCGGCGCCAACATCGCCGATGGCGACGCCGGCCATCGGCGGGATGCCGTCCTTGTCGCCGATCATTGCCGTCACGCCGGTGTAGGCCTGGGCAATGAAATCGAAACCGGGCTGCTGGGAAAGCGGACCGGACTGGCCGAAGGCTGAAACCGAGCACAAGATCAGCTCAGGGTTCAAGGCGTGCACCACTTCCCAGCCGAGACCCAGACGCGCAATCGTGCCAGGAGAGAAGTTCTCCACCATTACCTCGGCCTTGGCAATCAGCCGCTTGACCAGATCGAGCCCACGCTTGTCGCGCAGGTCGACGCACAGGCTGCGCTTGCCGAGGTTCTGCTGGATGAAATAAGCGCTGCGCCCGTTGCGCTTGACTGGCATGGCCCGGGCTAAGTCGCCCTGCGGTGCCAGTTCTATCTTGATCACCTCGGCGCCCAGCTCGGCCATTGCCCGAGTGCAGACCGGACCGGCAACGTACTGCGTGAAATCCACGACCAGCACGCCGGCCAGCGGATGGGAGATCATCTGCTGCCTCGCATTGTATCTCCCGCTTCGCCGCTAGCGGAGCGCTGCCGCGGCGAGAGGGCCGCGGAGCACGCGGCCGGGATGTGCGCCGGTATGCTCGCCGTCGCGCAGCACGACGACGCCGTTGACGATGGATGCCGCAAAGCCCGTCGCCTTCTGGCGCAGCCGCCGCGCCCCCGCCGGCAGGTCGTCGACGACCTCGGGCATGAGCGGCGTAACTCGGTCGGGATCGAACACAACGAGGTCGGCGGCCAATCCCTCGCGCAGCAGGCCCCGATCATGAAGTCCCCAGGCAGAGGCCGGCTCAAGGGTCAGCAGGCGAACGCCTTCCTCCAACGTCAGCGCCTTCCGCTCCCGCACCCAATACGCGAGCACGTGCGTCTGAAGCGAGGAATCCATGATCTGTGAGACGTGCGCGCCGGAGTCCGAGAACGTCACCACGGACCGGGGATGGCGCATCATTTCGAGCACGATGTCGTCCTGTCCGTTCGACAGCGGTTGGACGAAGAAGCAGCGAAGGTCGCGCTCAAGCGCAAGCTGGATCATCGCCTCGACCGGATCGACGTCGCGCTCGCGTGCGATGCTGGCGATGGAGCGGTGCGGCCCAACCGGCTGTTCCATGAGAAAGAGCCATTCGTAGTCCGGGCGGCGCGCCTCGGCGCCCACCGCTCGGGCCGAATCCATCCGGTTCGCGGCCGCGATGAGTCTCGTCCGCAGGGTTTGGTCGCGTAACGCAGCACGCTGTTCGGCGAGCGGAAGGGCACGCAGCGGTCCCCACTCTGGCAGGCCATCGAAAGGCAGGCCTGTCTCGAAGGATAGCAGCACGCTGATGGCGCGGCTGTGCACCTGCGCGAACATCCGCCCGCCCGCTCGCGCGGTTTCGTCCAGCAACGCGAAGAACTGCCGCCAGTGGTCTGGTACCGCCCGCGAGCTGAACATCCCCCAGGTCACGGGCACCCCCGTCTCCACGGCGAGATCGCGGAGACGGTCGAGGTAGTCGCGGATCCGCTCAGGATCGCGGCCTGTGTCCTCACTCGCGATTTCGAAGACGCCTGCTCCAAGCTCGCTCATCATGCCTACCAGCTCGCGGACCTCGCTCCACGCCGCGACCCGGCTCGCCACGGGACTGCCATCGGGCGTCGCGTGGTTTCGCGTACGCGACGTGGTGAAGCCGATCGCCCCCGCGTGTAACGCGTTCGACAGCTCACGCTTCATGGTCACGAGATCGTCGGCGGTCGCTGGTTCAGAGAACGCGCGCTCGCCCATGGCATAGGTGCGCAGTGCCGAATGTCCGACGTACCCCGCATAGTTGATCCCCTTGCGCCAGCCCTCCAGCGCATCGAGATACTGGGCGTACGTCTCCCATGTCCAATCGATCCCGGCTGCCATGGCCTCAGCGGGGATGTCTTCAGCGCGCTCGAGATTGCGGAGCACGAGATGCTTCTCGTCCGGGCGGCACGGCGCAAGCGTGAAGCCGCAATTGCCCATGATAGCCGTGGTCACACCATGCCAGCATGAGCAAGTGCCGAGCGGATCCCACGCGACTTGCGCATCCATATGAGTGTGTCCGTCAATGAAGCCCGGCGCCACCACGAGCCCGCGTGCATCTAGCTCCTCTCCGCCTCGCTCCTTGATACGCCCGATACGGGAGATGCGGCCACCACGAATGCCGATGTCGGCGCGATAGGAAGGCAGTCCCGAGCCGTCCACGACCTCGCCTCCACGAATCACCAGCTCATACATGGCGAGTCCTCCTCGAAGCTTGCTGGATCCAGGTGCCGGTCCCGGTTTGCCTTACCAAAAACGACCTGCGCTTTCGATCAGGTGGAGTGTAAGGGAAGTCGTTCGCCCACATCAGCCGACGGACGGTGCAGAACTCGTTCTTCTTGAAGGCCATTCAGCCATTCTGGAATGCGGCGTAGCAACGGTGCGCTCCCAAGCGCGGTCCATACGGTACATGAAATGTGGCACCGAGCCCACATCGGCTGCGGCACAAGCCAGCTCGAGTTTCGGATGGCACTCGAACATGCCGCCGAAGAAGAATGTACCGATGATGCCCAGACAGTCCCGGATGGTCGACACAAAGCCATTGATCTTCGGACCGCGTACCTTGAACGTGTCCTGCTGGCTCGTGAGGATAGGGAAGCTCAAGGGCAACCCGAGATCGACGGCCGCCCATAGCGGGTCATACATCGGGTCGTGGCAGTCCGCGACGGCAGGATTGCCGGGCATCATCATTCCGCGAAGGCCAAGCATCTTATCTTCTCAAGATCGTGGACGGCAGCTTTGACCGAGCGAGCGCCGTACCGCCACCATCCTCGCCCACGGCACCGCCTCCTCGCCCAGCGCCGCCACTCGGTTGGCCGGCACGAAGCGCCGCATGGTCCAGTACACTGTGGAGCCGCCCACCCCAATCGCGCAGGCGATCTTCTCCTCACCGGTCCCCGCGTCGGCCGCCAGCAGGATCTGCGCCCGCTTCAGCTCGCGAGCTGCATGCTTGGCGCCGCTCAGCAGCGTCACAAGCTCGGCGTGTTCTGCTTGGCTCGGTTCGATGGTCCTCGGAACCCGACGGCCCCATCACACGACAGCCGGGCGTCGCATGAAGCATCGACATTTCTCGTCTCGCATCAAGCCTGCCAATCCTCGAGTGGCGGCGCAACTCGTCAAGTTCTCTTTGACGAGCTACTCGCAACGCTCTCTTTCTCTGCACTCACTGTCCGCGGCGTAGTCAGGCCATGTTCCGTGGCGTCCAGGCTATTGAGCTTGTCGCAGGCTCTATCAATCGCACGCTGATCGGGCTCAACATTCGCGACGGATATTGTCTCGTCGGGCGCGCGGCATGAGTTTATTGTGATCACATCCCGCGTTTGTCCGCACGCAGTCTCCTCAGTTCCTGAAACGTCGCGGTCGCGTAGCGCAGCACCGCAACGATACCCGCCACTACGCCGTACGGACCGGGCAGCGGCGCAACCGTGAACTGTATGGAGATCGTCTGTCCGGATTTGGTCTGGGCCGGCACCGAGAGGGGTTCGTTCGATGGATGCCGGGATCGCCCGGTCTCCATCATGCGGCGGTAGGCGTCCCAGTGGCGCTGCCGGAGGCGTTCGGGAACGATGATCTCGAGAGACTGACCAACCGCCTCATCGCGCGAGAAGCCGAAGATGCGCTCCGCGCCGGCATTCCAGAACCGGATAAGCCCCTCACAGTCAGCACAAATCACAGCATCCGGGATATCGTGAAACACAGCGTCGGCGAGACCTGTGAGATCGCCCTCAGCGATGCCAGCCGCCTTATCGGCATCCCTAAATGTCATGACGCGGCTCCCTCTGGCGTTTCCAGCAGGCAAGAGCAGTTCGCGACGGTGCGGGTGTCGAGCCATCGGCGGGCCAAGCCGCGCCAGGACCCCGGCGACCTGCGGGAACTCGGCCAGCTCGGCAGGTCACCCGGCGCGGTCGGCGCGCGACATGCCGATATCGCCATAGGATGGTGTAAGGCTGCACGGCACTCCGTTGGCTCAGGCGAGGACGTTGGCAGCGCGCAGGCGGCCGATCGTGTCGGCATCGACGCCCCAGCGCGGCAGTACGTCGTCGGTGTCGGTGCCGGAACGGCGCGGTGGCCGCGGCACGGGCGAGGGCGTGCCCTGGAAGCGCGGCGCCGGGGCCGGCTGGGTGATGCCATCGATCACCTGCAGCGCGGCGCGCGCGACATTGTGCGGATGCGCCGCCGTCTCGGCGATCGACAGCACCGGGGCGAAACAGGCGTCGCTACCCTCGAAGACGTTGCACCATTCGGCGCGCGTGCGTTGCTTGAAGATCGCGGCGAGCTTCGGCTTCAGCGCGTGGCGCTGCGCCGCACCGTCCTGACCAATCAGGCTGTCGGGATCGAGGCCGAGCCTCTTGTAGAGCTCACGGCGGAAGCGCGTCTCGATCGAGGCCACCGAGACGTACTCGCCGTCGGCGCACTGGTAGACGTCGTAGTAGGGCGCGCCGCCGTCGACGACGTTGGTGCCGCGCTCGAGCGACATCCGGCCGGAGGCATAGTTGCCGTAGAAGGCCGTCATCAGCGATAGCGCGCCATCGACCATGGCGACGTCGATGACCTGACCCTTGCCGGTCGTGTGGCGCGACTGCAGGGCGGCGAGCACGCCGACCACGAGATAGAGGGCGCCGCCGCCGAAGTCGCCGACCAGGTTGAGCGGCGGCGTCGGCGGCCCGCCGTCGCGGCCGATGGCGTGCAGCGCGCCCGAAAGCGCGATGTAGTTGAGGTCGTGCCCCGCTCGATCGGCAAGCGGGCCATTCTGGCCCCAGCCCGTCATGCGCGCATAGACCAGCCGCGGGTTGCGCGCGTGGCAGAGCGCGGGCCCGAGGCCGAGGCGCTCCATGACGCCCGGCCTGAAGCCCTCGATCAGCACGTCGGCGCGCGCCGCGAGGTCGAGCGCGCAGGCCTGGGCGTCCTTGCTCTTGAGGTCGAGCTTGGCGACCAGCCGGTTGCGGCGCAGCAGGTCGAAGCCCGGTGTCCGCGGGCTGCCGAGCTCGACCGCCTCGACGCGATCGATCGTCAGCACCTCGGCGCCCATGTCAGCCAGCATCATGGCGCCCATCGGCGCCGGCCCGATGCCGGCAAACTCCAGCACTTTCACGCTGGCGAGGGGACCGCCACGGCCGGGTTGCTCTGCTGACGTCATGTGATCTCCTTCGCTCTTGCGGTCAGCGCAGGCCGAGCCCGCGGGCGATGATGCCGCGCAGCACCGTGCCACCCTGGATGGTGAAGGTGAGGTCGTAGTTGAGCCTTGGAGGCGGTAGAGCACGAAGAACCCTGTCAAGATTCTCGGAATTGCACCGCGCGCCTGGGTAGCGGTTCCAGTACCAGGTGGCCTCGAGCACCAGCGCCGAGACGCCGAGCCGGTCGCGCAGGCAGAGCAGCTGGTACAGGCCGGAGAACCCGGCGCCCACGATCAGCGCGTCGAGGCTATCGGTCTGATCGAATTGTGCGGCTTGGAGGTGCGCGTCGCCGCGACGCATATGGCGCTCCGGATGGCGGGATCAGTCAGGAATGTGCGGACCGGCAAAGGCGCCGCGCAGCCATTCGCAGGCTTCGTTCATCGCCGCGCCGGCCTTGTCAGCGACTCCGACCCAGAACATGAAGCCGTGGTTGACACCGTCATAGCGCGTCATGGCCGTCGGCACGCCGGCTGCGCGCAGCTTGTCGGCGTACAATTCGCCTTCGTCGCGCAGGGGATCGTATTCGGCGGTGATGACGAGCGCCGCCGGCAAGCCGGACAGATCACGGGCGCGGAGCGGCGAGGCATGCGGGTGCGCCCCCTGGGCAGGATCGCTGAGGTAGTGCTTCCAGAACCATTTCATCGTATCGCGGGTGAGCCCGTAGCCTTCGGCGTTCTCTTCGTATGAAGGCGTGCCGGGCGTGTGGTAGTCCGTCACCGGGTAGAGCAGCAGCTGGGCGCACAGGGCCGGCCCGCCTTCGTCGCGCAGCCTGAGCGCGGCAACCGCGGCCATGTTGCCGCCGGCGCTGTCGCCCGCGACGGCAATGCGCGTTGGATCGGTGCCGAGTTCGGAGGCGTGGGCGGCCGCCCAGCGGACGGCGTACAGGCAATCCTCGATTCCGGCGGGAAATTTGTGCTCAGGGGCCAGCCGGTAATCGACCGACACGACGACACACGCCGCCCCGGCGCACAGGTTGCGGCACATGCCGTCATGCGTGTCGAGGCTGCACAGCACGAAGCCGCTGCCGTGACAAAACACGAGCAACGGAAAGGGGCCGGTTCCGAGTGGCGTATAGATGCGCAGTCGCAACGGCCCGCCCGGCCCGTCGATCGTCCGCTCGCATACGTCGCGACCGCAGCCGGCGGCGCCATCGAAGCGATCCGGGCCTCGTACTGCGCGCGCGCCACGTCGACCGGCAGGGTGTGCGTAGCGGGCACACCCGTTCCTTTGTCGAGCAATGCCTGGATCTGCGGATCTACGGGCATATCGTTCCTCGACGTCTTCGATGGAAGACATACGATTTCTATTGCGCCGACAGGGCGCGTGCGTATCATGCCCGCCGGCATGCGTCAACGCGCTTGATAGGTTAGAGGAATGGACCGGGAGCCGGCGAGCTCACCCAGAACGCTTCAAGCGAAGGACCTCGAAGGCGAGCCGACCGGTGCAAGCCGTTGGGGACCGGCGGCGGCCGGCAGCACGACGGCAACGCCTGGGAAGCCGGTCGGCGCGATCGTCGCGGCCGCGAATGTTCTCCGCGCGCTGCATGCCTCCGAGCGGCCCTTGAACGCGAGCGAGGTCGCCCGCACCGCGGGCCTCCATCGCGGCACCGCCTACAACATCCTGCGCACGCTGCAAGCTGAGGGCTTTGTCGGCTATGACGAGGCGACGCGCAGCTACTCGATAAGCCTGCACATTCTCGAATTCGCGTACGGGGTGTTGCAGCGCAGCGGGCTGATGGACTTGGCG
>CADECW010000047.1:0-26753 GCA_902825855.1 uncultured Rhodospirillales bacterium | reverse complement strand
CATTCTCGAATTCGCGTACGGGGTGTTGCAGCGCAGCGGGCTGATGGACTTGGCGCGCCCGCTAATGGATACGCTTTCCGACGCACATGGCGTCTCGGTGTACCTGTCCAAGGTGCTGGGCCGCTCCTCGCTGCTCTTGCTGGATTGGGTCGGCACCGCGTTTCGCACCGATTTATACGTGATGGTTGGGCGCCAATATCCCGGCCCGGCTGGCGCATCGGGCGTAATCATGGCCGCATTCGGAAACAGCACCGAATCGGAACTCGAGGCCCTGCTGGCGCAGGTCAGGTGGTACCGCAAGCCTTCCGTTCCTGAGTTCGTAGCGCGCGTGAAGAAAGCGAAGCAATCTGGTTTCGCGGTGGATCGCGGAACCATGTTCCAAGGCGTCACGCAGGTCTCGGTACCTGTTCTGTCCCCCTCATGGGAGCTGCTGCTGATCCTGACGGCCGCAGGGCATTCGCACGACCTCGGCGACGATGCTCTCGGACCACTTAGCCGCGCGATGCAGTCTGCGGCGGGACGGCTTTCCGAAAGCGTCAGATTGTTGCGGCTAGGATAGAGGCTAATGCCATGGATGAACCAGAAATCTGTCGTACCCGAATTTCGGCGAGAGACGGGCGGTAGGCGAGATCGCGATATGGGTCTGATACCGGACAAGGCACGGGGTATGATCGGCGCGTCCGATCCGCCGATGCGGGTCGAGGTTAGTCGCCGCGAGATCATCAAGTATTCGATCGCCACGGAGCAGCGGCTGAAGAAATTCCTCGACGGGGATGAGGCTCCGCCGATGTTTCTGTTCGGCGCGCTTCGTCCGCTCGTGCCGGTGAACGAACTGGGGCCGGACGGCATCGCCACGACCTCGCTCTTGCCTGACCTGCCGCTGAAGCGTGTCATGGCCGGTGGCACGAAGACCCGCTATTTCCGCCGGATAAAGCCCGGCGACGTCCTCGTGGCCGTTCGCACCCTCACGGATATCTATGAAAAGCGTGGCTCGAAGGGCGACCTGATTTTCCTCGTCTATACAATTGAAGTGCGAACCGAAACTGGAGAACGGGTGGCCGAAGAAGTGCAAACGCGCATTGTTCGCTAAGGAACCTTACGATGCCAGATATCAAGGATATCCAGGTCGGCGATTGTCTGCCCGAGCGTCGTCATGCACCGACCAACGTATCCCTGTTTCTCTATAATGCTGCGATCTGGAACGCGCATCGCATCCACTATGATGCCGGCTATACCACCGAGGTGGAGAAGCACCCCGCGATCGTGGTCGACGGTCCGCTGCAAGGCGACTGGCTCACGCAAGCCGTTGTCAACTGGCTGGGCGATGACGGCGACCTCATCGAGTTCGAGTATTCGAACCGGCGGGCAAGCTACCTCGGCGAAACGCTGATCTCCGGAGGAAGGATAGAGGCAGTCAGACCTGCCGAACTCGAGGCGGAGATCTCGGTGTTCGTCAAGTCGGAGGCTGGCGAGATCATGACGCCTGGGCGGGCCACGGTCAGGTTCCGCCGCTAGGCCATTCGCTCGTCAAACGCAACTTCGTGGACCCGGAGCGGCATCAATGCAAACCCACACATCTGAAACGTTGCGTCGCGCAGATCCGGCGCCCGTACCGGAATGGGACGCAATCATTATCGGCGCCGGCATATCCGGCCTTTTTCAGCTGCATTGCCTGCGCGACCGCCTCGGCATGAATGTCCGGCTGTTCGAGATGGGCACCGGCGTCGGCGGGACATGGTACTGGAACCGCTATCCCGGGGCGCGTTTCGACAGCGAAAGCTACTCGTACGCATATTCCTTCAGCCAGGAACTGCTGGACGAATGGGATTGGAGCGAGCACTTCGCGGGACAGCCGGAGACCGAGCGATATCTGAACCACGTCGCCGATAAGTTCGACCTCCGCCGCAGCATCAGCTTCGCGAGCAAAGTGACCGCGTGCCATTACCACGATGACTCCCGCTCCTGGGCTGTCCGGTTGGAGGACGGTTCGTGGCACACATGCCGGTTCCTCGTAACGGCGGTCGGCCCGCTTTCCGCGCCGACCTTTCCGAAAGTCCCTGGACGGGAAAGCTTCGCGGGCGAGGCTTATCATACCGGTTTGTGGCCGAAACATCCGGTGACTTTCGAGGACAAGCGGGTCGCCGTGATCGGCACCGGAGCGAGTGGCGTCCAGGTCATAACGGAGATCGCCAAGACGGCGAAATCCCTCACGGTGTTCCAGCGCCGCCCGAACTGGTGCAAGCCGTTGCACAACCGGCCAATTCCCAGGAACGAAATGAAGCGGCTGCGCGAGTGGTACCCTGAGATGTTCCAGCTCTGCGAACAGACCTCGGCTGGATTCCTGCACACCCCCGATGGTCGCCGGACCTTCGATCTACCGCCGGAAGAGCGGGAGGCATTCTGGGAAAAACAATACCAGACCCCCGGCTTCTCAATGTGGGTCGGTGGCTTCAAGGACATGATGACCGATCGTGCCGCCAACGACGAGGTATCGAAATTCGTCGCTCGCAAGATTCGCAAACGGGTGCATGATCCGAAGGTCGCCGATCTGCTGATCCCGAAGGATCACGGGTTCGGCACACGGCGGGTTCCCCAGGAATCCGGCTACTACGAGGTGTTCAACCAGCCGAATGTCGAACTGGTCAGCATTCTCGAGGATCCGATCCGGCGCATCACGCCGACCGGCCTGGAGCTCGCCGACCGCGGCTTCGCCTTCGACATGATCGTTTACGCCACCGGCTTCGACGCCATCACCGGAAGCTTCGATCGCATCGACATCCGCGGTGCGAGCGGAGCAAAGCTCAAGGAGAAATGGCGGGCCGCGCTCGAAACATTCCTGGGGATCCAGATCGCGGACTTCCCGAACATGTTCATGTGCATCGGTCCGCACACGGCTCTCGGCAACATACCGCGATCGGCCGAGTACAATGTCCTCTGGATCACCAACCTGATCCAGTACATGCGTCAGCATCACTACACGTACGTCGTACCGCGGCCTGAGGCGGTCGAGGGCTGGACCAGCTTCGTGCTCAAGGCGGGGGAAGGCCTGCTTTCGAACGACGTCGATAGCTGGATGACCGGGATCAACCAGAACGTCGAAGGCAAGCAGACGCGGATCATTGCACGCTACAGCGGAAGCGCGCCCGCCTTTCGCGCGAGGGCCAATGCCGTGGCAACGGATGGATACCGGCAACTGGAGATGTGCTGAGACGGGCGCCGGCCAATTTCACGAAATCAGACGGGGTAAGGAAATGTTGAACTCGAGGCTCTGCGGGAAACTTGGGATCGAATTTCCCCTTTTCGCCTTCTCGCATTGCCGGGATGTCGTCGCCGAGGTGACGAATGCTGGGGGATTCGGCGTGCTCGGCGCGGTTGGCCTGAATCCGGAGAAGCTGGATGTCGAGCTGACCTGGATCAACGAGCGCGTCAACGGCAAGCCGTTCGGCATCGACCTGCTGATCCCCCAGAACATGGTAGGCAAGGATTCGGACTCGGACGACGCGGAGCTTCAGGGGAATGTCCCGGAGGAGCATCGCAAATTCGTTGCGGACCTGCTTGAACGGCACGGCATCGATAGTTCCGACGTCTGGACCGGCAAATACGACGATCGTGACTCGTCCTTCATGCGCGAGAGCGGCGCCGCCAAGATGCTGGAGATCGCGTTCAAGTATCCGATCAAGATGTTCGTCAATGCGCTTGGTGTGCCCCCCGCGTCCATCATTTCGGAGGCGCATTCGCGGGGCATCCTCGTCGGCGCCTTGACCGGATCCAGGCGCCATGCCGTCAAGCATGCACAGGCGGGCGTCGATGTCCTGGTCGCCGCGGGCGGTGAAGCGGGCGGCCATTGCGGCGAGATCTCGACGATGGTGCTGGTCCCCGAAGTGATCCAGGCGGTGCAGGACTACGACAACATCGACGTGCTGGCGGCGGGCGGCATTGCTACCGGCCGCCAGATGGCCGCGTGCATGGCGATGGGGGCAGCCGGCGTTTGGTGCGGGTCGGTGTGGCTCACGACGACGGAGGCAGAGACGACGCCGACCGTCAAGGAGAAGATGCTGGAAGCGTCCTCCGCCAACACGGTGCGTTCCCGCAGCAGGACCGGCAAGCCGACCCGGCAGTTGCAGTCCGCTTGGTCGGACGCATGGGGCGCCAAGGGGGCGCCCGATCCCCTGCCGATGCCTTTGCAAGGAATTCTTACGCGCCCGGCGATGGCCAAGGTGGACAAGCTCGCAGAGGCGGGTCACGAAGGCGCCAAGGAGATCGCTGCCTACTTTGTCGGGCAGTGCGTGGGCCTGATGAACACGGAACAGTCCGTCAGGTCGGTCGTGTATGACTTCATGAAGGACTACGCCGAGGCGGTTGAAAGACTATCCGCCACCCTCGCCGATCAGGCCCCCGCCGTGGCTCACCATGGCTGACCTGATCAGACCCAATCCTTCCGACTCCGAGGTGTGCTCGTGACCGAACCTGTGACGCCGCGCACCGCCGCGACGCTGATGCTTGCGCGTGACGGCGCGGATGGGCTGGAAGTTTTCATGGTGGTTCGCCATCACGAGATTGAGTTCGCGTCAGGAGCCCTGGTGTTCCCCGGCGGCTCCGCGAGCGCCGGAGACGCCGATCCCCGATGGCGCCGCTTGGCGGACGGTGCTGACCAAATCAGCGACGAGATGCTGAGCGTGATGGCGGCCGCGGCGCGGGAAGCCTTCGAGGAATGCGGCGTGCTGTTCGCCCGAACGGCCACTCGTGGGCCGCTGCTGGACGGCGCCCGGGCGGAGGCGTTGGGAGCTACCTACCGGCAGGCAATCGAGGCGGGCAGTCTCAGCTTCGCCGATATGATCGAGCTGGAAAGTCTGGTTGCGGCCTTCGACCGGCTCGTGCATTTCGCCCACTGGATAACGCCGCCGCACATGCCCAAGCGGTTCGATACCCACTTCTTCCTCGCCGAGGCACCGCTCGATCACCTACTGCGTCACGACGGTAGAGAATCGGTCGATTCCGTCTGGGTGACACCACGCCAGGCGTGCGAGGACGCCGATGCGGGCCGCCACACGGTTCTGTTTCCAACGCGGTTGAACCTGGAAAAGGTCGGACAACACCGAACCGTGGCCGAAGCACTCGGCGCCGCTCGGGCATCCCGGATCGTCACCGTCCGGCCGGAAGCCAGTACTGCGGAGGGTGGGCGGCTCCTCCGTATTCCCATCGAAGCGGGGTATGGCGCCGGAGAGTTTCTCGTGTCGAGCGGCTCCGGCAAGAATGCGCGGATACACAAGCTCGTTGCTGGCACGCGAAGCTCGTAGCGCCCGAAAACGCCCTGGCGGGCCTGCGCGTGCTCGGGGCTCAGGTCCGGGCAGGGTGGGGTTCCGGAACCAGATTCCTCGCGACAGAGCGCGGAAGAGTATTCGTTCAAGGCGGGCCGCCCAGAGGATCGCACAGCGAGGACGTCCATGGATCTGACACTGACCGAAAAGCATCGGGCACTACGCGATGAAGTGAATGCCTTCATCGCCCGGCACCGCGACCGCGCGCCCCGGCCTGGCGGCGGGCGCAAGCGGCCCGACAGGAAGGTTCTGGAGTGGCAGGCGCTGCTGCTCGAGTGCGGTTACTTTGCTCGAAACATACCACGTGAGTATGGCGGCTTCGGCGCCCCTCATGATGTCATCGAGATGGCGATCATCGCCGACGCGTTCAGCCGGAGCGGCGTTTCGCCGGGCATCCACAACCAGGGCATCAGCATGCTGGTGCCGACACTGCTGGAGGTCGGCACGGAAGAGCAAAAGCGGTGTTGGATCGGCCCTACCATTCGGGGCGAGGTGATCTGGTGCCAGGGCTATTCGGAGCCCGGGTCCGGTTCGGATCTCGCCGCCGCGCACACGCGCGCGGCGGTGGAGGACGGATTCTTCGTCATCAACGGCCAGAAAATATGGACAAGCTCGGCCCACTATGCCGACATGATGTTCCTGCTCTGTCGGACAGAGCCTGACAAGCCGAAGCACGCCGGTCTGTCCTACCTTCTGGTTCCGATGAACACGCCGGGGATCGAGGTTCGTCCGCTGCGCACCATGACAGGACGGGCGGAGTTCAACGAGACCTTCTTCACCGACGTTCGCGTGCCCGTGGACCAGATCGTGATGGGGCGCGGCGACGGTTGGCAGGTTGCCAACATCACCTTGAAATACGAACGGCTGCTTCTCGGTGATGCCAACAAGCTGCAGCACCGTCTCGAAGCCATTCGCCGGATGATGCAGGAGCCGCGACCGGACGGCTCCCGCCTTCTGGATTGCGCGGAATGGCGCGACAGGTTGCTGCGGCTGCAAGGCGAGGTGATGGCGGCCCGCTACCACAATCTGCGTCTGTTGACCGATAAGGCGGAGGGAGTCGATTCAAGCCTCGCACGCCTGATCGTGAAGTATCACGGCACGATGCTCGCGCACCGCCTGACCTCCCTGGCGGTCGACGTGCTGGGTTCCGCCGGGCTCGCCTACGAGCCTCAAGGTGAGGCGGCGGAGGACGATCCGGCCACCACTTGGCACATCGACTACATGTATGACATCGGATTGATCATCGGTGGCGGTTCCTCGAACATCCAGAAGAACATCATCGGAGAGCGTGGGCTTGGCTTGCCGCGCGAACCGAAAGCGGGGGGAGCCTGAGCATGCGTTTCGGACTGACCGAAGATCAGAAGCTCTTCGACCACTCTCTCAGGGGCTTCCTATCAGCGCGGCTGCCCCTCGACGTCCTGCGCCGGCTGGCCGAGCCTGGCAACGGATTCGATGCGGAGCTGTGGAAAGGGCTCGGCGAGCTCGGCCTGCAGGCGATGCTGGTGCCAGAGGAATATGGCGGTGCCGGGCTCGGCCTTCTCGACGCGGCGCTGGTTGCCGAGGCGTTGGGTTTCCACGCCGCTCCGACGCCCTTCGCGGCCTCCCAGGTGATGGCAGTCCGGGCGTTCCAGGCCGCCGCTGATGATATGCAGCGACGGATCTGGACTCCCCGGATCGCCGCTGGCGAGATGCGGATTGGCGTTGGCCTCGGCGGAATGTCGGGGCAAACCGGTCGAGCTGCGCTCAGGCTCCAGGGCGGACGGCTTTCCGGCGCGGTGGATGGGCTGTTGGATGGCGGCGGCGCCACACACTTCCTCGTCTACCTGGCGGATGGCCGCGCCGCGCTGCTCGACGCTGACGCAACGGGCATCACTGCCACCGTGCGTCGCAGCGTCGATCGCACACGGCCGCTTGTGGACCTCGACCTTGCGGAGACGCCGGCCGTCGAGGTGCTGGAGGCGTCCAATGCTCCGCTCCAGGTGGCGGCGCGCGTCCGCGACGCGGGCCGGGTGATGCTGGCGGCCGACATGCTGGGGGCGGCGCAGGCCATGCTTGACCGCGCCGTCGCCTATGCCAAGGAGCGCGTACAGTTCGGCCGGGTCATCGGCAGCTTTCAGGGAGTGAAATACATGTGCGCGGACATGGCGACCATGCTCGAACCGTGCCGCGCCATGGTCTGGTACGCGGCCTATGCGCAGGATGCGATCCCGGAGGAGGCCGCGATTGCGGCGAACCATGCCAAGGCGCATCTGGCCGAGGTCACGCGCGAGGTCGCCCGGCTGGCCACCGAGGTTCACGGCGGCATGGGCTTCACCGACCTGCTCGGCCTGCATTTCCAGTTCAAGCGCATCACCTTCGACCGGCAGGTGCTGGGCACTCCCGAGCGGTGCCGGCACGACGCGGCCGTGGCGCAGGGCTGGATCGGAGCCTGAGCGCGACAGAGGAACAGGAGGGGAAGATCTCATGTCAATGCGGGAGAAGGCGGCGATCACCGGGATAGGCGAGACCGTCTATTCCCGCGAGTCGGGTCGCAGCGTCGTATCGTTGCAGCTCGAAGCGTCGCTCCGGGCGATCGAGGACGCGGGGCTCCGTCCCTCCGACATCGACGGAGTGATCCCTTACGGGAGTGCTGTCGTTGCCGAGGAGTTCGTCACCAATTTCGGCATCGGCGATCTCCGCTTCTCCGCCACCACGCCGCTTGGCGGCGCAAGCTGTGTCGCCGCGGTCCAGTGTGCCACGGCCGCCATTGCAGCCGGGATCTGCAATCATGTGCTGATCCCGGTGGGTCGGAATGGCGCCTCCCAGGGTCGCATCGGTGCCCGGGTGCAGCAGATGCCGCAGTTCCGGCTGGTCGGGGAGTTCGAGATGCCGCTCGGCGCTATCGCGCCGGCGCAGCTCTATGCGCCGATGGCGCGGCGGCACATGGAGCTCTACGGCACGACCAGCCGCCAGCTCGGCGAGATCGCCGTGTCGACGCGCGCTAACGCCATCCTCAATGGCAACGCGATCATGACGAAACCAATTTCCATCGAAGATCACCAAGCCTCGCGCATGATCTCCGATCCGCTCCGGCTGCTGGATTGCAGCCTGGAGAGCGACGGTGCCTGCGCCATCGTCGTCAGCGGCATCGAGCGCGCCCGCGGTCTGCGCAGGACACCGGTCATGGTGATGGGCATCGCCGAAGGGCATCCCGACTCGCCGAGCATGATCACTCAGCGTCCGGATATGACGCGCCTCGGCCTCGCCAAGGCGGCGCCGCGTGCTTTCGACATGGCTGGAGTGACCCACGACGACATCGACGTCGCTGAGATTTACGATTGCTTCACCTACATCGTGCTCTGCCAATTGGAGGATCTCGGATTCTGCAAGAAGGGGGAAGGCGGTCCCTTCGTCGAAAGCGGCGCCATACGCCTCGGCGGAAAGCTCCCGGTGAACACGCATGGTGGTCTGCTCTCACAGGCGCATATGGTCGGGATGAACCACATCACGGAGCTGGTGCGCCAGCTTCGCGGCGAGGCCGGGAAGGCACAGGTGGCCGGAGCCGAGGTCGGTCTCGTCACCGGCTATGGCGACATGGGCGACGGTTCCGTCGCCATCATGCGGAGGGGATGATGCGCGCGACCGAGACATACAACAAGCTTGTACCCGAGCCCACGCCGCACAGCGCCCCGTACTGGGAAGGGCTGAACGCGCGCAAGCTGCTGCTGCAGAAGTGCCGCAGCTGCGGCAGGATCCGGCACTACCCGCAGCCGATGTGTCCTGGCTGCCATTCCATGGAGGTGGAGTGGATCGAAGCGTCCGGTCGCGGCGCAGTGCATAGCTGGACGATCACACACCACCCTTTCCATGCCGGCTTCCTCGATGATTTGCCCTACACCCTCGCCACCGTGGACCTGGCGGAAGGCGTGCGCATGAACGCGCAGCTGCGTCTGGCTCGATCCGAGGATCTGCGCATCGGCCTGCCTGTACGCGTCGCGTTCGAGACGGTGAAGGAAGGCTTGACGCTGCCCTACCTGGTCCCCGATAAGGCCGGCTGACACCCGCCGACCGAGCTGCTCGCGCCGGTGCGGGTTTCCACCACCACCACCGCCGGCTGGCCGAACTGGGCCCCAAGCTTCTCGGCGAAGCGGCGGCCGACATGTCGGTTGGGCCGCCCGGGACGAACCCCCGCCAGGCGCAGGAGGCGCTCCGGGGCGCTTGCGCCAGCCATGGCTCCCGTCAGCGAGAGTCCCATGCCGATCGGGCCGCTTCGATACATGTGACTTCCGTCTCTGTCCGGCCTGCCGGCGGCGGCCGCGTGTCATTGGCCGCCGGTGGTTTCCCGTCCGATGAGATCGCAGATCTCTGCCTCCGACAGCCCCGCCTCACGCAGCACCTTCTCCGTGTGCTCGCCGAGGCGCGGCGGCAGCAGGCGCACCGCGCCGGGCGATTCGGAGAAATCCACGGGCACTGCCGTCACCAGCATCCGCCCTTCTGAAGGGTGCTCGACGCGCCGGAAAAAGCCGGTCTCGGCGAGGTAGTCGTCCTCCAGCAGGTCGGCGAGGCCATGAACCGGCCCGTTCGGCACGTCGGCAGCATCGAGGCGCGCCTGCCACTCGGCGGTACTGCGGGTGCGCATCACCTCCTCGACGATCGCATAGAGGGCGCCGATGTTGACCGCGCGCTGCGCGAGGCGGGCGAAACGCGAATCCTCAGCGAGGTCCGGCCGCCCGAGCGCGGCCAGCAGCCGTTGCCACTGGTCGTCGGAATTGGCCATCAGGCACAAATGGCCGTCGCTGGTCGGGAAGGGCCGCCGATAGGGTGTGAACATGCGCCCATAGCCGAGGCCGAGGGAGGGGTCGTCCAGCACCCCGCCCCAGAGATGCTCGGCAAGGTTGAAGGAGATCATGGTCTCGAGCATCGGCACATGCACCTCCTGGCCCCGGCCGGTGCGTTCGCGCCGGTAGAGCGCCATGGCGACGGCGGAGGCGAGGACATGCCCGCAGAACTTGTCGGCGATGGCGCTCGGCACGTAGCGAGGCTCGCCACCGTCGCGCATGGCGTTCAGCGCGGCGAGGCCGCTCATACCCTGGATCACGTCGTCGAAGGCCGGGCGGTCTCGATGCCGCCCATCCTTACGGAAGCCGGTGGCGCTGGCGTGGATGAGCCGCGGGTTGCGCGGCGCCAGCGCGGCATAGGAGAGGCCGAGCCGCTCAGCGGCGCCGACCCGCATGTTGTGCACGAGCACGTCGGCGCCGTCGATAAGCCGCAGCAGCGCGCGACGCGCCTGTTCCCGCTTCAGGTCGAGCACGACGCTGCGCTTGTTGCGGTTGATGTTGAGGAACATCACCGCCATGTCGCTCCCGCGCGTCGGGCCGACCTGGCGCATGGTGTCGCCCTGCGGCGGCTCTACCTTCACCCCCTCAGCGCCCATGTCGCCGAGGATTTGCGTCGCCACCGGGCCGAGCACGGCGCTCGTCAGGTCGATCACCCTGACGCCGGCCAGCGGCCCGCCGCCCGCCTCGCTCACGCCTCAGGCCCCGCCGGCGCCACGACACTTGACCGTGCGCAACGGCGTGTGGGTGAAAACCACGGTGCCGTACTGCTTGACGACGCGGTTGCGCGTGCGCACGAGGCCGCGCCGGGGCGACTCTGCGACAGCCGCGCCTCGATCACCTCGAGCTTGACATGGATGGTGTCGCTGGCGAAGAGCGGGTGCTCGATCTTCAGGTCCAAGCCGAGGAAGGCGAAGCCAGTGTGCGGCAGGGTGGCCTGCATCGGCAGTCCCTCGGCGAAGGTGTAACCGAGCGCGCCGGGGGCGACCCGCTGGCCCGCGTCCTTGGCCATGCTCGTCACTCCGCCTTGCCGATGAGATTGCGCGCCACGATATTGCGCTGAATCTGGTTGGTTCCTTCGATGATCTGCACCACCTTCGCATCTCGAAAATAGCGGTTGATCGGGAACTCGTTCGAGATGCCGGAAGCACCGAATATCTGCACCGCGTCGGTCGCTACCTTCATCGCTACGTCACTGGCGAAGCACTTAGCCGAGGCGGCGAGGCTCGCCATCTCGGGACCCGTCTTGCCGGCATCCACCGCCGCCGCCGCGGCGTAGGTGAGCTGCCGCGCCGCCTCGATCTGGATCGCCATGTCGGCGATCATCCAGCGGATGCCCTGGTAGTTTGAGACGGTCTCGCCGAAGGCGCGGCGGCCGCGCGCGAACTCGATCGCGTGGTCCATCGCGCCCTGCGCCAGCCCGACCGCGCGGGCGGCGACGATGGGACGGGACTTGTTCAGCGCCTCCATCACCGAGCGGAAGCCGCCCGCGCCGCCGCCGAGCAGGTTCTCCTTCGGCAGCCGCACGTCGTCGAAGAACAGCGCCGAGGAAGGGACGCCGCGGGCGCCCATTTTCTCCTCCTTGCGGCCGACGCGGAAGCCCGGGCGGTCACGTTCGACGATGAAGAAATTGACCTCACCTGGGCCATCGTCGCGCTCGAGCCGCGCGCCGACCAGAGCGAAGTCCGACACCGCGGCGTTGGTGCACCAGATCTTGCCGCCGTTCAGCACGAAGCCGTCGCCGTCGGATCGCGCGCGGGTGCGGATGCCGGCGACGTCGGAGCCGGATTGCGGTTCGGTCAGCGAGAAGGCGGCGCGCAGCGCGCCAGAGGCGAGGCGGGGGAGCAACCGCGCCTTCTGCTCGGGCGTCCCGCCGGCGAGGATGGTGCCAAGCGGCACCCACTGCACAACCAGCAGATAGCCAGTATTGTAGCACACCCGGCCCAGTTCCTCGACCGCGAGGCAGCCCGCGAGCGTGCTGCCCAAGCCACCATATTCGGGTGGGAAGGGCAGGGTGAACAGGCCGAGCTCGCGCAGCAGGTCGAACATGTCCTGCGGGTATTCGCCGCTGGCGTCGATGGCGGCGGCGCGCGGCGCCACGCGTTCGCGCGCGACGCGACGCACCAGGTCTCGGACCTGGAGTTGCTCCTCGGTCAGGGTAAAGGACACGCCCGTTTCCTCCTCGTTGTGACTGGCCGCGGCGGGTGCGCCGTATCCGGTACGTTGTTCGGCATGCTGAACGCGACGTGCGGTCGCTGTCAAAGGCCCCGACTTCACGGCAAGAAGCCCGCTCGGTGGGTTCCTGCTGAACGTCGCTTCGAAACTCGCCGATCGGTGGTGGGCGGGGGGAGCTCTGCCAAGCACAGGAGGAAATCATGGGTCCACTGGCTAGTTTGAAGGTGATTGAACTTGCGGGCATCGGCCCGCGGCCTATGGCGGCTACGCTGCTGGCCGACACAGGCGCCACCGTGCTGCGTATCGATTGGCCGGCCGCTCAGTACAACCTCACCCTGTGCGGGCGGCGGACCCTAGCGCTTGACTTTAAGCAACCGCCCGCACGCGGACTCGCGCTGCCGCCCGTGGCCGAGGCCGATGCGCTCACCGAAGCTTTCCGTCCTGGTGTCGCTGAGCGGCTCGGCCTCGGGCCTGCGGACTGCCTCGCGTGCAATCCGCGACTTGCCTACGGGCGCATGACGGGTTGGGGGCAGGAGGGGTCGTTCATGCCCGCCGGGCATGATCTCAACTACATCGCGCTGACCGGTGCGCTGCATCATATCGGACGCAAGGCCCACCGCCTTTGCCGCCGTCTAACCTGATCGGCGACTATGGCGGCTGCGCTCCCGATTACGACTGCTACGAACGCATCGACGGGCGCTATGTCTCGGTGGTGCCGATCGATCGAGGGAGGCTTCTTGGAGGAACTGCTGCGCCGCCTCGGGATTGGCGCCGCGTGTCGCACCTTCAATGGAGCTGGGGCGGGTGACGCGGCCGGCCGATCCGGAACGTGTCGTGGCGCCCTGCAACATAGCGCTGTGCTGCCATGCGTCAGCCGAGTAGCGCCACCTCGCTGCGGGCGCTAATATAAATTCTAATGAATGATCGTTCATATGGTACAAGGTCCCGCGAACGCAGTGATGCGCGGGATGTAACCCTCGGAGGATCCGGTATGCCCGACGCGTCAACCCTTCCTGAGGGGCGTACCTTGACCCGACTAGACGTCGCCATCGTCGGGGGCGGACTGGCCGGGCTGTACGCCATCCACCGCCTGCGCGGCATGGGCCTGCGCGTGCGCGCTTTCGAGGCCGGCTCCGACATTGGCGGCACCTGGTTCTGGAACCGCTATCCCGGCGCGCGCTGCGACGTCGAAAGCCTCGAGTACTCCTACTCTTTCTCTGACGACCTGCAGCAGGCCTGGAAATGGCCGGAACGCTACGGCACCCAGCCAGAAATCCTGCGCTACATCAATCACGTCGCCGATCGCTTCGATCTGCGCCGTGATGTGCAGCTGAACACCCGCGTGACGTCGGCGCTGTTCGACAGCGAAGCCAACGAGTGGACTTTGACGACGGATAGCGCTGATGTCGTGCGGGCGCATTTCTGCATCATGGCCGCCGGCAACCTGTCGACGCCGCGCGTGCCCGAATTCAGGGGCCTACGCGACTTCCGGGGCAAGTGGTACCACTCCGGGCTCTGGCCGCATGAGGGCGTCGATTTCGGCGGCCAGCGAGTCGGGGTCATCGGCACCGGCTCGTCGGGCATCCAGATGATCCCGATCATCGCCCGGCAGGCGAGTCACCTGCATGTCTTCCAGCGCACGGCGAACTTCAGCCTGCCGGCGCGCAACGCGCCGATGGATCCGGAGCGCGAGCGCCGGCACAAGGCCGAGTATCCGGACCGCCGCCGCGCCGCCTACGACACACCATTCGCCATCGCCGGCTATCCGAAGCCGACCAAGTCGGCGCTGCAAGCGACACCCGAGGAGCGCCGCGCCGCCTACGAAGCCAAGTGGCAGGAAGGCGGTAGCATCAGTTTCCTCTACACCTACACCGACCTGCTGGTGAACAAGGAAGCCAACGACACCGCGTCGGAGTTCGTGCGCGAGAAGATCCGCAGCATCGTCAAGGACCCCAGGACGGCTGAACTGCTGTCGCCGAAGGATCATCCGATCGGAACCAAGCGGCTGTGCCTCGATACCGGTTACTACGAGACCTACAATCGCGACAACGTCACGCTCGTCGACGTGCGTAGCGATCCAATCCTGGAGATCACACCGAACGGCCTGCGTACCGCCGGCGGCGTGGCGTACGAACTGGACGCCATCGTCTTCGCCACCGGCTTCGATGCCATGACGGGCGCGCTGCGCGAGATCGACATCCGCACCACCGGCGGCGCCACGCTGGCGGACAGATGGGCCGGTGGCCCGGTGACCTATCTCGGGCTGATGGTTGCCGGTTTCCCCAATATGTTCATCGTCACCGGCCCGGGCAGCCCTGGCGTGAAGACGCAGATGATCGCCGCGATCGAGCAGCACACCGACTGGATCGCCGGCTGCCTCGATCACATGCGCCGACATGGCCTCCATCGCATCGAACCGACGGTCGAGGCCGAAGCCGCCTGGGTGCGGCACGTCAATGCCGTGGCCGACGGTACGCTCTACCCGCGCGCCAACTCCTGGTATCTCGGTGCCAACATCCCGGGCAAGCCGCGGGTGTTCATGCCCTATGTCGGCGGCTTCGACGCCTACAAGCGGCGCTGCGACGCCGTCGCCGCGGGCGGGTACGAAGGCTTCAGGTTGACCCGGCAAAGGGTGCCGGTGCGTGAAGCCGAAGCAGCGGCACCGGCTTTGTCAATGCGGCGGCACAGGAGCGGAGAATGAGGGACAGGAGCGAACCGGACTATGAGGTCATCATCATCGGTGCCGGCGTGGCCGGGATCTATCAGATCAAGCAGCTGGCCGACCTTGGGGTACGCGCCATGCTGCTCGAGGCCGCGCCCGATCTCGGCGGGACATGGTACTGGAACCGGTATCCCGGTGCCCGGTTCGACTCGGAGAGCTACACCTATGGCTACTCGTTCTCGAAGGAATTGCTGAACGAGTGGCACTGGAAGGAGCGGTTCTCGGGCCAGCCGGAGAATCTGCGCTATCTGAACCATGTCGCGGAAAAGTTCGACCTGCGCAAATACATGCAGTTCAACGCGAAGGTGGAGGCGGCGCACTACGACGAGGCGCACCATCTCTGGCGGCTGAAAATCGCGGATGGCCGTGAACTCACCTGCCGGTTCGTGATCATGGCGCTGGGCCTGCTGTCGATTCCAACCCTGCCGCGATTCGAGGGCATGGATAGCTTCAAGGGCCGCTCGTTCCATACCTTCTACTGGCCGCACGAACCGGTCGAGCTGGCGGGCAAGAACGTTGCCGTCATTGGCACCGGCGCAACGGGCATTCAGATGATCGCCGAAATCGCCGACAAGGTCGGCGAGCTGACGGTCTTCCAGCGACGGCCCAACTGGAGCGCCCCGCTGAACAACGGGCCGATCTCCGAAGCGGAGATGGCCGATATCCGCGCGCGCTATGACGAGATTTTCGCGACCTGCGCACGCACGCCGGGCGGCTTCGAGCACGAGCCGGACCGGCGCGGCTTCTACGAGGTCTCGCGCGAGGAGCGGCACAAGCTTTGGGACCGGCTCTACGACCAACCCGGCTTCGCGATCTGGCTGCGGAACTTCCGCGAGATCTTCACCAACGAGGAAGCGAACGCGGAGTTCTCCGAATACATCGCGGACCGCATCCGCCGGCGGGTGAAGGACCCCGTGGTCGCGGAGAAGCTGATTCCCCGGGATCACGGCTTTGGCGTCCAGCGGGTCCCGATGGAGACCCATTACTTCGAGGCCTACAACCGGCCCAACGTGCACCTCGTGGACATCAGCGAGACGCCGATCGTGCGAGTGACCGAGACCGGCCTGCGCACCACCGAGCGCGACTACGATTTCGACATCGTCGTCTACGCCACGGGCTTCGATGCGATCACCGGCGCCTTCGATCACATCGACATCCGGGGTGTCGATGGCGAGACGCTGCGCGACAAGTGGAAGGACGGACCGTCGACGTTCCTCGGGATGCTCATCCATGGCTTCCCGAATCTTCTGATGCCGGCGGGGCCGCAGAGCGGCTCCGCCTCGACCAACTACCCGCGTGGCATTGAGACCGGCGTCAACTGGTGCACCGACCTGCTCGAGCATATGTGGGAGCACGGCTACATACGCGCCGAGGCGACGCGCGAAGCGGAAGAAAGCTGGACCGCCCACGTCACGCAGATGTACGCGACGATGCTGATGCGGAAGGCCAAGTCCTGGTTCACCGGCTACAACTCGAACGTCCCCGGCCACGAGCACGGCAGGATCCGCTACTTCGTCTACAACGGCGGCTCTCCGAAGTACGTGGCCCGCATCACCGAGGTCGCGCAGAAAGGCTACGAGGGGATCGTCCTCACCTCCGCGGCGCCACCCTTGTCCGGCGCGCTGCTGGCAAGGGGCGGCAACGCCGTGAGCTAACGTCGTCCTCGGACGGGCTAGGCGACAGGACCGAACGGCATGCCCCTACGGGCGTAGCGTACGAGGATGGACGGCATGAAAGATCTCACCGTCGTTCGGACCGTTGCCGATCTGCGCCATGCGGTCGGCGAGTTCCGTGCTGCCGGCCGCACTATCGGCATGATCCCGACCATGGGCGCGCTGCACGAGGGCCATACGAGCTTGGTGCAGGGTGCGCTCGATCGCGGCGACGTGCCGGTCGCCTCGATCTTCGTCAATCCGACGCAGTTTGGACCGAACGAGGATTTCGCCGCCTATCCGCGCGACGAGGCGGGCGACTTCGCCAAGCTTGAGGCGGCGGGCTGCCGTATCGCTTATGCGCCTGGTGTGGAGGAGATGTACCCGGGCCCGCAGCTCACGACCGTGATGGTGGCTGGCCTGACCGAGGGGCTGTGCGGGCCCTTCAGGCCTGGCCACTTCCAGGGCGTCGCCACTGTCGTGTGCAAGTTCCTGATAATGGCCATGCCCGACCGCGGCTACTTTGGCGAGAAGGACTATCAGCAGCTCCAGGTGCTGAAGCGCATGGCGCACGATCTTGCCATGCCCATCGAGATCATAGGCATGCCGACCATCCGCGAGCCCGATGGGCTCGCCATGTCGTCGCGCAACCGCTACCTCTCACCCCAAGAACGCAAGATTGCCATTGCGATGTATCGCGAGCTCACGGCGCTCGCGGCCAATGTACGGGACGGCCGCACGCCGTGCGCCAAGGCGGCCGCGGAGTCGGCGCAGGCGCTGCTTGCCGCAGGATTCGACAAGGTCGAGTACTTCGATGTCGTCGATGCTGAAAGCCTCGCGCCGATCGAACGTGTCGCCGGCCCGGCGCGGATTGCAGCGGCGGCCCGGCTTGGCCGCACTCGGCTGATCGACAACGTCGCGGTTTGAGCGGCCTATTGGCGAGCCCTCGGCACAGTTTCTGGACGGGCTGTTGGGGAGCGAGCCGCGCAAGACGGGCTGGATGCGGGCGGAGGCGGCGGGCGATCCCGGCCCGTGGCGGCAACAGGCGATCCTGGGCCGCGGCCAGTGGGACGCCGATGCGCTGCACGACATCGTGCGAGATTACGCGCTGGAAACGCTGGCCGACGAGGAAGCAGTCTTGGTCATCGATGAGACCGGCTTTCTGAAGCAGGGCAAAGCCTCGTGCGGAGTTGCGCGTCAGTACACGGGCTCGGCGGGCAAGATCACCAATTGCCAGATCGGCGTGTTCGCCTCCTACGTGTCGCGCCACGGCCATGCCTTCATCGACCGGGCGCTTTATTTGCCGAAAGAATGGACGGACGATCCCGAGCGACTGAAGGCGGCGCATGTGCCGGAGGGTGTGGACTTTGCGACCAAGCCGCAGATTGCGCGCCGGATGATTGCACGCGCCATCGCCGCCAGGGTGCCGTTCTCCTTCGTTGCAGCGGACAGCGTGTATGGCACGGGCGACATCGAGACGATGCTCCGCTAGGCGGGCAAGGGTTACGTTCTGGGTGTTGCCGCCAACCATGTATTCAACTCTTGGGGCAAGAAGCAATTTGTTCGGGGCACCGCGGCGAAGATTGCGCAAGCCCTTCCCAAGAACGCCTGGCGGCGCTTGTCGTCCGGCGAAGGAACCAAAGGACCGCGCCTGTACGACTGGGCTTGTCTCGAACTGGCCGATCCATGCCGGCGAATACAACAGCGCCCTCAAGGGCAAGTGGACACGGGGACCCATGATCCGCCGCAGCATCGCCGACAGCGAGCTCGCTTTCTTCTCCACCTGGTGCTCCAAGGGCGCGTCCATGGAAAAGCTGGTCTCGGTGGAAGGTCATCGCTGGGCCATCGAAGACAGCTTCGAAGCCGCCAAGAACGAACTCGGTCTCGATCACAACGAAACCCGCTCCTGGCATGGCTGGCATCGCCATGTCTCGCTCGCCATGTTCGCCTTCGCCATGATGGCCGTCATCCGTCATCACGCCAATGCCGTGCCGCTCAAAAAACGCTGCCGCGTCTTCGGACCAAGCGTTCCTGATCCGCTGGTCGATCCAGGAAATCCGCCGCATCTCCGGGAAGCTTGCTCAACGGCGCATCCAACCCACCCACATCATCGCGTGGTCACTGTGGCGCCGCGCCCACCAGGCCGACGCGCGCCGCGCTCACCTCAAGCGCGCGAACCTCAAAAGAAACATGCAACTGTAATGCTAGTCTTCCTGAGTCAGGAAAGTGAGTCAGAAGGCCGCGGCCTGTATGGTCGAAGGCTGAGTTATCTTGCGGGTCCTGACCTCGACCGCTGTCAGCCCCCAGAAGCCGACCTCGGTCGTCGCTGCCAATCTCCTCCGCTCTTATTTCGGTCTTACTCCGTCACGGCAGGCTTCGCGACCGCGGGCATTCGTGATTTCCGGAGCAGTAACAGCAGCGGCGCCGATAGCAGCGTCACCCACATCATAAAAGTGAAGTCGTTGAGATAGGCGATGGTCGCCGCCTGGCGTGTTACTTCGCCGTTGAGGGCCGTGACGCCCGACATCGTGTGCCAGTTCCACGCTTGCGGCAGCCAGGGCGACTGCAGCATGGTACGGAACGGAGTCATGACGTCCGCAATGGCGGCGTGGTTGATCTGGGTGTTCTGGGCGAGCAGCGTGACGACGATCGAGATGCCGATGCTACTGCCGATGTTGCGCATCAGGCTGTACATGGCCGTGCCCTCGTTTCGATAGTGGGCAGCGAGGGTCGAAAAGGTCACGGTGCTGAGCGGCACGAAGATGAAGCCAAGTCCCAGCCCCTGGGTGACGCCGGTCCAGACAATGGTCGAAATCGGCACCTCGGTGGTGAAGCCCGACATCTCCCATAAGGAGAGCGCCGTCAGGCCGATGCCGAGCAGGATCAGCAGGCGGGTGTCCAGCTTGCCGATCAGGCGGCCCACGATGATCATCGCAATCATGGTGCCAACCCCGCGCGGCGCGAGCACGTAGCCGGTGGTGAGCACCGGAAAACCCATCAGGTTCTGCAGAAAGGGTGGCAGCAAGGCGAGGGTGGCGAGCAGGATCACGCCGACCATGAAAATGAGGAAGAGTCCCACTGCGAGGTTGCGGTCTCGGAACAGGGCGGGCTCGAGGAACGGCTCGCGCGCCGTGAACATGTGCACCAGAAACATGTAGAGGAAGAGACCCGCGAGCACCGTCTCGACCACGATCTCGGTCGAGGCGAACCAGTCCTGAGACTCGCCGCGGTCGAGCATCATCTGCAACGCGCCGATGGAGAGGCTCAAGAGGGCGAAGCCGAAGAAGTCAAAGCCGCGGCGCCGGTCACGGGGTGTTTCCGGTACAAAGGCGAGGATGCCGATGAGCGCTAAGATGCCGAACGGCAGATTGATGTAGAAAACCCAACGCCAGTCGTAGGTCTCCGTAAGGTAGCCGCCGAGAGTGGGTCCGAGGATGGGGCCCACCATTACTCCGACGCCCCACATGGCCATGGCTGAGCCGTGCTTCTCGGGCGGGTAGGTGTCGAGCAGGACGGCCTGCGAGAGTGGTACAAGCCCGGCGCCGAAGGCTCCCTGCAACAGGCGATAGAGCACGATCTCGACGAGCGACGAAGCCGCGCCGCATAGCATCGAGGCGATGGTGAAGCCGGTCACCATGACCGCAAACAGCCGCTTGCGTCCCAGGCGAGCGGCCAGCACACCGGTAGGTGGGGTCATGATCGCGGCCGCGACGATGTAGGAGGTCAAGACCCACGAGATCTGGTCTTGGGTAGCCGACATGCTGCCCTGCATGTGCGGCAGCGCGACGTTTGCGATGGTGGTGTCCAGCGCCTGCATGATCGTTGCCAGCATGATGGAGACAGTGATCAGGCCGCGTTCGAACGGCCTGCTCGCGGCTCTGGACTCCTTCATCGGCTCGGTTCCGCCTGGGCAGCGACGTTGTGCGAGACGCCGATCCAAGAGAGCGCGGTCCGCACGAAGCTAGGGACCGGCCGGCGATGCCCGGTGTCGATTTCGACTGTCGTGCTCATGCCGGAGCGCAACCGCGGATCCCGGCCGCTCGTCTCGACGGCGATACGCACAGGGATGCGCTGCACCACCTTGACCCAGTTGCCGGTGGCGTTCTGGGGCGGGATGACGGAAAATTCCGCGCCCGTCGCCTGGCTGAGGCTTTCGACAATCCCCTGCCACTCGCGGTCGGGATAAGTGTCCACGTAAATCGTCACCGGCTGGCCGGGGCGGACATGGGCCAGATCAGTTTCCTTGAAGTTCGCCTCGATCCAGAGGCCGGTGTAGGCGACGAGGCTCATCACCGGGCTGCTCATCGGGCCGTTTCCGATGACCTGCTGGCCGACCTGCGGGGTGTTGCTCGCGATACCCGCGAAGGGCGCGCGCACGATGGTTCGTTTGAGGTCGAGAGCGGCACGATCGACAGCCGCCTTTGCTGCCAGGAATCGCGGGTGGCGCTCCGCCGGGATGTCCGGGTCCCCGGCAAGCTGTGCCTGGATCTGCGCCAGCTCCTGCTCCGTGACCCGAATACGCTGCCGGGCCACGTCGAAGTCGTGGCGGGCGGCATCGTGCTTGCTGCGGGAAATGACGGCGCTGACGACCAGCTTGGACTGCCGCTCGAACTCGGTCTCGGCGAAAGCCAGGTTGGTCCGGGCAAGCGCCAGCTCCTCCTGCTTCTGCCGGTAGCTGCCCTTCAGGCTTTCGATCTCGTCGCGCAGGCCGGCAAGCCGCGCCTCCGCCTCGGCCAACGCTATATGATAGGGCCGGTCGTCGATACGGAATAGCACATCGCCCATGGCCACACGCTGATTCTCGCGCACCGAGACCTCACCGATAAGGCCGGAGACTTCCGTGGCGATCATCACCTTATCTGCCTTCACGTAAGCATTCTCCGTGCTAACGTAGCGGCCGCCCGTCACATAAAAGTAGCCGCCGACAATCGCCACTACCAGCGGGCCGAGGAGCAGCAGGAAGCGCCGCAGCCAGCGGCGCGGCGCGGCCAATCGAGGAGGCCGCCAGTTCGGCTCGGCCTGCTGGCTTGAGGGAACCTTTTTGTCCAAACCGCCGATACGGCGTGGCCGCTCAGTTGCGTCCTGCTGCATTCGAGAAGGCTCTCTCCGGTCTCCCGCCAATGCTGTCGTCTTCGCTTTCGGCCTCAATGAGGTTGCGCTTCATGTGGCGCAGGGCATCGATGAGCACCTGCTTCGTGCCGTCACACATTCCGGCCATAGCTTCTTCACGGGTCTCGGCCGCGAGAGCCCACATGCCCTCGAGACGCAGCAAGCCGGCAGCGGTCAGATAGAGACGGAAAGCCCGGCGGTCGTCGAGATCGGGTCGGCGTGCGACTAAGCCGGCCTCCTGCAGCCGGTCGATCAGGCGGACTAGCGTCATCGGCTGGACCTCCAGACTCTCGGCCAAAGTGACCTGATTCACGCCCTCCTGTCGGGACAAATAGGCAAGCGCCTGCCATTGAGCTTGAGATAGCCCGAGTTCCTGTGCCCGGCGGTTGAAGTTCCGTCGTAGCAGCCGCGCCAGGTCGTTCACAAGAAAGCCAACGCTTTGGTCGGGGTCATGCATATGTCGGCATCCACCATAAATAGTAAGCATGATATATTATAAGTACAGGAGGCTTCTCCGCAAGAGGAATGCACGCCCATAGGGTTGATGGCCTTCCGCGACTTGGCATAACGTGTCCACTTGGCGGGTAACGATGGTGGTCCGATTGAGACCCCACGCCGCGCCGGGAAGGAACGAAAGATGGAATCGCGCGCCCGCGGCGCCGGTCGGGGCTTGCACTGAATGCCCGCCGACGGACGTGCCGAATCGCCTCCACAGTGGCTGCGCCTCGCCGATGCGGGGCTGTCGCATGTCGAGGACAGTCTTAACCTGATCGCGGCGCTCGCCGTGTTCTTCCTGATGTTCGTGGGCGTGGCGCAGATCATCGGCCGCACCGTCTTCGACTTCGCCATCTACGGCTACATCGACTGGATCGAGCAGGCCTCGTCGCTGTTTGCTTTCCTGGGGATCGCCTATGCCCAGCGCCTTGGCAGCCACATCGGCATGGACCTGACGATCGGCTGGCGGCCCGAGGTCCGCTGGAAGATCGAGCTGTTCGGCGTCGTCCTGGCGATCGCCATCATCACCATCCTGATCTATGCCAGCTTCACCAATTTCCTGCGGGCCTGGTCGATCGGCGATTCGACGATGGACATCCGCCTGCCGACCTGGCCCGCCAAGCTGATGGTGCCCCTGGCGCTGAGTGTGCTGTGGCTGCGTCTGTCACTGCAGATCTGCGGTTACCTCCGCATGATCGCCCATCCGGATGCCCAGCCGGTCGCGGTGCCGAAATTGATCACGCTGGAGACGCAGGTGCAGGACGAGATCGCCGAGGCGCTCGGTCGCGAGGAATTGAACCGGGAGCAGGGCCGATGATCGAGCTCAGCCCGCTCGCGATCGGTGGCATCGGAATCGTTGCCTTGCTGGCGCTGTGCTTCGCCGGCGTGCGGTTCGCCTTCGCAGGCGCGCTGGTCGGCACGGCAGGCCTGGTCTCGATGATCGGCTGGGATGCCGGGATCCGCACCGCCGGCATCGCGCCCTATACGGCCGGCGCCAACTACACGCTATCGGTCCTGCCGATGTTCATCCTGATCGGCTACCTGGCCTACTACGCCGGCATCACCCAAAGCGCCTTCGAGGCGGCCCGCCGCTGGTTCGGCTGGCTGCCCGGAGGCCTCGCCACAGGCACCGTGTTCGCGGTCGCAGGCTTCTCGGCGGTCTCGGGCGCAAGCAGCGCGGCCGCCGCCGTGTTCGCCAAGGTGGCGATCCCCGAGATGCTGCAAGCGAAATACGACAAGCGCCTGGCCGCAGGCGTATGCGCGGCCGGCGCCACGCTCGATTCGCTGATCCCGCCCAGCACGCTGCTCGTCGTCTACGGCATCATCACCGAGCAGTCGATTGGCAAGCTGCTGGTGGCAGGCTTCGTGCCGGGCATCTTCTCGGCGTTCGTCTACGCCGTCATCATCACCTGGCGCTGCTGGCGCCAGCCCGAGCTCGGGCCGCGCATCAGGGGCTACACCTGGCCACAACGCGCGCAGTCGCTGCCCGGCACCACGCCCATCTTCCTGGTCATCCTGATCATTTTCCTCAGCATGTATTTCGGCTGGGCGACCCCGACCGAAGCCGGCGCGCTGGGCGCCTTCTCGGTGTTCGCCTTCGCGCTGAAGGCCGGTATCAAGCGCGGCGAGTTGCGCCAGTGCCTGCTCGATTCCGCGAAGCTCACGGTGATGATCTTCACGGTGATCTGGGGCGTGCTGATCTTCGTGCGCTTCCTGGGCTTCTCGGGCATGCCCGAGGAGGTTTCCCGCTGGGTGACCGACCTCGCCCTGCCGCCGCTCGCGATCCTGCTGGCGATCTATCTGCTGTACTTCGTCCTCGGCACGGTCCTCGAAGGCATCGGCATGTTCCTGCTGACGCTGCCGGTGGTCTTCCCGGTGATCTCGGCGCTGGGCTACGACCCGATCTGGTTCGGCATCGTGCTGGTCAAGCTTTCAGGTATCGCTTCGCTGTCGCCGCCCGTCGGACTGGTGGTGTTCGTCGTCAACGGCGTGCGGCCCGACATTTCCGTGCGCGACATCTTCAAGGGCGTGTGGCCCTTCATCTTCGCCGACATCATCACGCTCGGCGTGCTGACGGCGTTCCCCGAGATCGTCACCTTCATCGTCGAAAGCACAGACTGAACAGGAGGAGTGGTCATGTATCGAGCGCTATCGCTGTCTGTCGTCCTCGGACTTGGCATGCTGGCCGCCGCGCCGGCCGATGCCGCCGACAAGGTCACCTGGAACTTCGCGCTCTACGGCCCGCCGCGGGCGGTGACCGTGACCTTCGAGCACCTGGCGAAGGTCGCCAAGGAGAAGAGCAACGGCAACTTCATCATCAACCTGAAATACAATGAGCAGCTCGGCGAGGCGAAGGACATGCTCGACGGGCTGAAGGTCGACGCCTTCCAGGGCGCATTCGTCGCCTACTCCTACGCGCCCGCCAAGACCCCGATTCAGGGCGTGCTCGACATGCCGTTCCTGCCGATCCCGGACCTCGTCTCCCAGCAGAAGGTGCAGGACGGCTACCAGACCTGGAAGCCGGTAGCCGACGAGCTGTCGCGTTGGAACGGCATGCATTTCATGACCATCCTGCTGCCGCAGTACGAATTCATGGGAACCGGCAAGCCGCCACGCAACCTGGAGGACTGGAGGGGCATGCGGGTGCGCGCCCTGGGCGGCCTGGGCGAAGCCATGAAGCTTCTGGGCGCGGTGCCGGTGTCCGTCTCGGCGCCGGAGGTCTACACCGCCCTCGAACGCGGCATGTTCCAGGCGGCGTCATTCCCCTTCGCTTACAGTTTCACGGCGTACAAGCTGCACGAAGTATCGAAGTGGTACACGCTCGGCATGCAGCTCGGCGTCGTCCACAATTCGCTCGTGCTCAGCCAGACGGCGTGGAAGGCGCTGCCCGACGAGTACAAGAAGATATTGGAAGAAGCGAGGCCGGACGCCTACCGGCTGCAGCGCGAGGCCTACGAAGAGGCGGACAAGAAAGCCTTCCCGCTGTTCGAGAAGCGCAAGCTCGAGGTCATCAAGGTCTCGCCCGAGATGCGCGAGAAGCTGATCACCACCGCAGGAAGGCCGGTGTGGGACCAGTGGGTGGCTGAAACCGACAAGAAGGGCCTGCCCGGCAAGGAAGCGCTCGAGCTGGTGCTGTCGCTGGCGAAGAAGGCCACGAACTGAGATCATGTCGATGATGACCGCAAGACTCCGTTCGCTTTCACAAGCGGATTTGAGGTTAGCCAAGCTCCACACGGCAGACCAGCAATTCAAGCCGTCCAAAGGTTGACATTGTTGAGAGCAGCGGGCGGAACCGGATTGCGGTTTGCCGATGTCGGAGACAGGCATCGTTTATGATGAGGACTCATCGGCCTTCGGTGCAAAAAACGAGGACGAGGCAGGCAAGGCCTTGGGCGAAGAGAACTATCAGAAGCTTTGCCAGAAGTTTCCGAACACGGGCAAACCGACGCGGGCCCGCTTGATCTCACTGGAAGAGGGAACCGCCATCCCGCCGCCGGTCGAGGACATCCGCAACTGGCTGGCGGGACACACCAAGGCGGCCGCGCGAACCGGAAAGGCTCCGGCTCCGGAAGAGGGCGGAGCGTCCGCAGCTAGCGGCGGCACGGGCCGCAAGACGGGATGAATACGTTTCTTGTGCGCTTCATCTCGCGGCGCTCGCCGTCATTGATGATCGCGATGGCGAACACCATCAGCCAGTAGACGCTGACGCCCGTAAAGCTCGTGCCGCCCTCGGCGGCGGAGGTGAACGATCGATTTCTTGTTTTCTCCATCTCTTTGAGGCCGGCGAGCCCGGACCGTTCGTGTCGGGCGCGGCGGAAGCGGAGCAGGGAGCAGAACGCATCCCGCAGGGACTGGAACGACAGAGGAGGAGCTTCACGCTCGCGTCAGAAGAGGCGACTTCTCCGCTACAGTTGCGGCCTAAAAGTCCGTCTAGCTGGGATGGCATCAAAGCTGCCGGAGGAAAATCGATCGGGACCGCGCGCAAGACTATGCAACGCGCGCGAGGTTTCGTCAGCTTCAGGAGCTGCAAAGCGTGCAGAGCAAGCTTGGCCTTCCGGTCGAGCGCGACCTGCACTTTTGCAGACAAGCATACGCTCTCAGTCCTGCCTCACGACGCACGGGATGCGAAGGCGAAGATGAAATGCGCCCTGCCGAAGCCGCCGAGCGGATCAACGGCGAGAACGAAGGTGCGTCACGACGGACCTTCCAACCCAGCTCGGCTTTGATGGCTACCGAATGCGCGCATCGTGGCAACGCGACTTCATCGGGTCCGCGTCACAACCAAGCTGCGATGTAGTGCGCTTCGCTACGCCACAACACGCGTCCGACTGCTTCCGCAGTGCTTCCGCGGCCAATCCGAGCGCCACGAGAACAAAATGCGCTCTTGCTAAGTGATTGGAAATATGGGAGAAATTGGCGGACCCGGCGAGATTCGAACTCACGACCTCTGCCTTCGGAGGGCAGCGCT